>NZ_JBYQCG010000234.1:0-105565 GCF_057837105.1 Burkholderia sp. APQ4-4ca | reverse complement strand
ATTTCGATTCGGGAAGCTTCCTGAAAGATCTCGCGCGACGCGTCCACATGATGACGGAAAGTCAGGATTCCGGAAGGGCAAGCGAGCTTCGAGCCTACCTCGTCGACGAGATCGCGCCGTCGATCGACCGTATGGGTTTCGAGTCTCGTATCGTCGAGAACCCGGTTGCGGGGAGCGCGCCGTTTTTTATTGCGACGCGTATGGAGGACCCCTCGCTTCCGACGATCCTGATGTACGGGCACGGTGATGTCGTCCGTGGCCATGACGGACAGTGGCAGGATCAGATGTCGCCATGGAACGTCACGGTCGAAGGAGACCGATGGTTTGGGCGGGGCACCGCGGACAACAAAGGGCAACACACGATCAACCTGGCCGCGCTGGAGCAAGTCGTCGAGGCCAGGAATCGACGCCTGGGTTTCAATGCGACGCTGCTGCTCGAGATGGGGGAAGAAACGGGGTCGCCCGGGCTACGCGCGGTCTGCGAGCAGAACAAGGATCTTCTCGCCGCCGACATTCTGATCGCTTCGGATGGCCCCCGCGCCAGATCGAACGTCCCTTGCGTTTTTCTCGGGGCGCGCGGGTTCGTCAACTTCACGCTTTCCGTCCGGCTCCGGTCGGGCGCACATCATTCCGGAAACTGGGGCGGGGCGCTCGGCAATGCCGGCACCGTGCTCGCCAACGCGATCTCGTCACTCGTCGACGGGCGCGGGCGGATCCTCGTCGACGCGCTGTTGCCTACGCATATTCCGGATGCGGTGCGGACTGCGCTGAAAAATATTGCCGTGGGTGGCGGACCCAACGATCCCCACGTCGATGCCAATTGGGGCGAACCTGGCTTGACCACGCCGGAGCGCGTCTATGCATGGAACACGCTGGAAGTCCTGGCCTTTACCACCGGCAACCCGACCAGCCCGATCGGCGCGATTCCGCCCGTTGCGCTCGCGCATTGCCAACTCAGATACGTCGTCGGTACGGATTGCGAGCGTATCGAAGAAGTTCTGCGGCATCACCTCGACGCATGCGGGTTCGATCGGGTCGAGGTGGCCATCGGCGAGCGGATGGGCGCCACGCGCCTGCCGCCGGAAGATCCGTGGGTCGCATGGGCGCTCGATTCGATCGAGCGGACGACCGGCAAGCAGCCGGATTTGCTGCCCAATCTTGGCGGGTCGCTGCCCAACGACGTCTTTTCCGAGGTGCTGGGCCTTCCGACGGTCTGGATTCCGCACTCATACGGCGCCTGCTCCCAGCATGCCCCGAACGAACACCTGCTTGGAAGTGTCGCGCGCGAAGCGCTGCAGATCATGGCCGGCATATTTTGGGATCTCGGGGAGTCGGCATCCGCCGTCCGGGATCGGCGCAAGGAAGGAGCGCTTGTCGCCTAGGCATGAGACGCCCGTTTTTAATGCACTTGTTATCGTCAGTTAACGGAGAATGAGATGCGTACTATGGAAATGGTGGATGCCGCGCCGACAAGAGAACAGGGGCCAAACGTGTTGCGGCTGGTGTCCGCCGCAACCGTCGGCAATTCCTTGGAGTGGTTCGACATACTGATTTACGGATTCTTCGCAATCTCGATTTCAAAGGCTTTCTTTCCGGCATCGAGCAGCGGGGTATCCCTTCTTCTGACGTTCGGGACGTTCGCGATCTCGTATTTGGCCCGGCCGATCGGAGCGCTCGTGCTGGGCTCGTATGCGGATCGTCGCGGCCGCAAGGCATCGATGATGGTGTCGATCGTGACGATGATGGTCGGCACGACGACGATCGCACTGACGCCGAGTTACGCGTCGCTCGGCGTGATCGCACCGATTCTGGTCATCTGCGCTCGACTGCTTCAGGGCTTTTCCGCGGGCGGCGAGTTCGGCAGTACCACTGCGTTCCTGGTGGAACAGTGTCCCGAACGCAAGGGATTGTTCGCCAGCTTCCAGTTCGCGAGTCAGGGGTTGAGCTATATGCTCGCGGCCGGTTTTGGCGTTCTCCTGACCTTGACCCTCGACGGAGATGCGATCGACGCATGGGGCTGGCGCATCCCGTTTCTCTTCGGTGTGTTGATCGGCCCCGTCGGCCTGTACTTGCGAAAGCACGTGCATGAGGCCGATGGCGCGAGGCGCGAAAGGCCCGCATCGTTCCCGGTACGAGAAGTGTTCGTCAAGCAGAAAACCAGAATGTTGTTGGCGATCGGTACGCTCGTCCTTTCCACCGGCGCCAGTTACGTCATTCTTTATATTCCGACCTACGCGGTGCGTGAACTTCATCTGCCCGCCAGTTTCGGCTTCATTGCAACGATGTTGACCGGCGCCATCCTGACGTTCGTGACGCCGTTCGTCGGCTATCTCTCGGACAGGATCGGCCGCGTCAGGCTGATGATCTGGGCCGGGATCGCGTTCATTCTGACCATTTATCCGGTTTTCAAATTGCTGGGGGCGCATCCCGATCTGGGACGGCTCATCGCGATGATGGCCTGGATCGGGACGCTGAAGGCGGTCTATTTTGGCGCGCTGCCCGCGCTGATGGCGGAAGTATTTCCGACGGAAACCCGGGCGACGGGCATGGCCATCAGCTACAACATCGGCGTCACGCTGTTCGGCGGTTTCGCGCCGCTGATCGTCGCCTCGTTGATCCATCAGACCGGCAATCTGGCATCGCCGGCGTTTTACCTGATGTTGCTCGGCGTGCTGAGCTTGATGGCATTGCGCGGCTGTCGATCAATGTTGAATCTCCGATAAGGCAGCGCATCGAGAGAACCCCGCACCGCCGGGCGATGGCTTCGCCGGGTGCGGCCGAGACTGTTTCGACGACAGGCGAGGTGAGATCGCAATGAGTGCAAGGAAACTGGACACGATATCGTCGGCCGCGTCGACGTGGAATTGGCTGTTACCGCCTTCGGAGCGGGCCCGCGTGTGTGTCGTCATCGATCCGAGCCCCGGCGCGGCCGCGGTTTCGGCGGCCGTCGCCTGCTTCTCGGCGATGCCGGAAGTCGCGCTTCTCCAGATCGACGATCCCGTCGATGCCCACCGTGCATGGAGCGAGTCGCTCATGTCGGGTGACGGTCCCAATGCGGCGAACACGCGCGCGGATTGCCGATCGAGTCGATTGCCGCGAGGCGTGCCGTTGCTGGTGTGGTCGACGCGCCCGCAAGACCTCGACTGGCTCGGCGGTATCGAAGGCAACAGGGTGCGGGCCCTCGTTACCTTCGAGGGCGACGAGGTCGACATGCAGGTATCTCGTCTTCTCGCGCTCGTTCTGAAGGAGTTGAAGCACGCGATCGCCGAGAACATGTTGATCTTTTGATGCAGTAGAAATGGTCTTGCTTCGGCATGTCGCGACATACGCTTGCGAGTCACGTATCTGCAATTCATCCATTTCTTCAACAACACAAACAAGTGACAGGTATGTTGACCGTTATTTCGAAGTTGAACATCGGCAAGCGGCTGGGGCTCGGTTTTGCGATGGTATTGGCGATGTCGTTGATCGGGATCGTCATCGGACTGGCGCGTCTGTCTTCCGTTGCCCAGGCCACCCGCGACATGGTTGCCAGGCCGTTGCAGACCGAGCGGCTGGTCAATGACTGGTCCCGGCAAATCAGCGTCGCGGTTACGCGTACTACCGCGATTGCCAAGAGCGCCGATCCGGGGCTGGCCAACTATTTCAACGACGAAGCCATTGCCGCATCGAAAGTGTCCGCGGCGAAGCAGACGGCCATCGAGGCATTGATGACGTCGGACGCGGAAAAGCGCTTGTTCGCCGCCATCGGCGAGCAACGCAAGCGCTTCCTCGCGATCCGGGATCAGATCTATGCGCTGAAGAAGGAAGGACACGCGGAACAGGCCGACCAGTTGCTCGAACAGCAGTTCATACCGACCGCGCGGCAACTTGTCGAAAAGGTCGACGCGCTGGTGAAGTACCAGCGCGAAGAAATCGACGGACTCGCGGCCGAGATCGACGCGAATTATCGATTCGGGCGCACGCTGATGATCGCGTTCGGCATGGTCGGCATGCTGCTGAGCGTGGTATGCGGATGGCTGATCACCCGCAGTATTACCCGGCCGCTCATGCGCGCGACGGACGTCGCGCATCGCGTGGCCAGAGGCGACCTGAGCGTTCGTGTCGACGTTCATGGCACGGACGAACTCGGCCAAGTGCTCGGCAGCTTGCATGACATGCAGGCTGCACTGCTTCGCGTGGTGTCCAACGTGCGCCGCGGCTCGGATAACCTCGCGGCGGCGAGCGCCGAAATCGCGCAGGGCAACGACGATCTCAGTTCCCGCACGGAGAGCCAGGCCAGCGCGCTCGAGCAAACCGCCGCCTCCATGGAGGAACTGAGTTCCACCGTCGCACGGAACGCCGACAACGCTCACGAAGCGAATCAATTGGCGATGAATGCGTCCACGGTGACCGCGCAATGCGGCGAAGTGATCAATCAGGTCGTGGAAACCATGAAGGGCATCAACGACAGTTCCCGCCAGATCTCGGACATCACGGGTGTCATCGACAGCATTGCCTTTCAGACGAACATCCTGGCCTTGAATGCCGCGGTGGAGGCCGCGCGCGCCGGCGAGCAGGGCAGAGGCTTCGCGGTGGTGGCCAGCGAAGTGCGCAGCCTGGCCGGACGTTCCGCCGATGCGGCCAGGGAGATCAAGAAGCTCATCGGCTCGAGCGTGGGGCGCGTCGCTCAAGGCTCGACGGAAGTCGAGCGCGCGTGGGTGGCGATGACGGAAGTCGTGAACTCGATTCGTCGCGTCACCGAGACGATGAGCGAAATCAGCGCCGCGAGCACCGAGCAATCGCTCGGCGTGGCCCAGATCGGCGAAGCCGTCGGCCAGATGGAACGCACGACGCAGCAAAACGCCGCGTTGGTCGAGCAAACGGCGGCGGCCGCGATCAATCTGCGCCAGCAGTCACGGGAACTGGTGGAGGTCGTCTCGGTTTTTCAGCTTGGACGCGCTGAAGCACTGTAGCGCCGGGCGACACGGCTTTGCCGGCGGTGCGGCAGCGAGCGTGTCGACGCGCCCGGACCCGTATGTCCGGCAATCCGACGCTAGCCGATATCGAGGTTCGCCATGCGCGTGTACAGCGACTGGCGGCTGATGCCGAGCCGCTTCGCCGCTTCCGCGCGATTGTCGCCGGTGAGTGACAGCGTGCGCAGGATCATCTCGCGCTCGACGGCGGCGAGGGCCTCCGATAGCGGACGATTGAGCATCGCCGCCGGCAGCAGCGCGCCGCGCGACGGAACACTCGGTTCGTCGAGGAACGCGAGATCGCATCCGGTGACGACGGCGCCGGGCGCGAGCGCATTCACGCGAGCGATCGCGTTGCGCAACTCGCGTACGTTGCCCGGCCACGCATACGCGAGCAGGCGGCGCTCCGCCTGCACGGACAGCCGCTTCGTCGTAGTCGAGTTCGACGTCGTGTCGAGAAAATGAACGGCGAGCGGCAGGATATCGGCCAGCCGCTCGCGCAGCGGCGGCAGATGAATGGGGATGACGTTGAGTCGGTAAAGCAGATCTTCGCGAAACGTTCCGTTCGCGACCATGGTTCGCAGATCCCGGTGGGTTGCCGCAATCACGCGGACGTTTACCGAAATGGACCGGTTGACGCCGAGCGGGGTGACTTGCTGATCCTGCAGCACGCGCAGCAGCTTGGCCTGCATGCAGGTCGCCATGTCGCCGACTTCATCCAGAAATAGTGTGCCGCCATCGGCTTCGACGATTCGGCCCGTCCGTGCGGCCGTGGCGCCCGTGAAAGCGCCTTTGCAATGGCCGAAGAGCTCGCTTTCGAGAAGCTCGTGAGGAATCGCCGCGCAATTGACGGCAACGAACGGGCGGCCGCTACGCGACGACTCGACGTGGAGCACCCTGGCCGCGACTTCCTTGCCGGTTCCCGTTTCCCCGGTGATGAGAACGGTCGCGTCCGACGCTGCCGCGCGGCCGATACATTTTTGTACTTCGCGCATCGCCGCGCTGATGCCGAGCAAGCGCGGCTCCGCACCGACAGGCTCGTCGAATGTGTCGACGTTCGCGTGCGCATGGGCAACGGCGTCGGACGGAGAATGCGCCGCGAAGATGCGCTCGAGCAGGCACGCGATATCGTCGCGGCCGACCGGCTTCGCCAGATGGTCGAACGCGCCCAGGCGCATCGCGGCGATCGTGTTGCCGCTACGGGCATAGGCGGTCAATACCACGACGGGTACTGTCGCGAGTCGGTCGACGCGCCGCAGTTTCTCGAGCACGGCTATTCCGTCCATGTCGGGCAGCCGGACGTCGAGGAATATGCAGGCGGGTTGCAGACCTCGCTCGATGCGGGCGAGCGCGTGCTCGCCCGTGCCGGCGCATAGGGTTTCGTGACCGAGATCGGTCAGGGTTTCGGACAATCCTTCGCGGAAGGCATCGTCGTCGTCGATCAGCAGGATGGTCGCCATGGGATATCGATGACAAAGCAGGCAGTAGGGGTGGCGGCGTGATAGGCGTTGCCGCCGTGCGACGCCGCGATCTCTCGAACCAGGGTGAGACCCAGCCCGCAGCCGCCGGGCCGCGCACTGACGAAAGGTTCGAAGATGCGCGCGCGCTCGGCTTCGGTCACGCCGGGGCCGTCGTCGGCGACTTGGAGCACGAAGCGCATGCCGCATGGCGAAGCGCGACGGCTGGCTTCGATGTGAATCGTGCCGCCCGGTCGAACGTGCGCCAGCGAATTGACGATCAGATTGTCGAGCGCACGACGCATCTGGGCGGGATCGAAAACGGGGCGATCGGTCGTTTCCCCGGTGGGTGCTGTCGGCATAGTGCAGGCCACCGTCAACGCGACGTCCTTGCTGCGCGCGAGCTCGTCATGCGTCTGCACGCTTTCCGGGAGCCACGTGCCCGGATCGACCGGCTCGATGCGCGGCGTAACGGGCTGGGTGAGCGCCAGCAGCCTCGACACCTGGATTTCGATGCGCTCGATCTGGCCGAGTATCGAGCGCAGCGCCGATTGCTGCCGGGAGGCATCGCCGGCCAGCGCGTTCTCGGCTTTCAAGCGCATCGCGCCGGCCGGATTGCGGATTTCATGCGCAACCTCGGCGGCCAGTGTGCCGAGCAGCGCGACACGATGCGCGTGAGCGAGGCGGGTTTCCAGTTCGCTCGCCTGTTCGCGAGCGTCGCGGGTACGCGCAATCCAGCGGTTGAATGCATGCGCGATTCGATCGAGCTCCGGTTCGCCCGGGCAGGAGATGCTGCCGATCGAATCGGCGTCGTCGTTCGAGAGCGCGGTGTCGAGCCGCTCGAATTTGTCGCGCCATGCGCACAAGGCGAATGCGAGATACAGGGAAACGGCGAACAGCACCGCCAGAACGACGGCGAACGTCGATACGATGGTGTCGCCTTGGTGGACCAGCATCGATTGCGCGCGCACGAGGGTCCACGCATAGAGCCCGGTATGTCCGTTCACGGGGCACGCGGTCGCGATGACTGCCTCGCGGCGTCGTCCGACTATCTCGGCGGCAGTACGAACGGCGGTGGAAGCAGCGGAGAGTGCGCTCAGGATCAGCGGCGTTTCCGCTTCCGGAATGTCGCGTTTGATGCCGCTGCCGGGGTAAGAGGGAAACGCGTAGGCCAGGAATCCACCAGCATGCCCGGGCGCACTCGCCGGCGGCGCGGAATACGACGCGCCAGCCCGCCAGAACCCTCCCTCGATACCCGCGGATGCGGCAAGGGCTGCGTTGAGCACGTCGTGCAACAGTTGAACGTTCGGCTCCGTCGCGTGCGGTAAGGACAGGGTGTAGTGGGAAGCAATCGCCTCGCACGCGTCGCTCGCGCGCTGCCTGGCGGATGCGATCCGCTGGCCTTCGGTGCAACTGGCCATTAACCAGACGATTGCGACCAGCGACGCGCACAACACTGCGGCAAGTGCCCTGAGTAGCGACAATTGCGTTGAAAACCTCGGTCTGACTAGCGGCATGGTCTTGCGTTGAAGGGTGCTACGTCGGTGCTCATGGAAATGGTCTGCGCAATGCAGGGCAATCGCGTTCGCGTGTGTGTCGACGATCGAGCGACGGACGAGCGCGCCGATTTCGGTCACGCTCGAAGCAATGGGGCAGGCGGTATGTGCAATAACCAGGCGGTGGAGGCGCGGAAGCTCCCACATGGGCGCGGGGCGACGAGCGTCCCGTTTCACGCCCGTCTTAAGTACATAATGAAATCCATGTGTCAGACACGGTTCGTGTTCGTATCTGGAAGTGATCCTTATTATCTGAATGGTACATAAACGTTTTGCTTTCGTCTTGTGCGCAATCGTTTGCGCGCGGTGCGCGTCAATAAATCAATGCGGTCCCGAACCGACACCGTCACGCCGCGAGCGTGAAAGTGTCATCCCGGCAGCGTTGGGACGTTGCACGCAAGCAGGTCGGGCCTTCGGAACACGCACGCAGATGGGTCCGTGCCGCAGGTAGGCGGGCTGACTTTTATTGAGGTGCATTCGGTGGCCTCGTCGGCCGTGGCTCGGCATCGCATCGATCGAGGCCGCGAACGCGCGGGCGTTGCACCCGGCATTCGGCGGGTCGATCGAAACCGATGCTTCGCCGGATTGCCCCGAGGGCTTCGGCTTCGACGACGCGTACGAGCGCGTCGGCACTGCGCTGGACGACTGGCTGCAAACCTTCGTGATCCCGATATTGCTAATCGTGCACCGTATTGTCTTTCAATATCTTTACGAATTCGTGCTCGATGCTACGTTCGTGTCTTGCTGTTCGATACGGGAGGAGCGAGCCCGTCCGTGGCTGTAGTCGACTCTGGATACGTGACCATAGGGGCCGACAGATTCGCTATTTCACTGAGCTATTTTTAAATTAATACAGGCGTCGCATGTGGAATCTCATACCGTTTTTACGCCGACGCATTGATGCCACCACTCACTGCTGCTCCCCTTGCGGGAACGAAAAAGCAAAATTATTCCAGTTTTCGCGGGTTACCATGGCATTCGGATCGAAGTTGACGGCCAATGCGGAAATCTGAATTGACCGTTGACGCTGTGTCGATCCGGGAATTCGGAGGCGAGACAACAACGAGCGAGAGAGCGAAGGCTTCGCAGAATAAGGCAGATGGGGCGTGAACAAGAAAATTATTCAGTATTTCATCTTGGCTTTCGCGATTACCGCAGCGGCTGTCGTCGCATATAGATATACACGGCACGACAAGCCAAATATTCAATACGTTACCGCCCAGGTTTCGTATCAGGACATCGAGTCCACCGTCGAGGCCGTGGGAACGATCCGCGCGGCGGATCTCGTTAGCGTCGGCGCGCAGGTCAACGGCCAGATCAAGTCGATGCACGTGGCGCTCGGCGATCATGTCAGGAAAGGTCAACTGATCGCGGAAATCGACTCGCAGCCACAGATCTACGCATTGGACACGGCTCGGGCGCAATTGCAAAGCGCGGTGGCCGCAGTGCATTCGAGCGAGGCGTCGCTTGTCCAGGCCAGGCTCGCGCTGGGACGGCAGAAGGAACTGGCTGAACATGACGCCGGCGCGCATGCCGATTTGGAAACGGCACAGGCAGCCTTCGACGTGGCTCGCGCGAATGTCGAAACGAGTCATGCCCAGATGAAGGTAGCGCAGGTCAACGTGGACACCGCGCGCGTCACGCTCGGCTACACGCGCATTGTCGCCCCGAGCGACGGGGAAGTTGTTGCCGTCCTCGCGGTAGAGGGCCAAACCGTCAACGCCAATCAGACGACGCCGAATCTAGTGAAGATCGCGCGCCTCGACACGATCCAGGTCAAGGCGCAAATCTCGGAGGCCGACGTCGTGCGGCTCAGGCCTGGCCTGCCCGCCTATTTCACGATTCTCGGCGACCCGTCGCATCGATATGAAACCACGCTAAAAGCCATCGAGCCCGCGCCGGACTCGATCATGACCGACACGACAACCAGTCCCACGACCACTTCGTCGGCGACGAATACGGCCATCTATTACAACGGCCGGCTCGATATGCCGAATCCCGATCATCGACTTCGCATTTCGATGACGGCACAGGTGTCGGTCGTGCTTGCGCGGGCGCGACACGTGGCGGTCCTGCCGGTCGCTGCACTGACCGCACCGCCGCGCGACGGGCGCGCGATGGTGCGGGTGCTGGCGGCCGACGGCACCGTCACGAGCCGGATGGTACGGACCGGCATTGCCAACGACACCGTCGTGCAGATCGTCAGCGGCCTGGGGGCGGGCGATCGTATCGTCGTCGGTCAGTCTTCCGGCGCGGGGCCGCGTGACCCTTACGGCATGGCAGGGTAACGGAATGTCCACGCCACACGCACGGACGTCGAATCCGGCGCTGATCGAACTCGATAATGTGAGCCACACCTATGGCGCCGGCGAGGCGGCGCTTACCGTCCTGCACCAGATCGGTCTGCGCATCGAGCGAGGTGAGATGGTGGCCATCGTCGGCGCATCGGGTTCGGGAAAATCGACGTTGATGAATATCCTCGGTTGTCTCGACACGCCGACGTCCGGTACTTACCGGATCGCCGGAGTCGAGACGCAGTCGCTCGACGCGGACGCGCTCGCGCAGTTGCGTCGCGAGCATTTCGGCTTCGTATTCCAGCGCTATCAGTTGCTGAACGATCTGACCGCACTCGCCAACGTCGAAGCGCCTGCCGTCTATGCGGGCCTCGACGCGGAACAAAGACGCGGACGAGCAAGGAAGCTTCTCGAGCGCTTGGGTCTGGGTGACCGCCTCGGCCATCGGCCGATGCAACTCTCTGGCGGTCAACAGCAGCGGGTCAGCATCGCGCGCGCCTTGATCAACGGCGGCGACATCATTCTCGCCGACGAACCGACAGGCGCACTCGACAGCCAGAGCGGCGAAGAACTGATGGCGCTGTTCCACGAGCTCAACGGGCAGGGCCATACGATCATCATCGTCACGCACGATATGGACGTCGCCCGGCATGCGCGCCGCATCATCGAGATTCGCGACGGGCGCATCGTCGGAGACAGTCGCCCTGAATCGACGCGATCGGCGAACGCCTGCGATGTGCCGTCTGCCTCGCCCATTGAGCCTGCGGTCCTGCTTCGACGCAAAAATGCGCAGCCGCTCGCATTGGGCCGGCTCATCGAAGCATTCCGGCTTGCCATGCACTCGGCGGCGAACCATCGTCTGCGCTCATTCCTGACGATGCTGGGCATTATTGCCGGTATTGCGTCGGTCGCGTGCATGGTCGCGCGGGGCGAAGGAAGCCGCAGGGCGATCATGGATCATTTACGGCAGTTTGGTACGGACACGATCAGCATCTATCCAGGACGGATGGCCGGCGACTTGCGTGCGAACTCGATTCATACGCTGAGTCTCGGCGACGTGCACGCGCTGCAGGCGCAAAGCTACATTGATAGCGTGACGCCGGAAGTGACGAGCACAGGAACGATTCGCGTGGGCAACAAAGACGTATCCGCGACGGTTCATGGCACGGGCGCCGACTATTTTCGCGTCCACGGCATCCATATGATCGAAGGCCGCCCTTTCGACGAGTCGCTGGTCGAATCGAACGCTCCGGTTGTCGTCGTCGATGAGAAGGCCCGGCAAACGCTGTTCGGCTCCGATTCACCGATAGGGAAAGTGGTACTCGTCGGAAATCTGCCGGGCCATGTGATCGGCGTGGCGGGTTCGAACGCCATGTCGTTTGCACCCGGTACGCTGGGAGTCTATATGCCGTACACCTCGGTCATGTCGCGTATGACCGGCTCGTACAACCTCCAGAGCGTGACCGTCCGGCTCGCCGACGGCATACCTTCGAGCGCCGCGCTTGCCGGCATCAACAAGGTTCTGAAGATGCGCCATGGCGCCATCGATTTCACGACCTTCAATTCGGACGCCTTGTTTCAGGTCGCGACGGCGTCGAACGAAACTTTTCGCCTCTTTATTGCGTCGATCGCGGGCATTTCCTTGCTTGTCGGTGGCATCGGCGTGATGAACATCATGCTCGTGTCGGTGACGGAGCGCACCCATGAAATCGGCATCCGCATGGCGATCGGCGCTCGTCGCTCCGATATTCGCGATCAGTTTCTGATCGAGTCCGTCTGGCTATGCGTCGCCGGTGGCGTGGTCGGCGTGGCGCTTGCGTTCGGGATCATCCGGTTTTTTTCCGAGCCTCATAGTCGCTTCTACATGGTGCTGTCGCCCGACTCGGTCGTGACCGCGTTCGCCAGTGCCGCGCTCGTCGGTGTCGTGTTCGGCTACTTCCCGGCGCGTCAGGCCGCGCGCCTCAACCCGGCAGAAGCACTGGCCCGCGAATGAACACGTTCTCTCATTCACTGCATGCTGTTTTGACACGTACGGTTCTACGACCGGTTCGAGCGTCCAGGTCGATGTCGCGATTCGGCACGATCGCCTTGGTGATCGTGTCGCTGGGCGTCTCCGCATGCGGGACGTTGACGCGCACGACATGGACGCGGCCCGACGTCTCGATTCCCCGGCATTGGCAGGCAGAATCCGCCGCGTCCAGGTCGTCGCCGGCGGACACGGCAGCGAACCCCGGCGGTGATGCGAATATCGACCCGTGGTGGAACGCGTTCGGCGATCCGGAACTGAACCGGCTTATCGAGCGCGCATTGGCGGGCAATCACGATCTCAAGACCGCCGTCGTCAATCTGCGCGCGGCGCAATTTGCCGTCGATCTCGCCCGCGCAAATCAATTGCCCCTGATCAGCTCGAGTGCGGCGTTGTCGAATTCTCATTCGCTGCGTGGCACGCGCGTCGTGTCGCATTCGAAGTCGCTTCTCGCATCGGCTAGCTACGTCGTCGACCTATGGGGTTCGCTGGCGAGTTCGACCGATGCATCGCGCTGGGAGGCGCGGGCAACCGAGCAGGATGAGCGGACGGTCAAGATGACCGTCGCATCCCTGGTCGCCCAAGACTACTGGTTGCTCGCGCTGCTGACTGAACAGATCGAACAGAGCGACGCATCGATTCTTTACGGCGAGCAAACGCTGGCATTGACGAATGTCCGGTATGCGTCGGGGGCGATTACGGCAGTGGACCTGCTTGCGGCCCGTCAATCGCTCGCGTCGCAACGCGCGTCGCGCAGTGTTCTACTGGCGCAGCGAACACAAACCCAAAATGCGCTCGCGATCTTGCTCGGTCAGCCACCAGGCGAAGTCTTCGTCGTCCCTTCGGCGCGTCTGACGACCCCGTTGCCCGCCGTCGCCGCGGGCGTGCCGGCCTCCGTGCTCGTTCGCCGTCCGGACGTCATGGCGGCGGAATTGCGCACGCGAAGCACGCTCGCAAGGGTGGATGCCGTACGGACCAGTTTCTACCCCAACCTCACGTTGACGGGGTCGGCCGGTACCGCGAGCGACGCATTGCGCAATCTGTTGCAAAACCCGCTCGGCACGATCGCAGCCGATGTCGCGGCGCCGTTTCTGAATGTCTGGACGATGAAAGCGCAGGTGGGTTCGGCACAAACAGCCTATGACGCCGCGGCGGTTGCATTCGCCAGGACGTTTTATCAGGCACTCGCTGATGTGGAGAACGCGCTTGCTGCGCGCGCCGACTATCAGGCCGAAATCACACAATGGGCCGATGCGCTCGAAGCAGCACGACAAAGCGAGCAACGCATCGGCTGGCAGTACCGGGCGGGTTCGATTCCGCTGCAAAACTGGCTCGACGCGCAGCAGGCGAGCCGCAACGCCGATGCCGAACTCGCGAACGCACGCTATTCGATCCTCACGAATCAGGTCGCCCTTTACGTCGCGCTCGGCGGAAGATAGCCGGCGGCGAGGTGCGGACGAGACGCCTTGCCACTCGAAGACCGCGGTCGACTCGCTGATGGATAGCAACGCCCTGTCGATCGTGGTCGAGGGCTCGTTTTGAAGCCACCGCTCGGGCCGGGCCGTGTTCGCCGGGCTGGCGTCCTGTTCGAGGCATTCGACCAGAAGGCGGGCACGCTCGACCCGCCGCGCCGCACGCCAGGCTGACCGTCTGATTACCGTTTTGTCATCTACGCCATCCGCGCTTGCACGGAGCGAAGCCGTGTCGCCATTTCCGGGTAACATCGCCGGATGTCCCCACCAAAGCGACGGAGCCGGCCATGCGCATCCTGATAGTCGAAGACGAACCGAAGACGGGCGCGTACCTGAAGAAGGGGCTCGAGGAATCGGGCTTCAGCGTCGATCTCGCGAAGGATGGCGCCGAAGGGCTGATGCTCGCGCAGGAAGAGCGTTACGACGTGATCGTGCTCGACGTGATGCTGCCCGTGCTCGACGGCTGGGGCGTGCTCAAGCGGCTGCGCGAAACGCACACGACGCCCGTGCTGTTCCTGACCGCGCGCGACGACGTGCAGGACCGCGTGCACGGCCTCGAACTCGGCGCCGACGACTACCTCGTGAAGCCGTTCGCGTTCGTCGAACTGCTCGCCCGCATCCGCACGCTCGCGCGTCGCGGGCCGCCGCGCGAGACCGAACACCTGGTGGTCGGCGATCTGGAAATCGACGTGGTGCGCCGCCGCGTGAAGCGCGGCGCGACGCGAATCGACCTGACGCCGCGCGAATTCTCGCTGCTGCAGCTGCTCGCGCGCCGGCAGGGCGAGGTGCTGAGCCGCACGCAGATCGCGTCGTACGTGTGGGACATGAATTTCGACAGCGACACCAACGTCGTCGAGGTCGCGATCCGGCGCCTGCGCGCGAAGATCGACGACGCGTTCCCCGTCAAGCTGATCCATACCGTGCGCGGCGTGGGCTACGTGCTCGAACCGAAGGACGACGCATGACGCGCCCGCGCTCGCTTGCGGCGACGCTCGCGCTCGCGTTCGCCGTGACCACGCTCGCCGCGTTCGCGCTCGTCGGCGCGTATGTGTATGCGGGCCTCGAGCGGCAGGTGAACACGCAGGACGACCTCGACATCGTGCTGGCCGCGCGCCACACGCGCCGGCTCGCGGGCGAGCTCGAGTCGCTCGATGCGGTTCGCGCGCATGCGGAGCGACTCACGAGCCAGGTGCTGGGCAACGAGGCGCTGTCGATGGTCGTCGTCGATGCGCAGGGCGACGTGCTCGCGCGCCACAACGTCCGGCTCGCCGCGCTCGACGACGCGCCCGCGGCCGCATCCGTTCCGCTGGCGGACGCGCAGTTGTTCGCGCCGCATGCGGTGCCGGTTCCCGCGAACGACCGGATCACGACCGACCAGCTCGTCACGTGGACCGCCGGCGGCGGCATGCCGATGCGCGGCGTCGTGATCGAGGCCGCGCTCGGCGACCGCACGCCGATCCGCATCGCGATCGTGCGCAACATGCGCGACCGGGCCGATCTGCTCGAAGGCTATCGCGACCGGCTCGAGCTCGCCGGCGGGCTCGGCGCGCTGTTCGCGCTGCTGCTCGGCTACTGGCTGATTCGCCGGGCGCTCGCGCCGTTGCGCGAGATCGTCGACGACACGGGCCGGATCACGGTCGACAAGCTCGACACGCGGCTCGACGCGTCGCGCGCACCGCCCGAGCTGCGCGCGCTCGTCGATGCGCAGAACGCGATGCTCGGCCGCCTGCAGCAGGCCTTCGCGCATCTGTCGCAATTCAGCGCCGATCTCGCGCACGATTTGCGCACGCCGCTGAACAACATGCGCGGCGCTACCGAAGTCGCGCTCGCGCGGCCGCGTTCGATCGACGAGTACCAGACGCTGCTCGAATCGAATCTCGAGGAATACGACCGTCTCGCGAGGATGATCGAGAACGTGCTGTTCCTCGCGCGTGCCGAGCATCCGAGCTTCGTCACGCGGCAGCGCGCGTTCGACGTGCGTGAAGAACTCGAGCGCATCGCGGAGTATTTCGAGGGGCTCGCCGACGAAGGGGGCTCGACGCTGCGCGTCGACGGGCACGGGCAACTGACCGCCGACGTCGAGCTGTTTCGGCGGGCCGTCGGCAACCTGCTCGCGAACGCGCTGCGTTACACGCCTGCCGGTGGCGTCATCACGCTCGCGGTCGACGAAACGCCGGACGCGGTGCGCGTCGTCGTCGCGAATCCGGGCGAGCCGATCGATCCCGCACTGCTGCCGCGGATCTTCGACCGGTTCGTGCGCGGCGACCCGGCACGCAGCGGCGGCGCGCCGGGCGGCACGGCCGGGCTCGGCCTCGCGATCGTGCGCTCGGTGATGGAGCTGCACGGCGGCACCGCGCAGGTCGAAAGCGATGCGCGCGGCACGCGGTTCGTGCTTACGTTCAACCGGCCGCCGGCTGCTTGACGGCGGCACGGGCGCACGGCGGCCGCGGGTTCCTTCGCGCCGGTGTTCGATTCCGCGCCTGATCTCGAGTCACCGCTCGCGCTCGCCTGCCAGCCGCCGCCCAGCGCCTTCACCAATCCGACCAAGGCCGGGATGGTTGGTGCGTAGAACGCCACCTCAAAGCTTACCGGTTCGCACGCGCTGATCCGGTTCGATAGGAGGATTGAGATGCTCGTTCTCGGGCACCACGCAAAGCGAGGGCTGCCTCATGGCATGCTCACGCCGTGAACCCGCGACCAGTGCGCGAGCGAGCAAGCCCGAAACATCACGGCGCGCTCGTGCTCGTTCAGCGGGGACGGATCGGCGCAGCGGCGCCGCAGCCGCGGTACGTCGAGCAAACCGGCGATGCGGTCGGCGTCCGTCGCCAGTATTTCGCGGGCGTGCTGGCGCAATGCCTCGCCGTTGCCTTGATCCTTGGGTAAGGCCGACTTCCTGCGCAGGCGCACGGCTTCCGGCAACGCACCGCGCGACGCTTCACGCAACATGGCTTTTTCCACGCCATCACGTAGCGCCAGCTCGGCCGGAATGGTGGCAGCCAGGTCCAATACTTCGGTATCGCTGAAGGGGACGCGCGCTTCCAGTCCATGCGCCATGCCGTGGATATCGCCGTTATGCAACAGCCGCTGCAACCAACGATGGCGCACCAGCCATTGCGTGGCGCGCACGCGCGAGGCGGGCGTATGCCAATCGTGTCCGGCTGCGGTCGCCAGTTCGCGATAGACCTCGCCGTAGTGTTGCAACGGTTGCGCCAGCACGCCGGGCCGTAGATAGGGATCGGCGGTCAAGCGCTGCAGGATATGGGTCGGATCGCGGGTGGCGTGCGGGTCGAGCAGGAAGTGATAACCGTAGTGCGTTTCGTCCGCGGCATCGCCCACCAATACCGCCTTGACGCGCGTGCTGGCGGCTCGCGCCAAGTAATGTTGCGCCAGCTCCTGTTCCCACGCGGGCAGTGCATCGTTTTGCGTGGCCAGTTGCAGCAGATCCTGGGCGAGTGTCGAGCGCGTCGGTGCGACGTCTTCGCGCGGCAGGCCCAATTCGTTCGCAGCCTGTTCGGCGAAAGGTTGATCGTCGGAAGCCACGATCAGCGAACGCGTGTAGTCGTAGCGATGGTGATCTTCAAAACGGATGGTGAAGCAGGACGGTGTCGCACCAGCCGCTCGCGCCAGGCCGCCTATCAGCGTGGAGTCGAGGCCGCCGCTGAAAAACAGGCCGACCGGTGTATCGGCGATCAAGCTACGCTGGACAGCCGCGGCGAGGCGCTCGCGCAGCGCGTGGGCGACATCGTCGGCCTTCGCAGCGGGGTTTTCGGCAATCTCCGGCGCCCAGCGCGATAGCTGCAAGCCATCGCGATCCACGCGCAGCAGATGCCCGGGCGGCAGGTACGCCATGCCATCGAACATCGGTTGGGTCACGCCGCTGAAGAACGGCGCCACCAGGTATTCCAGCACGGCGTCGATATTCGCACGCGGCGCTTGCATCGCAGGCAGCAGTCCTTTGGCCTCCGACGCAAACAGGAATTCCGCCCCCTGCTGCAGGTAAACGAACGGCTTGACGCCCAGCCGGTCGCGCGCGGCAAAGGCTCGTTGACGATGGGCGTCCCATACCAGGAACGCGAACATGCCGTTGAAGCGCCGAAGACACGCCTCGCCCCATACCGCATACGCGGCGAGCACCACCTCGGTGTCGGTGTTCGTGCGGAACGACCAGTGCCCGCTCAGTTCGCGGCGTAGCTCCGCGTAGTTGTAGATCTCGCCGTTATAGACCAGCACGTAACGATGGTCGGCGCTGTACATCGGTTGCGCGCCATGTTCGGCGTCGAGTAAAGCCAGACGGTCGTGAGCAAGCACGGCGTGCTGGTCATGCCATAAGCCGCTGCCATCCGGCCCACGATGCCGTTGTCGCTCGCGCATCGCGAGCACCCGCTCGACCTGTGCGGGCGCGTGGCCGTCATGGCGAATCAGCCCAGCCAAGCCGCACATCAGACGGGCACGCCCAGTTGAACGGGGGCGGGCAACAGCATGGTCCATTGCTGTTGCCGTTCGAAGTTTCTGCTAACAGTCACCACGGATACTGCTACTGGGAAAACTCGTGGTAGTGCCGTCAGCAAAGGCTGAGAGCGACGTTCTTTTCGTGTCTGCACGCGTTGCGCTCATGCAAAAAAATGGGGGTGTATGCGCGAAGATTTGGCCAATGCGCCTTCAAGAGCTTGCAATGTCAGATGGGGTTCATGAGCGGCGTGATGAGGAAAGCGACTTATGACAAGAGCATAGCGTGCACGTAGCAGATGAGCAACAAATTGGGTGCATGCACAACGATACAATCATCGTCCGAAGCCCGGTGGGGCGACGCCAGTGCTCGTTTTACAGGGTGTGGGAGGTTCACATTGAGCGTTGACGCACGCCCAGGCCGCGCTTCAACACCATCGTTTGGCGTTTCGTGGATACACCATTGATAATGGCCTGCTGCTGCTCAGTGAACTTGCCCCTGTATCTCCGGACACACGCCAGAACGAACTCATCGCCTCGCCCTCCCACATCTGTAATTTTTCCGACTGCCAGAAGCGGGGCAACCAGGGTGAAGGACAGAAAACGTTACGGGTACATCGTGTTCGTGACTTTCGCGTCGGCTTTCGATTCCGCGCCTGAGCTTGCGCTCGCACTCGCCTGCCAGCCGCCGCCCAGCGCCTTCAGCAACCCGACTTCGGCCTCGATCCGGCGCGCGTCGATCTGATCGACCGTGCGCCGGTTCGTCAGCGCGATCGTCTGCGCGGTCACCACGTCCAGATAGCTGACGGCGCCCGCGTTGAAGCGATTCGTCGTCAGCCGCAGCGACAGGTCGGCCGCGTCGGTCGCGCGCTGCTGGCTGCCGGCTTCGGACGCGAGCGCATCGATCGCGGACAACTGATCCTCGACCTGCTGGAACGCGACGAGCACGGTTTGCCGGTAATCGGCGACCGCGCCGTCGTATTGCGCATGCGCGCCGCGCAGCGACGCGCTGCGGCGGCCGCCGTCGAACAGCGTGCCGGCGAGTTGCGGGCCGAGCGACCAGAACAGGCTCGGCGCCGCGAGCCACGGCGCGAAGAATGAACTTTCGAGGCCGGCGCTGGCCGACAGCACGAGATCGGGGAAGAACGCGGCGCGTGCCTCGCCGATCTGCGCGTTCGCGGCCGCGACGCGACGCTCGGCCGCCGCGATGTCGGGCCGCCGCTCCAGCAATTGCGACGGCACGCCGGCCGGAATGGCCGGCACGTGGAATGCCTGCACGCGCGGCGGCAGCGCGAACGTCGATGCGCTTTCGCCGACCAGCGTCGCGATCGCGTGCTGCAACTGCGCACGCGACGCGTCGATGTCGGTGTCCTGCGTGCGTGTCGATTCGAGCTGCGTCTCGGCTTGCGCAACCGCCGACGCGTCGATCGCACCGGCCGCGAGTTGCTGCTTGAGCAGCGTCAGCGCGTCCGCGTACGCATGTACCGTGTCGTCGAGCAACTGCTTCTGCGTGTCGAGCGAGCGCAGCGCGAAATAGTCGGTCGCGAGTTCGGCCGTGACCGACAGCTTCACGGCCTGCAAGTCGGCCTCGCTCGCGGCGGCATTCGCCTGCGCGCCCGTTACCGCGTCGCGCACGCGGCCGAACACGTCGGGCTCCCAGTTCGCGGCCACGCCGGCCTGGTAGTCGGGCGTCGTCTTGCCGGCGAGCGACGAGCCGAGCCGGTTCTGCGACACGCGCGCACGGCTTTGCGCGACACCTGCCGTGATCGTCGGCAGGAACCCGGCGTGCTGATAGTCGACCATCGCGCGTGCCTGCTGCAGGTCGGCGACGGCTTTCTTCACCGTCTGGTTCGACACGTCGACGCGCGCTTCGAGCGCGTTCAGGTCGGCGTCGCCGAACACGGTCCACCATGCGCCGCGCGCGGCGGCGTCGGCCGGCATTGCGGCGCGCCAGCCGGCTTGCGCGGCCGGTGCGGCCGGCGCGCCCGCGTAGTGCGCGGGCACCGCGACGGCGGGCGGCGAATAGGGTGGCAGCGTCGAGCAGGCGGTCAGTGCGGCGACGGCGCCGAGCGCGACGATGCGGCGAGCGAACGGGAGCGGATGAAGAAGGCGCATGGCAGGCATCTCGTGGATGGGCGTCGATGGGTTAGCCGCGGGCGGGCGCCGGAGCGGGCGTTGAAGCAGCGGGCGCGATGCCGGCCGCGCGCAGCGGCGGCACGTCGCGCGCACCGGCCGCGGACGCCGGTTGCGCGGCTTGCGCGGACGAAGCAGACGAAGCAGACGAAGCAGACGAAGCAGACGAAGCAGACGAAGCAGACGAAGCCGCAACCGGCGCCGCATCGTGCGACGTCGCCACGATCTTCACGGCTTCCCCGGCCGTGATCGCATCGCCGGGGTTATCGATCACACGATCGGTCGCAGCGAGCCCCGCGACGATTTCCACGCGCGTGCCGAAATCGCGCCCGATCTGCACGGTCTTCAGCGCGGTGCGGCCGTTCGCGCCGACGGTGGCGACCGTCACGCCGTTCGGGCGAAACAGCAGTGCACTGACCGGCAGGTCGAGCGCCGGCGCGGCGCTCGGCAAGATGAGATGCGCCTGCGCATACGCACCGGGCATCAGCGTGCCGTCGCGGTTGTCGACGTCGATCTCGACGCGCAGCGTGCGCGTGACGGGATCGATCGCGCCCGCGCTGCGCGCGACACGCGCGGCCACGCGCCGCCCCGGATACTGCGGGGTCGTCAGGTAGACCGGCGTGCCGGTCGATACGCCGCTCGCGCTGTCCTGCGGCACGTCGACGAACACGCGCAGCGTGTCCGTCTGTTCGAGATGGAACAGTTCGCCCGACAGGCCCGGGCTGCCCGGCGTGCCGCCCGCTGTGACCAGCGTGCCGACGTCGACGTTGCGCGCGGTGATCACGCCGTCGAACGGCGCGGTGACCGACTCGTACGACACGAGTTCGGCGAGGTGCGCGACGTTCGCCTGCGCGGACGCGAGCATCGCGCGCTTCGCGTTCATGTCCGCGACCTTCGTGTCGGTGTCCTGCTGCGACACCGACTGCGTTTTCAGCATGTCCTGCCAGCGCTGCGCGGTCGATTTCGCATAGTCGTAGTTCGCCTGCGCGCTCGCTTCGTCGGCGCGCGCCTGGCGCAGCTGCGCGTCGAGATCGGGCGCCGAGATCTGCGCGAGCGTCTGGCCGGCCTTCACGTGCGTGCCGAGATCGACGCTCCAGTGCGCGATATAGCCGCTCGTGCGCGCATAGATCGATGCGTCCGCATAGGGCGCGACCGAGCCGGGCAACGTCAGCGTCTGGTCGGCCGGCGCCGCGCCGGGCACGACGATGGACACCGGCAGCGCCTGCTGCACGGCCACTTGCGCACGCTGCGCGGCGCGTGCATCGATACGCGGCACGATGCCGAGCGCGAGCAGCGCGGCGGCGAGCGCGGCGGCCGCGAGCGGCACGGCCAGCTTGCGGCCGCGGCGGGCCGGCGGGGTGTCGGCGGCGCCGCCGCGCACGGCGGGCGGCACGGCTGCGGCCGCGGTGGCCGTGGTGGCCGCTTCGGCGGCGGGCGGCGGGGCGACGGGTTCGATCGAGTCGTTCATGATGGGTCCGGGTCGGGCGAATCGAAGGATGGGAAGGGGGCGTCCGCGCTCAACGCAGCGCGGGCGTATCGGGCGCGTGCTGCGCGTGCCGGGCGGCCGCGGGGGCGCGACGCCGCGCGAGCCACGCGTGGACGAAGCCGAACAGCACCGGCACGAACAGCAGCGTCGACACCGTGCCGAACGCGAGCCCGCCGATCACCGCGCGGCCGAGCGGCGCGTTCTGCTCGCCGCCGTCGCCGAGGCCGAGTGCCATCGGCAGCATGCCGATCAGCATCGCGAGCGCGGTCATCACGACGGGCCGGAAGCGGCTGAAGCCCGCGTCGAGCGCCGCCTGCCACGGCGGCTCGCCGCCCGCGAGCCGCTCGCGCGCCGTATTCACGACGAGGATGCTGTTCGCGGTCGCGATGCCGATGCACAGGATCGTGCCGGTCAGCGCGGGCACCGACAGCGTGGTGTGCGTGACGAACAGCATCCACGCGATGCCGGCGAGCGACGCCGGCAGCCCGCCGACGATCACGAGCGGATCGAGCCACGACTGGAAGTTCACGACCATCAGCAGGTAGACCAGCGAGATCGCGAGCACGAGGCCGCCGAGCAGGCCCGTGAACGATTCGTGCATCGCCTGCACCTGGCCGCGCAGCACGATCGACGAGCCGGGCGGCAGTTGCGCGCGCGCGGCGTCGACGAGCTTCGTCACGTCGCCCGTGACGCCGCCGAGGTCGCGCCCTTGCACCGACGCGAAGATGTCGAGCACCGGCTGCACGTTGTAGTGCGACACCACGGCCTGCTGCGTCGCGCGCGAGAACGTGCCGAGCGAGCCGAGCAGGTTTTGCGCGGGCACGCCCGCGGCCGGGCCGCCGGCCGGCGTCTGCGGCGAGCGGGCGGTGCCGGCGGGCAGCGGCACGTTCGCGAGCGACTGCAGCGAATTCACCGTGTATTGCGGCGTCTGCACGAGCACCGGGTAGCTGACGCCGTTGCGCGGATCGAGCCAGAAGTTCGGCGTCGTCTGCGAGCTGCCGGACAGCGCGATCAGCAGGTTCTGCGCGACGTCGCGCTGTTCGAGGCCGGCCTGGATCGCCTTCGTGCGATCGACGTTCACGTTGATCGCCGGTTCGTCGCCGGGCTGCTGGATGCGCGCGTCGACGAGCCCGCGCACGCCGCGCAGCTTCGCGAGCAGCGCATTCGCGACCGCCCGGTTCTGGTCGAGCTTGTTGCCGACGATCTGGATGTCGATCGGCGCGGGCAGCCCGAAATTGAGGATCTGGCTGACGATGTCGGCCGGCAGGAACGCGAACGTCACGCCGGGGAACGACTGCGCAAGCACGTTGCGCAGCTTCGCGACGTATGCGGCCGTCGATGCGTGATTCGGCTTT
Organism: Burkholderia sp. APQ4-4ca; assembly: GCF_057837105.1. Taxonomy (NCBI): domain Bacteria; kingdom Pseudomonadati; phylum Pseudomonadota; class Betaproteobacteria; order Burkholderiales; family Burkholderiaceae; genus Burkholderia; species Burkholderia sp. APQ4-4ca. Next base: position 82,385 of record NZ_JBYQCG010000234.1, on the reverse strand, counting down.
AGCGTGACGAGCACGTCGGCGTCCTCGGTGCCGATCGGATCCGACGAGTCGTACGTGAGGTTGATCCCGCTCACCGGCACGCCGATGTTGTCGAGCACGCCGGCGAGTTGGTTCGCCGGAATCACGTTGCGGATCTTCGCTTCGACTTCGTCGGTCAGCCGCGCGGTTTCCTCGATTCGCGTGCCGGTCGGCGCGCGCAGGTGCAGGCGGATCTCGCCGGTGTCGACCGACGGGAAGAAGTCCTGCCCGGCGAATGCGTAGAGGCCGGTCGATGCGATGCAGGCGAGCAGGAACGCGGCCGCGAAGCGGCGGCGCCGCGCGATCGCCGCCGACAGCAGCGCGCGATAGCGCAGCCGCACGGCCTCGAAGCGATGCTCGAACGCGGCCTGAAAACGCGCGATGCGCGCGAATACGCCGCGCGGCGGCCGGCTGCTCCCTTTGGCGCGCATCAGCGCCATCGCGAGCGTCGGCACCAGCGTGCGCGAGAAGAAGTACGACGCGATCATCGCGAAGATCACCGCCTCGGCCAGCGGCACGAACAGATAGCGCGCGACGCCGGTCAGCAGGAACATCGGCACGAACACGATGCAGATCGACAGCGTCGACACGAAGGTCGGCACCGCGATTTCGCCCGCGCCGGTCAGGATAGCCTCCTCGAGCGGCGCGCCGAGCTCGAGATGATGCGTGATGTTCTCGATCGCGACGGTCGCGTCGTCGACGAGAATGCCGACCGCGAGCGCGAGCCCGCCGAGCGTCATGATGTTGATGGTCTGGCCGAGCACGGACAGCGCGAGCAGCGACGTGAGCACCGCGAGCGGGATCGTGATCGCGATGATCAGCGTCGCGCGCCAGCTGCCGAGGAACAGCAGGATCATCAGCGCGGTCAGGCAAGCGGCGATCAGCGCCTCGCGCACGACGCCCTGGACGGCCGCCTTCACGAACACGGACTGATCGTCGAGCGGCGAAATGTGCAGCGCTTTCGGCAGCCCGGCCGCGATTTTCGGCAGCATCGTCTTCACCTGGTCGATGATCGTCAGCGTCGACGTGCTGCCGGTCTTCTCGACCGTCAGCAGCGCCGCGCGCTTGCCGTCCGCCCGCACGATGTTGGTCTGCGGCGCGTAGCCGTCGCGAACGTGCGCGACGTCGCGCACGTACACGACGTTGCCGCCGATCGTCTTCACCGGCAGGTCGTTCAGCGCGGCGACCGTCTGCGTGCTGCCGTTCATCTGCACGTTGTATTCGTGCGTGCCGATCTTCGCGGTGCCGCCCGGCAGGATCAGGTTCTGCGCGTTGATCGCGTTCACGACGTCGATCGGCGCGAGGCCCTTCGCCTGCAGCGCGCGCGTATCGAGATCGACGACGATCTGGCGGATCTTGCCGCCGAACGGCAGCGGCACGGCCGCGCCCTGGACGGTCGCGAGCTGCGTGCGGATGAAGCTGTTGCCGAGGTCGTACAGCTGCTGCTCGGCGAGCGTGTCGCTCGACAGCCCGAGCTGCAGGATCGGCACCGTCGACGCGTTGTAGGTGATGATGTTCGGCGGCAGCGTGCCGGGCGGCAGGATGCGCAGGATCGACGCGGCGTTGCTCGCGGCTTCCGCGATCGCGCGATTGATGTCGGCGCCCGGGTGGAAGAAGATCTTCACGACCGACACGCCGTTCAGCGACTGCGACTCGATGTGCTCGATGTCGTCGACGTCGGACGTGAGCGCGCGTTCGTAGTTCGACGTGATCCGCTTGGCCATGTCCTCCGCGGAGAAGCCGTTGTACGACCAGACGATGCTGACGACCGGAATGTCGATGCTCGGGAAAATGTCCGTCGGCGTGCGCAGCAGCGCGAGCGGCCCCGCGATGAAGATCAGCAGCGCGAGTACGACGAACGTGTAGGGCCTGCGTAACGCCAGCCGGACGATCCACATGATGGTGCTCCTCGAAGCAGGGCTTGGATGCGCATTCGATGCGACGAGCATGCAGTCTGCCGGCGCGGCGTTGACCCGACCCTGACTCGAGGATTACGAAACCGTTATCTGTGCGGGCGGCGGCAGCGTCGGCGTTTGGTCGCCTGCGGCTCGCCCTTGCTTTTTCATATGCCTTACAAGAAAGCCAGGAATATTGGCGGTGCCGCAATGACGGCAGCCGCTATCACGTCAAAGGGGCGGGTCACCATTCCGGTGGACGTCCGCAATCGACTGGGCCTGGAGTCCAGAGACCGGATCGAATTCAGCTTCAACGAGGCAACGGGCCGGTATGAGATCCACCCGGCCACGCGCTCGCTCGCATCGCTGAAGGGCGTCGTGAAGAAGCCCGAGAAGCCGGTGTCAATCGAGGACATGAGTCGGGCCATCGTCGAACAGGGCGTCCGCTCGATGATCGGACTGGATACGCGCTGATAACAAAACCGTAATCGAAGCCTCACCTTCAGGAAAGCGCGCGAATCGCAGAATGCACCCAACTCTTCATCGCATCGATGGGGAGCGGAGGTCCGGCCTGATCTGCGGACGCGAACACGCCATCTTTGAGAGGTGAACATCATGAACAACCTGATTCGTGCAGTCCTGCTGTCCTGCGCACTGAGCGCACCGATCGTCGCATTTGCGCAAACCACCGACCATGCGGTCACACGGGCCGACGTGCGCGCCGATCTCGTCCGCGTCGAAAAGGCCGGTTATCGTCCGGTCGGCAGCGATCCGTACTATCCCGAGGACATCCAGGCCGCCGAAGCGAAGGTCGTCGCGCAGCAGGCGCAATCGGCCGCCGCACGGCCGAGCGCTGCCGCCAAGACCGCCGCCAAGACCGCCGCGCCGTCGTTCGCATCGCTCGCGTCGCTCGACACGCAGCCGCTGTACGAGCATCACTGAATGCGGCCGTCGACCGCCGTCGGTGGCCCGACGGCGGATCGTTCGGCGGCGCGCATGCCGCCGCGAGTCAGTTCTCGCCGTTCTCGAGCACGTTCTGCGTGAGCGCGATCGACGGAATCGTCGGCTTGAGCAACGCACGGCGCGCACGACGGCTCAGCCACTTCCAGCCGGCCACGAGTAGCAGCGCGACCAGCGGGATCGATGCGATCGTCCACGTCCCGTTCGGGTAGTCGAACGCCATCAGCACCAGCACGCCGAGCAGGAACAGCAGCGTGAGCCACGACGTCACGGGCGCGCCCGGCATCCTGAACGACACGTCTTCCACGTCGCCGCGCCTGACCGCGGCGCGGAACTTCATCTGGCACACGACGATGAAGCCCCATGTGCTGATGATGCCGAGCGACGCGATGTTCAGCACGATCTCGAACACGCTCGACGGCACCAGATAGTTGAGCAGCACGCCGACCACATAGATCGCGACCGTCACGAGAATGCCCGCGTACGGGACGGATTGCCCGCTCATCCGCGCGAGGAACGCGGGGGCCGAGCCGCCCATCGACAGCGAACGCAACACGCGCCCGGTGGAATACAGGCCGGAGTTGAGGCTCGACAGCGCGGCCGTCAGCACCACCAGGTTCATCACCGAGCCGATGCCCGGCACGCCGAGCGCGCCGAAGAACGTGACGAACGGGCTCTGGCCCGCCTTGTACGCACTCCACGGCAGCAGACAGACCAGCAGCACGACCGATGCGACGTAGAAAATCGCGATGCGCCAGATCACGTTGTTGATCGCGCGCGGCAGCACCTTGCGCGCATCCTTGCATTCGCCGGCGGCCGTGCCGACCAGCTCGACGCCCGCGAATGCGAACACCACACCCTGCACCAGCACCAGCGCCGGCATCAGTCCGTGCGGAAAGAACCCGCCGTTGTCGGTGATCAGATGCATGCCGGTGCCGTGCCCGGCCACCGGCATGCCCGTGCCGAGGATCGCCGCGCCGATCACGAGAAACAGCACGATCGCGGCGACCTTGATCAGCGCGAACCAGAACTCCATCTCCGCGAACCACTTCACGCCGATCAGGTTCATCGTCGCGACGATGCACAGCGCGACGAGCGCGAAGATCCACTGCGGCACGGCCGCGAACGGCGCCCAGTAGTGCATGTAGAGCGCGACGGCGGTGATGTCGACGATGCCGGTCATCGCCCAGTTCAGGAAGTACATCCAGCCCGCGACGAACGACGCTTTCTCGCCGAGGAATTCGCGTGCATACGACACGAAGCTGCCGCTGCTGGGGCGATGCATCACGAGCTCGCCGAGCGCGCGCAGGATCAGGAACGAAAACGCGCCGCATACCAGATAGACGATCGCGAGCGCCGGGCCGGCGGCCTGCAGCCGGGCGCCGGCGCCGAGAAACAGCCCTGTGCCGATGGCCCCGCCGATCGCGATCATCTGCACCTGTCGATTGCCGAGGGTCTTGTGATAGCCGGCTTCGTGCGATTCGAGCCAGCTGCGTTTGTCGGTTTCGCCGGTTGTCGACGGGTCGGGAATCGATGCCATGACGGTATCCTCGCGCACGGATGGGATTGGATTCATCCCGATCGCGGGACGATCGGGACCACCGGTACCGGCGGTCCGGCGCGCGCAATCGAGCGCGTCCGTCCCGATTGCGATTCGTCTGACGTGACGAAAGGCACGGTACGTCGCGAACGTATTCAGCCGTAATTCCGGTCACAAACGGAATGCAAATTTAGACTGGGGCTGTTCGAATCCGTGCATAGCGTCGCGGCGCCGGGTGAACCGGATAGGTAATTTGGTGCGCCCGCGCGCGCTGCGAGGGCAACCGTTACCGACGGCGCCGGCTCATGCACCGAAATGAGGAATCCGGTTCGCCGCAAGGTCCGCCGAAATTTCCGTCTCGCGCCGGTGCGGCAAGCGTTTCACGTCGATGGCCCGGTTTTTGCTGGAGTGGTGTCGGCCGCGCAATCGTTGCGCTGCCCGACGACATACCAGACAAGGAAGATTCACCGTGAGCCCGACGACCCGACCGTTCCCCCGACGCACCTGGCTGGCTGCGCTGCTCGCCGCCCCCGTGATCGCGCTGTTCGCCGCCGCGCCGGCTCATGCCGATGCGCTCGACACCATCGCGAAAAACGGCACGCTGCGCGTCGCGGTGCCCGAGGACTATCCGCCGTTCGGTTCGGTCGGCACGGACATGCAGCCGCAGGGCTACGACATCGACATGGCAGGACTCCTCGCCAAGGCGCTCGGCGTCAAGCTGAAGCTGGTGCCCGTGAACAGTGCGAACCGGATTCCGTACCTGACGACCAACAAGGTCGACATGGTGATTTCGTCGCTCGGCAAGACGCCGGAGCGCGAGAAGGTCATCGACTTCTCGACCGCGTACGCCCCGTATTTCCAGGGCGTGTTCGGGCCGTCCGACGTGAAGGTGAGCGGGCCCGCCGACCTGACCGGCAAGACGGTCGGCGCGACGCGCGGCGCGCTCGAGGAGATCGCGCTGTCGCAGCTCGCGCCGAACGCGACGATCAAGCGCTTCGAGGACAACAACGCGACGATCCAGGCGTTCCTGTCGGGGCAGGTCCAACTGATCGCGGCCGGCAACATCGTCGCGGCGGCGATTCTCGCGAAGAATCCGCCGCGCCGCCCCGAGGTCAAGTTCGTGATCAAGAATTCGCCGTGCTTCGTCGGCGTCAACAAGAACGAACCGCGCCTGCTCGCGAAGATCGACGATGCGATCGCGCATGCGAAGCAGGACGGCGCGCTGGGCGAAATGTCGCGCAAGTGGCTCGGCCAGCCGTTGCCGGCCGGACTGTGACGAAGCGCCGTGTCGCGTGACACGCCGCCGCGGCCGGCATGGCCGGCGCGGCGCGTGTCGTTGTCCGAACCCGAATTCATTCCGTTCCCATGAGCTACCAGCTTCAATTCGGCGAGCTTGCCGAGTACGCCGGCGTGTTCGCGAGCGGCGCGGCGATCACGCTCGCGCTGACCGCGGTTGCGACCGTGCTCGGCGTGACCGTCGGCGTGCTCGGCGCGGCCGCGTACAGCGCCGACGCGCGCGCGGCCGTGCGGTTGCGCCCGCTGATCGGCGCGTACGTCGAGGCAATTCGCAATACGCCGTTCGTCGTCCAGCTGTTCTTCATCTTCTTCGGCCTGCCGGCGCTCGGCGTGCACATCGACGAATACACGGCCGCGATCCTCGCGATGACGCTCAACCTCGGCGCGTACTCGGTCGAGATCGTGCGCGCGGGCGTGGCCGCCGTGCCGAAAGGGCATCTGGAGGCGGCGTCCGCGCTGGCGATGTCGCGCGCGCAGATGCTGCGCCACGTGGTGCTGCCGCAGGCGCTCGCCAAGGTGTTTCCCGCGCTGTCGAGCCAGATCGTGATCACGATGCTCGGGTCGGCGGTCGTATCGCAGATCTCGGTGGCCGATCTGACCTATGCGGCCAGCTACATCCAGTCGCGCAACTTCCGCGCGTTCGAGACGTACTTCGTGATCACGCTCGCGTATCTGGCGATGGCGCTGCTGATGCGCGCGACGCTCGGCGCGATGGGCCGCCGCCTGTTCTCCCGCCGCGTGCGAGGTGCGCGATGACCGATTTCACGTTCGGGCAGATTCTCGCGAACCTGCTGCTGGCGGCGCGCTGGACGATCGTGCTGTCGATCGTGTCGTTCGTGTCCGGCGGCCTCGTCGGCCTCGGGCTGCTCGTGATGCGCGTGTCGAATTCGACGGTGCTGCGCGGCGTCGCGAAGCTCTACATCGAAGTGTTCCAGGGCACGCCGTTGCTGATGCAACTATTCATCGTGTTCTTCGGCCTGCCGCTCGTCGGGCTCGACGTTTCGCCGTGGGTCGCGGCCACGGCGGGGCTCACGTTCTTCACCAGCGCGTATCTGGCCGAGATCTGGCGAGGCTGTGTCGAGGCGGTGCCGAAAGGGCAGTGGGAGGCATCGGCCAGCCTGGCGATGAGTTATGTCGAGCAGTTGCGTCACGTGATCCTGCCGCAGGCCGCGCGCATCGCGATCGGGCCGACGGTCGGCTTCGGCGTGCAGGCCGTGAAGGATACGGCGCTGGTGTCGATCATCGGCTTCACCGAGCTGACGAAGGCCGGCATCGCGATCTCGAACGCGACGTTCCGGCCGTTCGTCGTGTATGGCCTCGTCGCGCTGATCTATTTCGCGCTCTGTTATCCGCTTACCCGTTATGCGCGCACGTTGCAAAGGAGATGGCATGCCGCTCGTTGAAACCCGGGGTCTCGAAAAGAACTTCGGCACCCATCATGTGCTCAAGGGCATCGATTTCTCCGTCGAGCGCGGGCAGGTTGTGTCGATCATCGGCCGCAGCGGCTCGGGCAAGAGCACGCTGCTGCGCACGCTCAACGGGCTCGAGAGCATCGACGCGGGCACGATCTCGGTCGACGGCGAACGCGTCGATGCACGGCATGCGGACTTGCGTGCGCTGCGGCTGAAGGTCGGCATGGTGTTCCAGCAATACAACCTGTTCCCGCACCTGAGCGCCGGACAGAACGTGATGCTCGCGCAGTCGGTGGTGAAGAAGTCGCACCGCCAGCAGGCGCGCGCGATCGCGGAGCTGATGCTCGAGCGCGTCGGCCTCGGCGACAAGTTCGACGCGTTTCCGGAACAGCTGTCGGGCGGCCAGCAGCAGCGTGTCGCGATCGCGCGGGCGCTCGCGATGAAGCCGAGCGTGCTGCTGTGCGACGAAATCACGTCCGCGCTCGATCCGGAACTCGTCGGCGAGGTGCTGGGCGTGGTCGAGCAGCTCGCGCGCGAGGACATGACGCTGATCATGGTCACGCACGAGATGAACTTCGCGCGGGCGGTGAGCGACCGGATCGTGTTCATGCACCAGGGGCGCGTGTGGGAGAGCGGGACGGCCGAGGAGATCTTCGAGCGGCCGCGGACGGTGGAGTTGACGCGGTTTCTGGGCAGCGTGCGCAATCCGGAAACCGCTGCGCGCTGACCGACACGGCCGAGCGGCCGGGCCGCGTCAGATGACAAGACCGTAATCGAAGCCTCACCTTCCGGAAAGCGCGCGAATCGCAGAATGGACACCACTCCTCATCGCATCGATGCGGAGCGGATGTCCGGCCTGATCTGCGGACGCGAACACGCCATCTTTGAGAGGTGAAGGTCATGAACAAACTGATTCGTGCAGTCCTGCTTTCCTGTGCGCTGAGCGCACCGGTCGTCGCATTCGCGCAAACCGCCGACCATACGGTCACGCGCGCCGACGTGCGCGCCGAGCTGATTCAGGCGGAACGCGACGGTACGCTGCCGACGTCGAACTGGGACTATCCGCCGAGCACGCAGACGATTGCGCGCAATCGCGAGCTGTATGCGATCGCCCATGGCGACAGCCACACGGCAATGGCCATGACGTCGGCCGCCGTGTCGACCGCGAGCGCGCAATGAAGCGGGCCGCCATATCGACGTGCGCGATGGGGCTGGCGGCCGCCGCATGGCTCGCGGCGGCCGCGGCCCCGGCTTTCGCGCGCGGGCAGCCGCAACTGCCCGATGACGATGGCGGGTGCGCCAGCGTGCTGCGCGCGCTCAATCCCGACTTCGATCCGCACCGCGCGGCAGTCGACCTCCGCGCGGCGAGCCGTCACGCCGCGCCCATCAGCCGCGCGCCGAGCGCGATCCCGCGCGCGGACAACAACGCGCTGGCCGCCCGCTGACGCGCGTCCCAGCCCGCGAGCGCGGCGTCGAACGCGGCGCCGCGTGCGACGTCGTGCAACGCTTCGGCGAGATCGACCGCGTTGTCCGCCGCTTTCGCGACGCCCGCCGCCGTGTGCGGACGCACGATGCACGCGGCGTCGCCGAGCAGCACAGCGCGGCCGAAGGCCATGCGTGCGGCCGCGAGATCGACGATCGACTGCGCGAACGGCGCGGGGGTCGCATCGACGAGCGCGGCGAGCGTCGGCGCGAGCATCCGGTCGGCGGCGTCGACGAGTTCCGCGCGGTTGTCGTCGCGCATCGCGCCGGGCGGCAGCGACCCGTCGCGCTGCGTGCCGTCGCGCGCCAGGAACAGCGACGGCAGCCGCTCGGACGCGAGCCGCCGGTACCACACCCAGTTCACGCGCCGCCCGCCCGGTTCGGTCGTGCCGTCGGCGCCGGGCACCAGATAGGTCAGGAACAGGTGCCGGTCGCCTTGCTGGAACGTGAAGCGTTCGCGCAGCATCACCAGCACCTGCTCGGGCAGCGCGCGTTCGTCGACGAGCCCGCGCCACGCGACATAGCCCGCATACGTCGGCTGCACGTCGGGCAGCAACTGCGCGCGCACGGTCGAGCGGCCGCCGTCCGCGCCGATCAGCAGATCGGCCGTCTCGGCGCGGCCGCTCGCGAAATGCGCGACGATCCGCTCGCCGTCCTGCTCGAACCGCTCGAACGCGTCGCCGGCGTGGATGATTTCGGCCGGCAGCGCACGCTTGAGCGCCGTGTAGATCGCGTTCCACGCGGTCTGCGTCTGCGGCATCGCGAAGCGCTGCACGATCCGGTCCTGCGCGTCGACGTAGATGCGGTCGACCGAATCGACGCCCGCGTCGCGCGGCAGCGCCACGCCGCCGAACGCGAACGCGCGCTCGATCGGCGGTTGCAGCACGATGCCGCCGCCGCGGCTGTCGAGTGCGTGCGGCGATTGCTCGAAGACGCGGACGTCCCAGCCGGCCGCGCGCAGCGCAGTCGCCGCGAACAGCCCGCCGACCGATCCGCCGGCGATGACGGCCTTGCGGCCCGTTCCGTGTTCCATCCGATGTTCCCTCGATGATGCCGCGTGCGGCGGGCGTTGCGTCAGCCGGCCCAGCCGCGCAGGAAATCGAGCAGCAGCGCGTTTACGCGCTCGGGCTGCTCCTCGTGCGGCAGATGTCCGCACTGCGCGATCGGCTCGGCACGGAGATGGGTCGCCATGCCTTCCCACACGGCCTTCATGTCGAACATCTTGCCGACCGCGTAGAAATCCTCGCCCCAGATCGCCATGGTCGGGCACGCGATCCTGACATCCGCATCGACGAGGTCCTGCCGCACGTCTTCCGCGTTCGCGCGATAGTCGGCCAGCGCGCCGCGCACGGCGCCCGGACGCCGATACGCGCGCACGTACGTGTCGAATGCATCGCCCGAGATCGCGTGCGGGTTGTAGCACCAGTCGGCGAAAAAGTAGCTGAGCCATTCGGCCTCCTTGCCGGCGATCAGCGCCTCCGGCAGGTCGGGCACCTGATGGAACAGGAAAAACCAGTACGCGCGCGCGGTTTGCGCGGTCATGTTCTGCGCGACGATGCGCGTCGGCACGTTGTCCATGACGACGAGCCGGTCGACGCGTTCGGGGAAGTCCTTCGCGAAACGCGTCGCGACGCGTGCGCCGCGATCGTGCCCGACGAGCGCGATGCGCTCGATGCCGAGCGCATCGAGCAGCGCGGCGAGATCGCGCGCCATGTTGCGCTTGTCGTAGCCGGCCGCGGGCTTGTCGGTTTCGCCGTAGCCGCGCAGGTCGGGCACGATCACGCGATAGTGCCGCGCGAGCGCCGGAATCTGGAAGCGCCACGCGAAGCTGGTTTCGGGGAAGCCGTGCAGCAGCACGACGACGGGGCCCGCGCCGGCATCGATGACGTGCTGGCGGATGCCGTTCGCCGTAACGGTGTGATGGGTCGGTGCAAGCGTGTCGGTCGTCATGTGGGAATCCTGGTTCTGCGGGCGGTGCGCGATATGGCACGCGTCCGATGCTGTCCGAGCATAGGGCAGGCGACGTGCGTCGCGGCTGAATCGTTCTGAACCGGCCCAAGTGCGGCCCGTGCGCGGCGCCGCTGCCTCACCTGCGGCGCGGGCGCTTCGCGGCCGCGGCGGACGCGACACGCTCGAGCGCGGCCGGCGTGCCGTTGAGGAACGCGTCGATCTGCCGTTCGATTTCCGCGTCGAGATCGTCGGGGATCGGCAGCCCGTATACCCACTTGCGCACGCCGAGATAGAAGATACTCGCGTGCAGGCTCCATACGAGCTCGATTTCCGCGTTGCGCTGCGCTTCCGAACCCGGCGTCGCGATGTCGTACGCGTGGTGGAGTTCACGCAGCACCGGCAGGAACACGCGTTCGCGCAGCCGCGAAAGATAGCGCGTGTTGAAGCCTTCGCGGCTGAGCCCCGCGAAGATGAACGTGCGGATTCATTCGCGCCGCAGGATCGTCTGCGCATACGACCGGTAGAACGCGACGAGTCGCTGCTGCAGCGGCACCGAGCGATCGGCGATCAGTTTTTCCCAGTCGGGATTCCACGTGTAGACCTCGTCGTACACGCGGTCGATCAGCGCTTGCTTGCTCGGGAAATACCGGTAGAGCAGCGGTTGCGTGACGCCAATCTGTCGCGCAAGTTCGCGCGTGCTGCCGGAAAACCCGTGGGTCGCGAAGTGCTCGACCGCTTTTTCGACGATCTGGCGCTCGCGCGCTTCGGGCGTGAGGCGGCGGCCCGACGGGCCGGCGGTGGCGTCGACGGTCGTCCCGCGCGTGCGGGGTGCGGCATTGCGCTTGGCTTCGGTCATGCGTCGGCTCCTGAATGCGGCCATTCTGCCCTTGTCGATCGAAAGATGGCAACGCGCGCCCCGGCGCGGCCGGCCACGCAGGCGGGCACCGTGCAGAGCCGTGGGCCGTTCGGCGCTTTCAGGAAAATTCAGCTCGCCGCCATGACTTTCAGGCCGGCGTTCCCTAATCTTGCTTCAGAACCGCCGCACGGGCCGGGCGTCATCCTGTCGGCCCGGCTCGCGGCGCAACCGGAATGGACCATGCCTCATCTGATCTCGCCGGGAGCCGGCATCGCAGTCGGCTTCCTGCCCCCTCTCGGGCGCGTGCCATCGCCCGCCGCACAGGTCCGCGATGCGGACACCGCCGACACAACCGCGGAAGCCACGACATGCAGCCCGCGCAAGTAACGGCAGCGGGCACGGCGGCCCCCGATCACGTGCGCGGCGAGGACGTGTTCCTCGCGTCGATCGCCGGTTATGTCGACACGCTCGGCTTCGTCGCGCTGTTCGGGCTCTTTACCGCACACGTTACCGGCAACTTCATCCTGATCGGCTCGGGCCTCGCCGGTGTCGGTCAGGGCCTCATGATCAAGTGGCTCGCGTTTCCGGCATTCATCGCGGGAATCGTGGCCGCCCGCCTGCTCGATCACCGGATGCGCGTGCGCGGGCATGGCCCGCGGGCGCGCTCGCTGTACGCGCTGCAGACGATCCTGCTGGCCGGATTCATGCTCGCGGGCGTCGCGGCGTCGCCGATCGGCAGCGCCGATGCGCCCGCGACGATCGTCTGCGGGCTGCTCGGTGCGGCGGCGATGGGCGTGCAGAACGCGCACGGCCGGCTGACCGCGCGCACCGTCGTCGCGAACACCGTGATGACCGGCAACGTCACGCAAGCGGTCATCGATGCATTCGACTGGCTCGTGCCGATCGCCGCGCCGGCCGAACGGGAAGCCGCGCGCGCGCGGCTGCGACGCACGCTGCCGCCGGTGGTCGGGTTCGCGCTCGGCGCGGGCGCCGGGGCGAGCGCCTACCTGTACGCCGGATTCTGGGCGCTGGCGCTGCCGCTCGCGGCGCTCGGTTTCCTCACCTGGCGATCCGGCCGAGCCGGCGAGCCGTCCGCGTCGCGCTGAACGCCGATTCCGCGCGCGGCGTCGGCTGCGTGCGCGACCGGAGCGGCGGCGAAGCCGCTCCGCGTTTCTTCGTTTCCTTCAACGCTGATTTCGAGAACGGCTGGATGCAGGCCGGCAAGCGCGAGACCGCTCGACTGTTTGCGGAAAGCGCGGCGTCACGCGAGCGCGGTGAACCGGTCGACGAGGTCGTGGTGACCGAGCTGGTCGACCCACCAGCGTAGTGCGTGCCCGGCTTCGTCGGCACGCCACGCGATATGGCAATGGGTCGTGTCGCGCATGCCGGTGACTTCCCGCGCGACGAGCCTGCCTTGCGCGATCGCGGGCGCCGCGATGCAGTCCGGGAGCGTACCCACCGCGAGTCCTTCGCATTGCGCGGCCAGTTTCGCGGCGAGCGTCGGCACCGCGAGATACGGTTGGCCGGCGTCAAGCGCGACCGACTGCGGCTGAAGTTCACGGGACGTGTCGGAGATCACCGCGCCGCGATACGCGACGATCGACGCCATCGACAGCGGTTCGGGCAGCGCAGCGAGCGGATGGGTAGGGGCGACCGCGAATACGTGCCGGAGCGTGCCGATGGGCTGCGCCACGATGTCCGGCAGTTCCGGCGGCTCGCCGGCCGCGCCGACGATCAGGTCGGCCCGCCGCGAAATCAGCGCATCCCAGGTGCCGCCGAGCACTTCGGTGGAGAGTCGCAGCCGCGTGTCCATTTCAAGATCGTAGAACGCGTGGACGTATGGCCACATCATGTCGAAGGGCAGTATCTCGGCGATGCAGACGCGGACCTCGGTTTCCCAACCTTGCTGCGCACGCTGCGCCTTCCGTTCGAGTTGTTCGGCGGCATGAAGGAGGCGGCGGCCTTCCTCGACGACGACGCGACCCGCGCGCGTGAGCTTCGCGCGACGCCCGCTGCGATCGAACAACGCGACGCCGAGATCGTTCTCGAGCTTCTGTACGACGTATGTCAGTGCGGACGGCACGCGGTGCACCAACTCCGCCGCGTCGGCAAACGTACCGGTGCGGTCGATCGCGTCCAGTGCCTCGAGTGCTTCGAATGACAGCTTCATCACGAGTTCCGCTACGGCAAGGGCATCAGCCGATGTCGCGCCGTCGAGCGACGCTGAATCCAGTACGGTTCAAAACGGTTCGTCGTCCGACGTACCGAGACACGCACGCATGTGCGCCAACCGTCGGGCCGCCGCCGCATGCGCTCGACATCCGCCTGTCACGTCGGCGTCGATTCGCGGCGCTTCACGGCAGCATCCGCGTGCGCGCCGGGCAGTGCGCCGAACATGTGCTGGCTGCACTTCGCGTCGCGCCACGCGGTTCCCGGGCGGATGCCGTCGAACATCCGGCGCACCACGGGAAGAATCTGCTCGCCGGCCAGAATGCCGAGCAGGCCGACCAGGGCGACGGCGGGCGGCGCCGGCGATTGCACGCCGATCAGCGCGTAAACGACGCCGGCGAGGATGCCGGCGAGAAGTGAAGCAATGTACGGTTTCATGGATGTGGAATGGAGTGACGGCCGTTAGAAATACGGATGAATACCGGGCTGGCGTCGATCCGAAAGTGTTGGGCCAGCCTATCAGGTCTGCGCGTTCGTCGTCAGCGCATTCAATGAAATTCAGATCTTTTCAGTCTGAATTCAGCGCGTGGCGAGAATCAGAACAATTAACTGGTGCGGTCGCGCATTCGCGTATTGAATGACGCAGGCCGGCTGCCGACGCTTCCGACACCGCGCATCGGACGCCGCGCGGATGCGTCGGCCAGGCAAGCCTCATCTTTCTCCGCGTCAAAGGACATCACCATCATGAGCAACCCCAAGCTTGAAGTACTTACCCCGCACAACAGCCAGCTGATCTTCATCGACCAGCAGCCGCAAATGGCGTTCGGCGTGCAGTCGATCGATCGCCAGACGCTGAAGAACAACGTCATCGGCCTCGCGAAGGCCGCGAAGGTCTTCAACATCCCGACGACGATCACGACGGTCGAAAGCGAGAGCTTCTCGGGTCACACCTATCCCGAGCTGCTCGACGTGTTCCCGAACCAGAAGACGCTCGAACGCACGTCGATGAACTCGTGGGACGACCAGAAGGTGCGCGACGCGCTGGCCGCGAACGGCCGCAAGAAAGTGGTCGTGTCGGGCCTGTGGACCGAAGTCTGCAACACGACGTTCGCGCTGTGCGCGATGCTGGAAGGCGACTACGAGATCTACATGGTCGCCGACGCATCGGGCGGCACGACGCAGGCGGCGCACGATATCGCGATGCAGCGCATGGTGCAGGCCGGCGTGGTGCCGGTCACGTGGCAGCAGGTGCTGCTCGAATGGCAGCGCGACTGGGCGCGCCGCGAGACGTACGACGCGGTGATGGCGATCGCGAAGGAGCATTCGGGCGCGTACGGGATGGGCGTGGACTACGCGTACACGATGCTCCACAAGGCGCCGCAGCGCACCGCGACGCCGCACGAGTCGATCGCGCCCGTTCCGGCGAAGTAAGCGCTGACGGCCTGTAACGGCCGATGCCGGTGCGGCGGGTTCGATGCGAACGCGCCGCATGGGCTCCCTTGCCGCGGGCGGCGGACGTGACCGAAACACGAATGCCGCCCGCGGCATGCCGTTCGAAACACTGCGCCTGCATTTGAATTTGTCCGGGAGATTTATCGCATGGAACCTTATCTGGTTTCCCTTGGTGCGGGCCTGCTGATCGGTGTGATTTACAGCGCCATCAAGGTTCGCTCTCCCGCACCGCCGCTGATTGCGCTGGTCGGGTTGCTCGGCATGCTGATCGGCGTGCAAGCCTTACCCACCGTGAAACAGCTGTTTGGCTTCTGATCAACAAGAGGTGATGCACATGACCGCAACCGTGACCCAACCGGATCTGATCCTGCATAACGGACGATTCACGACGCTCGACCGCACGAACCCCGTCGCCACGGCAGTCGCGATTGCCGCCGGCCGCTTCGTCGCCGTCGGCAGCGACGCGGACGTCATGCCGCTCGCGGGCCGCGCGACGAAGACGATCGATCTCGGCGGCCGCGGCGTGCTGCCGGGCCTGATCGACAACCACTGCCACGTGATTCGCGGCGGACTGAACTACAACATGGAACTGCGCTGGGACGGCGTGCCGTCGCTCGCGGTCGCGATGGAGATGCTCAAGCGTCAGGTCGCCGTGACGCCCGCGCCGCAGTGGGTGCGCGTGGTCGGCGGCTTCACCGAACACCAGTTCGTGGAGAAGCGGCTGCCGACGATCGACGAACTCAATGCAGTCGCGCCGGACACGCCGGTGTTCATCCTGCACCTGTACGATCGCGCGTTGCTGAACGCGGCCGCGCTGCGTGTCGTCGGCTATACGAAGGACACGCCGGAGCCGCCGGGCGGCACCATCCTGCGCGATGCCGCCGGCAACCCGACCGGCCTGCTGCTCGCGAACCCGAACGCGACGATCCTTTACGCGACGCTCGCGAAGGGCCCGAAGCTGCCGTTCGAATATCAGTACAACTCGACGCGTCATTTCATGCGCGAGCTGAACCGGCTCGGCGTGACGGGCGTGATCGACGCGGGCGGCGGCTCGCAGAATTATCCCGACGATTACGAAGTGATCCGCAAGCTGCACGACGCGGGCGAGATGACGATCCGGATCGCGTACAACCTGTTCACGCAGAAGCCGAACGCGGAGAAGGAAGACTTCGTGAACTGGACGAAGAGCGTCAAGTACCACGACGGCACCGACTACTTCCGCAACAACGGCGCGGGCGAGATGCTGGCGTTTTCCGCGGCCGACTTCGAAGATTTCCGCGTCGCGCGTCCGGACCTGCCCGCGCAGATGGAGGACGACCTCGAAGGCGTCGTGCGCGTGCTCGCGGAAAACCGCTGGCCGTGGCGCATGCACGCGACCTACGACGAAACCATCAGCCGCGCGCTCGACGTGTTCGAGAAGGTCAACGAGGACATCCCGCTCGACGGGCTGAACTGGTTCTTCGATCACGCGGAAACGATCACCGAAAAATCGATGGACCGGATCGCCGCGCTCGGCGGCGGCATCGCGGTTCAGCACCGGATGGCGTACCAGGGCGAATACTTTGTCGAACGCTACGGCGCGCAGGCCGCCGAGGCGACGCCGCCGGTCGCGAAGATGCTCGCGAAGGGGCTCAAGGTATCGGCCGGCACCGACGCGACGCGCGTCGCATCGTACAACCCGTGGGTGTCGCTCGCGTGGCTCGTGACGGGCAAGACGGTGGGCGGCATGCGCATGTATCCGCAGCGCAACCTGCTCGATCGCGAAACCGCGCTGCGGATGTGGACCGAGTACGTGACGTGGTTCTCGAACGAGGAAGGCAAGAAAGGCCGGATCGCGGTGGGGCAGCTTGCCGACCTGGTCGTCCCGGATCGCGATTTCTTCGGGTGCGCGGAGGACGATATCGCCGCCACGACCGCGTTGTTGACGGTGGTCGACGGGAAGATCGTGTGGGGCGCGGGGCCGTTCGCGTCGCACGACGCGCCGATCCCGCCGGCGATGCCGGACTGGTCGCCGGTGCGCGAGTTCGGCGGCTATGGCGGCTGGGGCGCGACGCAGCGTAGCGGCGCGCCGCTGCAACGTGCGGCGGCCGCCGCGATGTGCGGCTGCGCGAACGAATGCAACCTTCACCAGCATGCGCACGCGAGCGCATGGGCCAGCGCGTTGCCGACGTCGGACGCGAAGGGCTTCTGGGGCGCGTTCGGCTGTTCGTGCTGGGCGATCTGATATCGCGTGCATACCGCTTGCAACGCCCCGGCAGGGAGCCGCACGCCGCCGCTCGCGGCGCGTGTTTCTCGCCTGCCGTCCGGGCCGCCTGGATGAGTGGCTTGCCTTCCGCTGAATCCGAATCCGCGCGCGGCGCCACGCCGCGCGCGTCACCATCAAGGAGAAAACCGATGAGTTCACTGAATCTGCGCAACATGCTGCGCATCACCGCCGCGTCGTCGGCCGTGCTCGCCGCGCTGCTGGCCGGCGCGCCGGCACTCGCCGACGAAACCCACCTCGACGACATCGCGTCGCCGGCCGCCGCGGCGCGCTCCCCCGCGATTGCGGTCGGCCCGCAATACGACACGACCCACGTGTGCGTCGCACCCGAAGACTTCGACCGCTTCACGGACAGCTTCGTCGCGACGTTCGGCGGCAAGAAGTCGAAGCAGGGCGTGTTCCAGGTCACGCCGACGCCGAGCCAGACGATGTCGCAACTCGTGCTGACGCCGGTCGGCACGATCTCGGTGTTCGGCTTCAAGACGCCGATCCCGTATCCGTTCTGCGAGGAACGCACCGGCTATCTCGTCACCGACATGGACGTCGCGGTGAAGTCGGCGCGCGCGCATGGCGCGGACATCGTCGTGACGACGTTCCCCGACCCGATCGGCCGCGACGCGATCGTCCGTTGGCCGGGCGGCGTGAACATGCAGCTGTACTGGCACACGCAGGCGCCGAACTACGACCCGCTGCAGACGGTGCCGGAGAACCGCGTGTACGTATCGCCGCAAAGCGCGAGCAAGCTCGCACGCGATTTCGCCGCGTTCTCGCATGGCAAGATCGTGTCCGACGTGCGCCATGCGCCGGGCATCGAGATCGGCCGGCCGAACGACACGTACCGCCGCATTCGCATCGAGTCGGGCTTCGGCAAGATGACCGTGCTCGCGACCGACGGCCACCTGCCTTACCCGTTCGGGCGCGAAATGACGGGCTACGAAGTGGCCGATCTCGCCGCGACGCTGAAGCAGGCCGAAGCCGCGGGCGTGACGGTGCTCGTGCCGCCGTTCAAGTCGGACGGCCGCGACGCGGCGCTCGTGCAGTTCCCGGGCGGCTACGTCGCCGAAATCCACGCGCGGTCGAAATGACGGTGCGCCGGCCGATGAAGCGATCGTGGCGCGGTGCGCTGCCGTGCGTCGTGCTGGCGGGCGGCGCCGCGTTGCACGCGGGGTCGGCCGTCGGCGCCGATGCCGCTGTCGATGCCAATGTGGCGGCGGCCGGCGCGGCCGCGTCGCCGGCCGCCGCCGCGGCGGCGTGCACCGCGAAGCGCCCGACGGTGTCGTTCAACCGCTGGCAGGAAGACTGGTCGGTGCTCGCGAATCCGTGCGTGCCGCGCAAGCCGTTCGACGCGCTGAAATACATACGGCTCGGCGACGACCCGTCGACCTACCTGTCGCTCGGCGCCAACCTGCGCGAGCGCTTCGAACTGAACAACGCGCCGCTGTTCGGCCTCGGCGCCGCGCACGACGACAACTACGTGATCCAGCGCGCGAACGTGCATGCGGACCTGCGCTATCGCGGGCATTTCCAGGCGTTCGTGCAGTTCGTCGATGCGCGGCCGTTCGGCAAGGACACGGTCGGCCCGGTCGACAAGGATCAGCTCGACCTCGAACAGGCGTTCGTCGCGTACGTCGATCAACTGGGGCCCGGCACGTTCAAGACGCGGGTCGGCCGGCAGGAGATGGCGTTCGACTTGCAGCGCTTCGTGTCGGTGCGCGACGGCCCGAACGTGCGGCAGGCGTACGACGGACTGTGGACCGATTACGAAATCGGCAAATGGCGCTTGATCGGCTATGTGACGCGGCCGGTGCAGTATCGCAATGCGGCCGTGTTCGACGACGTGTCGAACCGGCACCTGCGGTTCGACGGCGTGCGCGTCGAGCGCACCGGCACGGGGCCCGGCGATCTGTCCGCGTACTGGTCGCGCTATACGCGCGACAACGCGCGCTATCCGGATGCCTCCGGCACCGAGCGGCGCGACGTGTTCGACATGCGCTACGCGGGCAAGACCGACGGGTTCGACTGGGACGTCGAGGCGATGCTGCAGACCGGCCACGTCGGGCAGGACACGGTCGGCGCGTGGGCGTTCGGCGCGCTGGGCGGCTACACGTTCGCGAAGACGGCCGGCACGCCGCGCGTCGGCATCCAGGTCGATGGCGCATCGGGCGACGCGCATCCGGGCGACCGGCGCGTCGGGACGTTCAACCCGATGTTTCCGAACGGCTATTACTTCACGCTGGCCGGCTATACCGGATACAGCAACCTGATCCACGTGAAGCCGTCGCTGACGTTCAAGCCGGCCAGCTCGGTGACGGTGCTCACCGCCGTCGGCTTCCAGTGGCGGCAGACGACCGCCGACGCGATCTACGGGCAGGGGATGTCGGCGGTGCCGGGCACGGCCGGCAAGGGCGGCGCGTGGACGGGGATGTATGCACAGGCGCGTGTCGACTGGCTCGTGAACGCGAACGTCGCGCTCGCGCTCGAGGCCGTGCACTTCCAGCTCGGCTCGTCGATTCGCGCGCTCGGCGCACGCAATGCCGACTATCTCGGGATGGAAGCGAAGTTCGGCTGGTGACGCGTCGCGCGGCGCCGCGCGTGTCAGGCCTGTGCGCGGGCGAGCGATTCGACGAAATCGATGAACGCGCTCACGCGCTTCGAGCCGCGCTGGTTCGGCAGGTACAGCGCGGTGATCACCGCGCGTGCCGAGCCCGGCGTCACGTCGTATTGATCGAACAGCCGCTGCAGGCGGCCTGCTTCGAGGTCCGCATCGATCAGCCAGTCGGGCAACAGCGCGATGCCGGCGCCGTCGAGCGCGGCCTCGCGCAGCACCTCGCTGTGATTCGATTTCAGCCGGCCGGTGACGACGACCTGCGTCGTGCGTTGCGCGCCGGCGAACGTCCACGTCTGCTGGTCGACGCCGAAGTGAAAGCGCAGGCACGCGTGATCGACCAGTTCGCCCGGGGTCGCGGGCGTGCCGTGCGCGTCGAGGTAGGCAGGGCTCGCGACCACGTAGCGCCGGAACGTGCCGAGCGGCCGCGCGACGACTTCCGCGGTCGGGGCCGCGTCGCCGAGCCGGATCGCGACGTCGATCCGCGCGGACACGAGATCGACGCGTTCGTCGGTCAGTTGCAGGTCGAGGTCGAGCTTCGGATGGCGCGCGACGAACGCGGCGACGTGCGGCGCGATGCGGCGTACACCGTAGGCGACCGGGACCGACACGCGCAGCGGGCCGGACGGCGCGTCGCCGCGATCGGCCACCAGCGCGTCGGCATCGGCGAGTTCGCCGAGCACGCGTTTCGCCCGCGCATAGTAGACGGCGCCCGCATCGGTCAGCGTGACCTGCCGTGTCGTGCGGTTCAGCAGCACGGTGCCGAGCGACGCCTCGAGCGCGTCCACCGCGCGCACGACCGACGAAGCGGCGAGATCGAGCCGGCGCCCCGCGCTCGAGAAGCCGCCGGCTTCCGCGACTTCGACGAAGGCGCGCAGCGCGGAGAATTTGTCCATGGGGTCGCCTCGATGCGGGTCGTAAGGTCCGGGTGCATGCGGTTCGCATTCTAGCGCCGGCCGGCGTGGTGGCCGCGCGCGCGTACCAGTCTTCAGGACAATTCAGGCCACGCGCGGGATTTTCGCCAAGGCGCCCGATAAGCTCGGCCACATCGCGTGTCGCTCGGGTCGGTCCGTTCGTGGCCGGGCGGGCGTCCGGTTCGTCACGGAGAACATATGAAGACCCTGTTCCGGCACGGGTGCGTCGTGCATGCGGCCCGTTTGCTCGTCGTGGCCGGATGTGCGGGCCTGCTCGCATCCGCGGCGTTCGCGCAGGCCGAGGCGTCGTCCGACGCCCGTGCCAATGCGCAACCCGAAGCGCAGTCCACGGCGCCGGCCCCCGGCGCGGGCCGGCAGCCCCCCGGCTTCTATCGGCAGAAGATCGGCGACTTCACGGTGATCGCGCTGTCCGACGGCACCCATCCGTTTCCGGTCGACACGGTGTTTCGCGACATCTCGAAGGACGAGATCCGGCGCGACCTCGACCGCGCGTTCCTCGAACCGCCCGTGCAGGGATCGATCAACGCATTCCTGGTCGATACCGGATCGAAACGGATCCTCGTCGATGCGGGCGCCGGCACGCTGTACGGCGACTGCTGCGGCAAGCTGGTCGACGACCTGCGCGCGGCCGGCTACGCGCCGGGGCAGATCGACGAAGTGCTGCTCACGCATCTGCACAAGGATCATGTGGGCGGCATCGTATCGAACGGCGCGATGACGTTTCCGAATGCCGTCGTTCGGGTGAACGCCGTCGAGGCTGCGTATTGGCTCGATCCCGCCAACAAGGCGCAAGCGCCGGCGTTCCTCGCGTCGTTCTTCGATGCGGCCGCGGCGGCGGTCGCGCCTTACGTCGCGGCCGGCCGCTTCAAGACGTTTCGCGGCGAAGCGACCCTCGCGCCCGGCATTCGCGCGGTGCCGATGCCCGGCCATACGCCGGGCCATACGGCTTATCTGATCGAGAGCGGCAATGCGGGCTTGCTCGCGTGGGGCGACATCGTGCACGTGGCGGCGATCCAGTTGCGCGACGTCGACGCGACGGTCCAGTACGACAGCGATGCGGGCGCGGCCCGCCGCACGCGACGGGACACGCTGAAGCGCGTCGCCGATCGGCGCTATCTCGTCGGCGCCGCGCATATCGCCTTTCCCGGGCTCGGCCACCTGCGCCGGGATGGTGCGCAATACGACTGGGTGCCGGTCAACTATGACGCGACGCCGGTGCGGTGACGAGCCGGCGCCCGGCGTCCTTCGTCACCGCACGCGAAGTGCCGTCACATCGCTCCTCTGACGGGCCGGCTACATCGGCGAGGCCACGTCCGTGGCCGCGCGCATGCTGCGGCGTTCTGGCGGACGACGCGCCACGAGGTGAATCGCTCGCGCGCGTGGCGTGTCCTGGTCCGGCCTCGACGTAAGCCACGACCGTGCGGTTCTTGATCGCGAGTCCGAGATACCGCGACGACACGTCCAGCAGACATCCAGCAAAATCAACCATCATTTCGTTGTTTCCCCTGCATTCGTATCAGCAAAATCTTCATCAAGCTGCGCACGGCGTGAGCGTCGCCTGCGTCGCTGCAATTCGGGCAATGTTCGGTACAGCCGCCATGGCGCCAACCTCGTCTCGTTGCTCGGCGAAGGCGTCGAGCAAATACTCGGTCAATCTGCGCACCCGCGCGGGGAGATTGCGTCTGGACCGGTAGACGAGGCAGGCTTCCAGTGGCGCCACCTGCCACGCATCGAGCACACGCACGAGTTCGCCGCGATTGAGCGCCGCGTGTGCGAGCGGGTCGGGCAGGATTGCTACTCCCTCGCCGTCGACGGCCGCCGCGAGCAGCGCATGAGGACAATTCGTGCGCAGCGCCGCGCGCGGGGCAAGCGACACACACTCCCCGGATGCTTCATGGCTGACCGTCCATACCGAATGCTGTGCGCCGGTCGCGAGGCAAGCTTCGGCAGGCACGTCGAGCGGGTGAGCGAGATCGTTGGTCCGTTCGAGCCAGGCAGGACTCGCATAGAGCCCGAGAGGCACGGCCGCGAGCGATCGCGCGATGCACGACGACGGCGCCGAGCGACCGACGACGATTGCGAGGTCCGCAAGATCGCCGAGCGTATCGGCCAGGTGATCGACGCGCCGCACGTCGACCCGTACTTTCGGCCACGCACGCATGAAGCGGACCAGGACGGAGGTGAGGCGGGCGGTATCGAAGATTGCCGGCACCTCGATGCGGACGTTACCCGCGCAATCGCCGGCTTCGTCGCTGCCGGTGCGCGCGAGGTCTTCATAGGAGGACAGGACGCCAGCGACGCGCTCGAGTACCGCATGGCCCGCCGTGGTCAACGCGACGCGGCGCGTGGTCCGGTTGAAGAGTTGCACACCGAGCATCGTTTCGAGATCCTGCACCGCGCGGCTCACCGACGGTACGCCAAGATTGGTGGCGTCCGCTGCCCGCGTGAAACTGCCGTGGTCCGCCACTGCCTTGAATACCTCCAGCGCTTTCAGACGCTCCATCTCGACCTCCGATCATTGATTGGCTTGCATGGAGCCATGTTGGCGGGGAGACGCGCATCGGGCCAGTTACGACTTGTTAAGCGTTGCTAAGTCGGCGCCCGGAGCCGTGCCGATCCTCGTCGGCTGCAACAAGACAGGTTTTTTTAAGATATTTTAAGGGCGCGTACCGCGCTTTTGAGCAATGATTGGCTGTTTTTGCGTCAATGCGCGCGCCCGGCGCACCGTATTGGCCGACACTCAACCCGCGCGATGACGCTCTCGATGACCGCTCCTTACAGCCTCGCGTTCGGCCCTTTTACGCTGCAATTTCCGCAACGGGTCCTGCTCAAGGACGGGACGCCGCTGAAAATCGGTAGCCGCGCGCTCGACATTCTCGTCGTACTGGTCGAGCAGGCGGGCGCGCTGGTCTCCACGCGCAATCTGTGCGACAGCGTCTGGGTGGACAACGTCGTCGAGGAAGGCGCGCTGCGCGTGCATCTGTCGGCGCTGCGCAAGGTGCTCGGTGACGGACCGGACGGTGTGCGTTACATCGTCAATGAGACCGGACGCGGCTATCGTTTCGCCGCGCCCGTTACCCGGGCCGAAGCCGTGGACCCTGCCGCGCCACGGCCTCATACGCACGCCGCCCGGCCTTCCGCCGGGGCCGAAAGCGGTTCACGCGGTCTACCGGTCACGCTCGCTCGCGTGATAGGCCGCGACGACGTCATCGCAGGCCTGACCGACCACTTGCCCGAGCGACGCTTGCTGACCATCGCGGGCCCGGGAGGCATGGGCAAGACGACCGTCGCCATCGCTGTCGCGCATCGCTTCACACAGCGCACCGGCATGCGCGCCGTGTTCGTCAATTTCGCGCCGGTTTCGGCGGCCGCGAGCGCGGCCAGTACGGTCGCCTCGGCGCTCGGCGTTGCCGTCTCCAGCGGCGATCCGGTACCCGACCTTATCCAGGCGCTGGGAGCATCGCCGGTGCTGCTGGTGCTGGATAACTGCGAGCATCTGATCGATGCCATTGCCGTGCTCGCCGAGCAACTGCTGCAAGGCGCGTCCGGCGTGCATCTGCTGGTTACGAGCCGCGAGCCGCTGCGCGCGGAAGGCGAATCCGTCCATCGCCTCGCCGCGTTGCCGTCGCCCGAAACCGACGCAGGCGTGAGCCTCCACGACGCCGTGCAGTTCCCGGCGATCGCGCTGTTTCAGGACCGCGCGCGCGCCGCCAATGACCGGTTTGCGTTGAGCGACGCGAATCTGGGCCCCGTTATCGATATTTGCCGACGGCTCGACGGTATCCCGCTCGCGATCGAGTTTGCGGCGGCGCGCGTCGGCTTGATGGACGTGCATTCGATTGCAGCGCGGCTCGACGACCGCTTCGCGCTGCTCACGCAGGGCCGCCGCACGGCGCTTGCGCGCCAGCAGACGCTGCGCGCAACGCTCGACTGGAGCTATGAGTTGCTCGGGCCGGAGGAACGCCAGGTGCTGCGCCGCCTCTCGGTCATGCGGGCCGCGTTCGGCATGGATGCCGCGGCGGCTGTCGCGGCCGGTGGCGACGTCGACGACGTCGCAGCCTTCGACGCCGTCACCGGCCTGATCGCCAAGTCGCTGATCGCCTGCGCAATCGACGATTCGGACCATCCCTATCGACTGCTCGACACAACGCGCCATTACGCAACCATGCGACTTGAAGAGGCGGGCGAGCGCGATGACGCGCGCCGCCGCCATGCGTCGTACTGCTGTGCGAGCTTTGCCGACCCCGTGGCGGCGTGGGAAGGCAAGGCGCCGCGTCAGTGGCTCGCGATTCACAGCCAGCGAATCGACGACGTCCGAGCCGCGTTCGATTGGGCGGCCGGCCAGGATGGCGAGCCGAAGCTCGCGATCGACCTGCTGATCGCGACGGCGCCGCTGTGGTTTCATCTTTCGCTACCTCACGAGTTCCTCGGGATGGCCGAGCGCGCGATCGCTGCCGCGGAAAACTCGGATCTGGCGGGCAAGGAGCAGCATATCGAGCTGCTCGCCGCGTACGGTCACGCGCTCTGGCACACGCGTGGGCCGACGGCGGAGATGGCGAACGCGTTCGACGCCGCACAGGCCGCCGCGCAGCGCCTCGGCGACGATCGGCTCGCCTTGCGCATGCTGTGGGGCGTGTGGGCGCATCGGACGCTCGCGGGCACGTACGCGGAAAGCCTCGAACATGCGCGTGCGTTTCGCGCTGCCGCCGCACGCACGGGCGATTTTTCGACGACGCAAACCGGCGAGCGGATGTGCGCGTTGTCACATCACTTCCTCGGGGACCACGATATCGCGCGCGCATTGATCGAAGCGGTGATGGCTCGCGACAAGGACCCGGTGCGCGCGACGCACGCGAATCACGCGCAGGTCGACGCGCATATCGCTGCGATTGCCATTCTGATGCGCATTCTGTGGCTGCAGGGCGAGACCGACGCGGCGATGGCGCTCGCGCGCGACTGCGCGACGGAGGCGCTCGCGATCGATCACGATCTGACCGTCTGTTATGGGCTCGCGATCGGCTCGATCGCCGTCGCGACATGGGAAGGCGAAGTGACGCTCGCGCGCGAATGGACCGCGCGGCTTCGCGAGCGCACGCGCCGGCGCGGTCTCGCGTATTGGGACAAATGGGGCGAGGGCTTCGAGGCCATTCACGAAGGGAGGCCCGTCACGCCGGCAGGCGCCACCCCGATGCAACTCGAAGTGTTCGCGCGCGCTGGCGACGCAGGGAGCGCTAACGCATTGATCGAAGCCGGACGGGCGAACACGCCATCGTGGTTACAGGTGCATTTGCTGGAAGCCGCGGCAATGCGCGGTGCGTAGACATGAAGCGACGGTAAATCGGCTCGAAGCGTGCGTCACTGGCCTGAACGCTTTGCTGGACACGGGCTTAACGCCTCTTAGCAACGCTTAACTGTCGCTCGTGCGGGCATCCGATGAAAATTTGTTCTGTCGACGGCCAACGGTGCCGGATCGACAAGCAAGCTCACTCATCGGAAACTGCCCCATGAACGATTTCACGTCTGCCCGTCTGCCCGAAGACGCTGCACCGGGCCTGATCCAATCCGCGGATTCGTATCCGGTCCTCGATGCGGAAACGCAATCGTTCGTCGACCATGCCACCGAGGCAGGGGTTCCGGCAGAGCGTTTGCGCGAATGGGCAAACGGCGATGCCACGGACGCGATGCACGCCGAAGAAATCGCGCTGAAAGCGGGCGCGGCGGCCTCGGATTTCACGATACGGATCGTACGACCGCCGCAGGCGGCGCCGATGCCGCTGCCCGCCGTGCTCTTCCTGCCGGACGGCACGAGCTTCGCGGGTTGCCAAAGCGACAACCGGCTCGCGCGCAGGATCGCCACCGACTCCGAGGCGGCCGTCGTACTCGTCGATTACACGTCGGCACCCGCTGCGTGCTTTCAGACCCAAAACGAGCAGGCGTTCACCGCGCTCGCCCATCTGCACGAGCACGCACGCGCATTGAATCTCGACGGCGGCGCCCTTATCGTCGCCGGCGAAGGCACGGGCGGTCATCTCGCCGCGACCCTCGCGCTGCTCGCCAAGGCGCGCCGCGGTCCCCGTATCGCGCTTCAGATCATGCTGTGTCCGACGTTTTCCACAAGCACGGCGGGCGCGTCGGCAGCGGGATACGCCGACGGCCCCGGCTTGACCGCGCACACCGGGCGCATGCATGCACGGACGCGCTTTCCGTCAGAAAACCTCGGCGAAACAATCGCCATGCCGCTAAACGCGAGTTACACGGATCTCGAAGACCTGCCTCCCGCGCTGATCGTCACGGCTGAAAACGATGTCGCACGTGACGACGGTGAAGCCTACGCCCGCAAGCTGATGCTCGCCGGGGTTCGCGTCAGCGCGGTTCGCTGCCTCGGCACGATTCGCGATTTCACGGTGCTCGACGGCCTCGCCGACACGCCGCCCACCGAGGCGGCATTGCGATTGGCATGCGGCACGATCCGCGCGACGCCACGCGGACACTGAATATGGGACAGATCGATCGCCTCGGGACAGCGGGCAGCAGCGCATTGACGCGCCCGGGTTGTTCCTCGTGCGGCAGATGCCCGCACTGTGCGACCGGTTCGGCACGCAGGTTTGTCGCCATGCTTTCCGATCCTGCTTGCACCTTCGACCTGCTTGCCAACGGCATGGAAGGCCGATCAGCGCGACCGTGCGCGCCGCCACGCGCCGGGCGGATGCCCGACGATCCGGGCGAATACGCGGTTCAGATGGCTCTGATCGGCGAAGCCGCACGCGATCGCGATGTCGGCCAGCGTCATGTCGGACGTCTCGATCAGCTCGCGGGCGCGCGTCACGCGCTGTTCGAGCAGCCACTGGTGCGGCGTGCGGCCGGTGGTGCGCGAGAACGCACGGATGAAATAACCGCGCGACAGGTCGCATTCGTTCGCCACTTCCTCGATCGACACGCCGAGGTCCGCCTTTTCCATCAACAGCTCCTGCGCGCGCGCCACCTTCGCGGGAGACAGCACGCCCTTGCGTTCGAGTTCGCGCGTGCGCGCATTGCCGTAGCGGCGCACCAGATGCGTGCCCATCGCAAGCCCGATCTGTTCGATGAACAGTGCGTTCAGCGGGCCGCCTGCGTCGAGGCTGTCGGCTACCGCGTGCGCGAGATGGCCGAGCACCGGATCGCGTACGTCGGGGCGGCACGTGAGGCCGCCGATCGATTGGCCGCCGTGCTCGGGGCCGACGCGTTCGAGATACGCATGCGGCAGCTCGACCAGCACGAAGTCGAAGTTGCCGTACAGGTCCGCGTGGAAATGACGGGAAAAATCGCGAATGTAGATCGAGTGATGCTGGAACCGGCGCTCGCTCGCGCCGGCGCGCCCATAGAGCGTGCGGCGATGGCCGCCGCCCAGCGACACGCCGACCAGGAAGCCGCGGTCGCACGGCGGCATCTCGATGCGTTCGACGTGCGCTTCGCGCATGCATTTGCGGTGCAGCCTCAGGCCGCCGGATGCCGTCTCGACATCCTTTGCCAGCAGGCTCGACACGCAGCCGAGCGTGTCTTTCGGCCGCCGCGGAGGCGATGCCACCGGCGCGGCGATGACGGAGTCTGACATGGAATTCCCCAGCGAGGGACTCGGAGCGTGAAATGACGAGTCCAGTTTAGATGCGCACGCGAACGTTCAAAATGAATTTGCATAAACGTCCACCGGCCATCATTACAAAGTGCTTTCAATGCATGCGCGCGATGCGTGCGCAGTCCGGCTCAACGCCTGCGCGAGCGGCCCGGCAGAGTATAGCGCCCCACTTTTACACGCAAGTGATCGTGCCGGTCGCGCCCGACCGAAATCGGCGGCCAGAGCGCATTTTCCTTCAAGATTTTCGGCGGCCACCCGTCTACACTCGGTCCGGAATTCGACATTTTCCGTCCGGTGCAACGGCGCGCCGGACGCGGACTTCCTGCCGGGTGAACTGCCGCGTTCATCGGGCAGCCATCCCGAGGGACCGGAGGCGGCCATGATCCAGATCGGAACTTTGTCTGTGGATTTCGAGCAGCGCGACATTCGCCAGCACGGCGCGTCGCTGCGCATCGGCGCGCGCGCGCTCGACATTCTCGAAGTCCTGCACCGCGCGAGCGGTTCGGTCGTGTCGAAGGACGACATCATGGACGCGGTCTGGCCGGGCCTGATCGTCGAGGAAAACCGGCTTCAGGTGCACGTGGCGACGCTGCGCAAGGCGCTCGGCGCGAGCCGCGATCTGATCAAGACGGTGCCCGGGCGCGGCTACCTGCTGGTGGCGAGCACGTCGTCCGGCCCGGACCTCGTGCCCGTGGTCGACGCGCCGGCCGTCGAGGCGGCGCCGCCCGTCGTCGCGTTGCCCGATGTGCCCGCGTCGTCGCTGCCCGCGCCGCTCGTCGGGCGCGACGCCGAAATCGCGCAGATCGTCGACATGCTCGAACGCACGCCGGTCGTCACGCTCGTCGGCGCGGGCGGCATCGGCAAGACGAGTCTTGCCGTGCGCGTCGCGCACGGCGTGCGCAGCCGCTCGCGCGAGCGCGTGCTGTTCGTGGAACTGGCGCGCGCGTCGACACGCGACGACATGCTGATCGCACTCGCCGCCGAGCTCGGCCTCGACACGCAGGGCGTGCCCGCCATCGACCGCATCGGCGACGCGTTCGCAGCGTCGCGCTGCCTGCTGGTGCTCGACAACGCGGAGCACATCGTCGACCTGGTGGCGAGCCTCGTCGAAACGCTGACGTCGAGCGCCGGCTCGCTGCGCGTGCTCGTGACGAGCCGCGAGCCGCTGCACATCTCGGCCGAAGCGGTGCTGCGGATGAGCCCGCTCGCGGTGCCGGACGGCAACGCGTCCGCCGACGAAATCGTCCGCTGTTCGGCCGTCGAGCTGTTCCTGGAGCGCGTGCGCGCGGCCGCGCCGGAGTGCACGGTGGACGAAGCCGGCGTGCGGCTGATCGGCGACATCTGCCGGCGCCTCGACGGGCTGCCGCTCGCGATCGAACTGGCCGCGGCGCGCGTGGCGACGCTCGGGCTCGCGGTCGTCGCGTCGCGTCTCGACGACCGGCTGAACCTGCTGACGGGCGGGCTGCGCTCGGCGCTGCCGCGTCATCAGACGCTGCGCGCGACGTTCGACTGGAGCTACGTGCTGCTCGATCGGGCCGCGCGCGCGCTGTTTCGCCGGATGGGGTGCTTCATCGGGCCGTTTTCGTTCGATGCCGCATACGCGGTCGCCACCGAGCCCGGCACGTCGGCCGCGGACATGATCGCGGTGCTCGGCGAGCTGGTGGCGAAATCGCTGGTGACCGTCGAGTTCCACGGCGCGTATGCGCGCTACCGGCTGACCGAATCGACGCGTGCGTACGCGCTCGAAAAACTGCACAACGAAGGCGAGTTCGAGCGCATCGTCGCGCGCCATGCGGCGTACGAGCGCGAGCGTGCGCCCGTGCGGCTCGTCGCGCCCGTGACGCCCGCCGACGTGACGCCTGCCGATGCGCCCTTGCTGGCCGTGGAAGAACCGTTGGACGAACCGGCGGACGCCGCCGAGGCCGCCGGCGTGCCCGAGCCCGACCGGCTGGCGCGCGCGCTGCTGGAGCCGTCGCGGATGCGCGCGTGCACGGCGCGCGCGAGAGCGGTGCTCGACGAACTCGACACGGGCGCGGCAGACCCGGTCGACGCGGCGCGCGAGATGCGGCTGCGGGCGGCCTGCGCGTCGGCGCTGCTGCATACCGACGGCGACGCGCTGGCCGCCGCCGCGATGTGGGACCGCACGCTCGGTCTCGCCGCGCACGTCGGCGACGATGCGTTCGACGCGCGCGCGCTGGTCGGGCTGTGGAACACGATGCTGACGCTGTCGGACATTCACGAATCGCTGCGCTACGCGACGCGCTTCGAGCGGGCGGCCGAGCGGCGCGGCGACCGGTCGCAGCGGTTGCTGGCGAACACGATGGTCGCGACGTCGCTGCATTACTTCGGCGAGCATGCGCAGGCGCGCGAGCGGCTGGAAGCGGCGACGGCCGAGCTTGCCGACGCGGGCGAATCGCCGTGCGCGCAGGCCGCGCTGGGCGTCGACATGGCGACGCTGGGCCGCACGATGCTGATCCGTCTTCTGTGGATGCAAGGCGAGCCCGAGCACGCGATGCGCGTCGCCGCGCAGGCGGTCGAGTGCGCGCGGCGCGGCCCGTCGCCGCTCGCGCTGTGCATCGTGCTCGGCGCGGCCGCCGTGCCGATCGCGCTGCGCTACGGCGATCACGACATCACCTCCGACTATCTCGCGACGCTGCGCGCGACCGCCGACGCGCACGGCTTCGACATCTGGCGCAGTCACGCCGAATGCCTGACCGGCCAGTTCGACATCCAGGCCGGCCATCCCGGCGCCGGGCTCGCCCGGCTCGAACCCGCGCTGCGGCGCGTCGAGGCGAGCGGCTTCCGGCGCGTGCTCGCGCCGTTGACCGTCGCGTACGCGGAAGGCCTCGTGCGAACCGGCCGCGCGGATGAAGCGTGCACCCGGCTCGATGCGACGCTCGCGCGCTGCCGCGCGCACGGCGAGCACCTGTTCGTTCCCGAACTGCTGCGCGTGAGAGGCGTCGCGATGCTCGAACAGGCACGTACCGTCGGCGCGGATCTCGCCGCCGCGTACGAGGCGGACGGGCATCGTCATCTGCAGATGGCGATCCAGACCGCGAACGCGCAGGGCGCCGCGATGTGGGCGCTGCGCGGCTCGCTCGATCTCGCCGATCACCTGATCGAGCGCGGGCACACCGCGCAGGCGTCGGCGCTCGTCGCCGGGGTCGCGCGGCATTTCGATCCGCGTTCGCGCGCCCACGACGTGCGCCGCTTGCTGCGCGTGCAGAACTTCGTCCGTCCGGATGCGCCGCTCGCGCCGTGCCTGACGCGCACGCGACGCGATGCCGCCGACGCGGCGCAGCAGGCGGCATAACGATGCGCGAACCGAGTACCGCAGGGCGGCCGCGCGATCGCAGCATGCGTGCCGACGCGCGCGCCGTGGACGCTTGCCGGTGCGCGGCGGGAAGCCGCGCGTGTCGGATGGCGTCGCGCGCGGGCGCGCACGGGAGGCCCGACGGTGCTTAGAGCGACGGAACCCGCGCGTTCGGCGGACCTCGTCGTGTTCAACGGCAAGATCGCGACCCAGGACGAACAGCGCTCGTTCGTTCGCGCGCTCGCGGTGAAGGACGGGACCATCGTCGCGACCGGCGACGATCGCGACGTGCTGCGCCATGCGCACGACGACACGACCCGAATCGATCTGAACGGCCGTACCGTGATTCCGGGCCTGATCGACGCGCACCTGCAGGCGATCCGCGGCGGCATGAACTTCAACCTCGAGGTGCGCTGGGACGGCGTGCCGTCGCTGGCCGACGCGCTCGAGCTGCTGGGCCGGCAGGTACGCCGCACGCCCGCGCCGCAATGGGCGCGCGTGGCGGCCGGCTGGACCGCGCTGCAGTTCGCGGAAAAGCGCGGCCCGACGGCGGCCGAGCTCAACGCGATCGCACCCGATACGCCGGTGTTCATCCAGCATCTGGCCGACAGTGCGTGGCTGAATGCGGCCGCGCTGCGCGCGCTCGGCTACGGGCGCGACACGCCCGATCCGCCCGGCGGCGAACTGCGGCGCGACCGCCATGGGCGGCCGACCGGGCTGCTGCTCGCGCGTCCGGACCCGGCGGTGCTCGGCGCGGCGCTCGCCCGCGCGCCCATGCTCGATGCGGACGACCGCGTCAACTCGACGCGGCAGTTCATGCGCGCGCTGAACCGCGTCGGCGTGACGAGCGCGATCGACGCCGGCGGCGACGGCCTCGCGTATCCGGACGACTATGCGGCGGTCGCGACGCTCGCGCGGCGCGGCGAATTGACGACGCGCATCGCCTATGCGCTGGGCGCGCGGCACGCCGGCCGGGAACTCGACGACTTCGCGACATGGATCGCGCTGACGGCGCCCGGCCGCGGCGACGCGTTCCTGCGCGCGTGCGGCGCGGGCGAGCGGCTGCTGTTCTCGGCCGTCGATCTGGGCAATTTTCTCGAACCGCGCGTCGACCTGCCCGCATCGGTCGAGGTGGAGCTGGCGGCCATCGTCCGGCTGCTCGTGCGCCATCGCTGGCCGTTCCGGCTGCATGCGACCTACGACGAATCGATCGGCCGCTTCCTCGACGTGTTCGAAGCGGTGGATCGCGACACGCCGTTCGACGGGCTGCGCTGGAGCTTCGACCGCTGCGAGACGATTTCGGATGCCAATATCGCGCGTGTCGCGGCGCTCGGCGGCGGCATTACCGTGCAGCCGCGCATGGCGTTCCAGGGCGAAGCGTTCATCGCGCGCCATGGCGCGGCGGCGGCCACGCGCGCGCCGCCGATCCGCGCGATGCTCGCGGCCGGGCTGCCGGTCGGCGCCGGCTCGGGCGCGACGGGCGCGGCGAGCTACAACCCGTTCGTCGCGCTGTACTGGATGGTGTCGGGGCGCAGCGTGGGCGGCACCGCGCTGTATCCGGCGCGCAACCGGCTCGGCCGGATGGAGGCGCTGCGCCGCTACACGGTCGGCAGCGCGTGGTTCTCCGCGGACGAGCATCGCAAGGGCGCGCTGGTGCCCGGCCGGTACGCCGACTTCGCGGTGCTGAGCGACGATTACTTCACGGTCGACGCGCGGCATATCCCGGCGCTGTCGTCGGTGCTGACGGTCGTCGACGGCAAGGTCGTGCATGCGGAGCAGGAATTCTCGCCGCTGGCGCCGCCGCCTCCGCCCGTCAGCCCGGCATGGTCGCCGGTCGCTTCAGGCGGCGTCGCCGATGCGGCGGGCGCCGGCGGGCGCGCCGCGCCGCATGCATCGGCGGCGGGCGACGCATGCGCGGCTTCCGGCGTCGATGCATGCCGCGCGCACAGTCACGGACGCCGCTTCGCGCGGTCGCGCTATCCGACGGCAAGCGCGGCCGCCGAACGCTGCGAAGCCTTCGGCCGCTGCTGCGTCGCGTTTTGAGCGGCGTACCGGTGCGCGACGCACGCCG
This sequence comes from Burkholderia sp. APQ4-4ca, assembly GCF_057837105.1. NCBI lineage: Bacteria > Pseudomonadati > Pseudomonadota > Betaproteobacteria > Burkholderiales > Burkholderiaceae > Burkholderia > Burkholderia sp. APQ4-4ca. The sequence goes on along the minus strand of NZ_JBYQCG010000234.1, from coordinate 48,556 downwards.
CCGTGCATGGAACGATTTTCCGCCCCGGGCACGGGGCATGAAGGAGACAGGATGAATGCTGCGCACCCGCGCGCATCGGCCACCGGCGACGAAGTGGCCGGCGTTCGCATTCCGCGCACGCCCGTTGCGGTCGAGGCAGCCGACGCGGCCCGCGCGTCGTTGCCCGCCGCGCTCGTCGATCACGCGGCGCGCGTGTTCGTGTTCGCGTCGCTCGCCGCGCGGCGTGCCGGCGACGCGTGCGACGCCGATGCACTGTACGTCGCCGCGATGTACGCGAACATGGGGCTGAGCCCGGCGTACTGCCGTTCGACCGAACGTTACGAGCTCGACGGCGCGGATGCCGCGCGCGCGTTGTTGCTGCGGCACCGCCGGTCGCGGCGCATGCGCGACGACGTGTGGCACGCGATCGCGCTGCATACGACGCCGGGCGTGGCCGTCCGCGCGTCGCCGCTCGCGCGCGCGTTGGCGGTTGCGGTGTCGACGGACCTGATGGCGACCGACTTCGACGCATACATGGTCGACGAGCGTGACGCGCTCCTTGCCGCGTATCCGCGCGGTAGCGGTTTTCCCGAAGCGTTTCTCGACCTGGTCGCGCGCGGCGTCTCGCATCGGCCGCAGTCGACCTTCGGCACGTGGAGCGCCGACGTGCTCGAACGCGCGGATCCGGATTTCCATCGGCCGAATTTCTGCGGGCGCGTGCTGGGCGCGCGGTGGAACGACACCTGACGGCGCCGGTCGAGCGTGCGGCTACCGCACGCTGGACCGGCCGCGGCGCGCGGCCGCGCCGGGGATGCGGCATGTTGCGCGCCGCATGTGCGGGTCACGCGTGCGAGGGCGCCGCGTCGTACCGCGCATAGTCGACGTAGCCGGCGCGGTCGCCGCCGTACCAGCCGGCGGCCTTCGGCTCCGCGAGCGGTGCGCGGGCCGCGATGCGCTCCACGAGATCCGGATTCGCGATATACGCGCGCGCAAATGCGACCAGATCGGCGTCGCCCGCGTCGATCAGCGCGTTCGCCGCTTCCGGCGAAATGCCGCCGTTGACGATCAGCGTGCCGTGGAACGACCGGCGCGCGTGCTCGACGATGCGCGGCAGATCGGGTTCGCCGCTCCAGCCGTTGGTGTCGGCCGCATGCAGATACGCGATGCCCGCTGCGTCGAGCATCCGGCCGACGTACGCGAGCGTCGCGTCCGGATCGGCGTCGCGCACGTTGTTGTATTTCGCGTACGGCGAGATGCGCACGCCGACGCGGCTCAGCGGCATCACGCCGCCGACCGCGTCGACGATTTCCTCGAGAAAGCGCGCGCGGTTCGCGACCGATCCGCCGTAGCGATCGTCGCGGCGATTCAGCGTCGACGACAGGAACTGGTGCGGCAGGTAGCCGTTGGCCGCATGGATCTCGACGCCGTCGAAGCCCGCGGCCATCGCGCGCACGGCGGCCTGCCGGAATTCGTCGACGGCGGCGACGACTTCATCGGTCGTCATCGCGCGCGACGGCGTCGCATGGATCTTCGTGTAGTAGCCGTTCTGCAACTGCGCCCAGACCTGCAACTGTTCGAGGTCGTCGTTCACGCCGGACGGCGACAGCGGCGCGGCGCCGCCGAGCAGCGTCAGCGAGCTGACGCGGCCGCCGTGCCACAGCTGCGCGAAGATGCGTCCGCCGTTCGCGTGGACGGCGTCGGTGACGATCTTCCAGGCGGCGACCTGTGCATCGTCGACGAGCCCCGGCGTCAGCTCGAAGGCGGCGGACGCCCGGCTGACGTTGGTGGCCTCGGTCACGATCAGGCCGGCCGACGCGCGCTGCGCGTAGTACTCGGCCATCAGTTCGGTGGGCAGCCCGCGCGACGGCGCGCGCGAGCGCGTCATCGGCCCCATCACGACGCGGTTCGGCAGCGCGAGGCCGCGCAGATCGTAGGCACTGAGCAGGGAAGACATGATGGACTCCTGTGGTTCGACGGGGAGCGGGGCGGCTTCGCGCCCCGCGAACGGATCGATTCGATGGGTGACGAGGGTTCAACCCGCCGCGTGACGTTGCGCGTGCGGCCGCCCGACGAGCAGGTAGTGGGCGAGCGCGACGATCGGGAACGCGCCGGCCACCGCGGCGACGAGCGGCCAGCCGCCATACTCGTACAGCGGGCTCGCGAGCGCGGAGCCGACGGCGCCGCCGACGAAGATGCTCGTCATGTACAGCGCATTGAGCCGGTTGCGGCTCGCCGCATGCAGCGCGTAGATCTCGCGCTGGCCGAGCACCATGTTCATCTGCACCGCGAAGTCGAGCACGATGCCGGTGACGACGAGCCCGTACAGGCCGGCGCCGTGCACGAACCCGACCGCATACGCGAGCGCGCCGGCGACGAGCGCGATCAGCGTCGCGCGCACCGTATGGCCGGCATCCGCGAGGCGCCCGGCCACCGGCGCCGAGGTCGCGCCGATCGCGCCGACCAGCGCGAACAGGCCGATCGCCGATTGCGACAACCCGTAGTGACGCGTCAGTTCGACCGGCACGGCGGTCCAGAACAGGCTGAACGACGCGAACATCAGGCCCTGGTAGAACGCGCGGTGACGCAGGACCGGCATCGTGCGAACGAGGTGCAGCAGCGAGCCGATCAGTTCGAAATAGGTCGCGCGATGATCGGGCTGGCGCGACGGAATCGTCAGCGCGAGCACGGCCGTGACGAGCGTCATCAGCACGGCCGCCGCCGCGAACACGAAGCGCCAGCCGAACGCGTCGGCCACGACGCTCGACAGCGGCCGCGCGAGCAGGATGCCGAGCAGCAGCCCGCTCATGATCGTGCCGACGACTCGGCCGCGCGAATGGTCGGGCGCCAGGTGCGCGGCGAGCGGCACGAGGATCTGCACGGCCACCGAACTGAACCCGATCAGCAGCGAAATCGCGAGAAAGAGCCCGGGCGTGCGCACGAACGCCGCTGCCGCGAGGCTCGCGATCGACACGACGGCCGTCACGATCATCAGCTTGCGGTTTTCGAGCAGGTCGCCGAGCGGCACGATGAAGAACAGCCCGAGCGCATAGCCGATCTGCGTCAGCGACACGATCAGGCTCGCCGTGTTGCCGGACATGTGCAGGCTCGGCGCGATGAGCTCGGTGATCGGCTGCGCGTAGTACAGGTTCGCGACGATCGCGCCGCAGCTGAAGGCGAACAGCAGGATCAGCCCCTGCGTGAGTTTGACGCCGTGCGCGGGCGGCGCGAGCGGTGTTGAATCCGTTGACATGATCGACTCCTGGAAAAGAGAAAGGCCGGACACCGAAGCGTCGCGCCGGCATCGAGTTCGCCCGGCCGCGATACGGTGCATCGCATTGCCGTCCATACTATTGATCAATCGATAAAGCCGGAAGCGAGCTGCCGCGCAATCGAGCGTTGCGCGGCACGCAAAAGTGCCGCGCCGCACCGGTTCAGCCGCGTTTGCCCTGCAGCGTCGGAATCTGCTCGAACAGCCCCGCGAGCCAGTCGACGAACACCTTCAGCTTGACCGGGATGTGGCGATTGGGCGGATACAGCACCGAGATCGGCTTGGCCGGCGCGTTGAAATCGGTCAGCACCTCGCGCAACCGGCCCGATTTCAGGTAAGGCTCGACGAGGTACAGCGACGTCTTGATCAGGCCGATGCCGGCGACGCCGCACTCGATGTAGTTGTCCGCGTCGTTGACGGCCACCGTGCCGCACATCTGCACGATGCGCGGCTCGCCGTCGACGACGTAATCCCACGGGCGCGGCCGCCCGGTGTCGGCCGAGATGTGGCTGACCGCGACGTGCTGTGTGAGATCGTCGACGGTCTCCGGCTCGCCGCACCGCGCGAAATATGCGGGCGAGCCGCACGTGCAGGTGGTCAGGCTGCCGATCCGCCGCGCGATCATCCCCGAATCGTCGAGCGCGCCGATGCGCACCACGCAGTCGACCCCTTCGCCGACGAGGTCGATCTGCCGGTCGGTCACGCCGAGTTCGATCATGATGTCCGGATGGGCGTCGAGAAACGCCGGCAGCGCGGGCACCACGACCTGCTTCGCCATCGCGGGCGGCAGGTTCACCTTCAGCCGGCCGCGCGGCATGTTGCGGGCCTGCGAGACCGATGCCTCCATGTCGTCGATCTCGCGCAGCACCGCGACGGCGCGTTCGTAATACGCCTGACCGTCCTCGGTCAGCGAGATGCGGCGCGTGGTGCGGTTCAGCAGCCGGCAGCCGAGATGCTGCTCGAGTGCGCTCAGCAGCGCGGACACGCGCGGCGTGGTGAGGCCGGTCGTGTCGGACGCGCGCGTGAAGCTGCCGGTTTCGACGATGCGCGTGAACACGCGCATCGAAAGCAAGGTATCCATCGTCGGAAGCTCTCCATTCCTGTCGGGGCGCGGCGCCGGTGCGTGCCGGCGCCGTCTTGTCGGGTATCGGATAGGGCGTGTCGCGTGGCGGGTGCCACGCCGCCGCTAGGCTTCGATGCGCTTTCTCAGCGAATCGCCGGCGAACGGCATTTCGCGCAGGCGCTGGCCGGTCGCATCGAAGATCGCGTTGGCCAGCGCGCCGGCGGTCGGGCCCATCGACGCCTCGGCCGCGCCGAGAAACGGCGCGCCGGGGCGATTGACGAGGTGGACCTTCACGTTCCGCGGCGCGGCCGAGAAGCGCAGGATCGGGTAGCTGCTCCAGTCGAAGCTGCGGATCCGTTCCGTGTCGTACTTCAGCGCCTCGTACAGCGTCCAGCTCGCGGCCTGCACGATGCCGCCCTCGATCTGGTTGCGGATCCCGTCCGGCGACACGATCTGGCCCGCGTCGACGGCGGCTTCCGCGTGTTCGAGCGTCACCTGGCCGGTTTCCGGCACGACCGACACCTCGACCGCGATCGCGACGTAGGCCATCAGGTTCTTGTACTTGCCGAACGCGAAGCCGACGCCGCGGTTGCGCGCGCGCGGCGGCCGCGGCCACCCGAAGTGCTTCGCGGCGAGCTGGATCACCTGCCGCGCGCGATGGTCTTCCATGTGACGCAGCCGGAATTCGACCGGATCGACGCCGGCCGCATGCGCGAGCTCGTCCATGAAGCTCTCGATCGCCCAGATGTTCGTGTGCGCGCCGAGCGAGCGCATCGCGGAGGTCTGCAGCGGCATCGTCGGCGAGAAGTTGTTGACGATGTGCTGGTTCGGCAGCGCGTACAGCGGAATCGCGTTGCGATCGCCGCCGCCTTCCGGTTGCAGCATCGGCGTCGACGGCGCGGGCACGAACGGCGGCTCCAGCATGCGCGCGGGCAGCAGCCGGCCGGCGTTGACGATCCGCTCGTTGTGCGAGCTGCTCCACAACGCATAGTTCCAGTCGACGATGCGGCCGCTCGCGTCGAGCGATGCGCTGACTTCCGTCACCATCGCGGGCGTGAAGTGATCCCACGTGTGTTCCTGTTCGCGCATCCATTGCACGCGAATCGGCTTGCCCGGCATCGCGGCGGCGATCAGCGCCGCGTGCGCGGCCGCGTCGTCCGCCGCGTTGTGTCCGTAGCAGCCGGAGCCCTCGGTGTGAATGCAGCGAATGTTCGCCTTCGGCATCGACAGCATCTCGGCGAGCGCGTCGCGCAGCGGATAGACGCCCTGCGAGTGGGTCCACACCGTCATCATCCCGTTCTCGAGATGCGCGACCGAACACGACGGCCCGATCGACCCATGCAGCAGGTAGTTCTTCAGGAACGTCGCGTTCAGCGTTTTCACGGCCGGCGCGGTGGCCGCGTGCGTGTTCGCGATCTCAATGGGCTGCGTCGAGATCCGCTTCAGGTCCGCGTGCACGGTGCCGCGCTCGGGCAGCTTGCGGCCCGGCGACCACCGGCAGCCGGCGGCGAGCGCGCGCTGCGCGACCACGGCTTGCCATTCGCCCTGCGCGACCACCGCGAGCATGCTGCCGTTGCGCACGATCCGCACGACGCCCGGCAGCTTCAGGATCGCGGCTTCGTCGAACGACAGCAGCTTCGCTTCATACACCGGCGGCATCACGACGCGCGCGTGCAGCATGCCGGGCAGCTGCATGTCCTGCACGTAGCTGACGCCGCCCGTGACCTTGTTCGGGATGTCGACGCGCGGCAGCGACGTGCCGATCACCGCGAACGTCGCCGGGTTCTTCAGCGGCGACGTGGGCGTCGCGTTGCGGTGCAGGTCCACCGTGCGGATCGCGTCGCCGTAGGTCATCGTGCGGCCGTCGGGCGCCGTGATCACCGCGTCGGCGGTCGTCAGCGTGCGCGGATCGACGCCGAAGCGTTTCGCCGCGCCCTCCACCAGCAGCGCGCGCACCTGCGCGGTCGCGTTCAGCAGCGCGGAGCCGCTGTCGGCCATCGTATGGCTGCCGGCGGTCAATCCTTCGTCCGGCGACGCGCCGGTGTCGGCGGTCAGGAACGTGATCAGCGACGGCTTCATGTCGAGTTCCTCGGCGGCCACCTGCAGCAGCGCGGTGCGCACGCCGGTGCCGAGCTCGACCTTGCCGGTGTACACGGTGACCTTGCCGTCGGGCGCGATCTTGACCCATGCATCGAGCAGCGGATTGGTCTTCAGGCTGCCGGCGAGCGCCTGCGTGGCCTTCGCCACGTGCACGGCCGCGCCTTCGTCGGCGATCACCAACTGCGCGGCCGCGCGCGACGCGGGCGCGAGCGTGAACGCGACGAACAGCGCGCCGGAGACGATGAAGTGCCGGCGGCCTTCGTCGATGTCGTCATGGGAATTCATCACAGCCCCTTGCTGATCGTGACGGGAGCGGAAGCGGGTTCCGGCGGCGGCAGCCCCGCGACCGAGCGCACCGCCGCGAGAATCCGCATGTGCGTGCCGCAGCGGCACAGGTTCGGTTCCATGTGCGTGCGCAGTTCCTGTTCGGTCGGCTTCGGGTTGCGTTCGAGCAGCGCCTGCGCGCGCATGATCATCCCGGCGATGCAGTAGCCGCACTGCGCGGCCTGGTGCTCGAGGAACGCGCGCTGCAGCGGGCCCGGATGCTCGGCGGTGCCGAGGCTCTCGATGGTGCGCACGCTGCGCGCGCCGACCGCGGCCACCGGCATCAGGCACGAGAAGGTCGGCTTGCCGTCGACGATCACGGTGCAGGCGCCGCATTGGCCGAGGCCGCAGCCGAACTTCGCGCCGTGCAGGTGCAGGTCGTTGCGCAGCGCATACAGCAGCGGCGTGGACGGATCGATGTCCAGCGTGTGCCGCACGCCGTTGACGGTGAGGGTAATCATCGTGCGGTGTCCTCTTTTCTGAGCTTCGCGGCCATCACGTCGACGCCCGACCACGCCGGGCGATCGGTATAGGTCTCGCGCACGTACGCGGCGAGATCGGCGATCTGCGCGTCGTCGTACTGGTCGATGAACGACGGCATGTAGTTGAGCGTGTCCTCGCCGTGCCAGCCGATTCCGTTGAACATCATCTGGATGGCGTTGCGCGGCGTATCGGCGTTGACCGCCGTGCTGAACGAAAGCGTCGGCCGCTCGCCGATCGACTGCATCGGCGCGGCCGGCCCGTGGCACTGCGCGCACGACGCCTGGAACAGCGTCGCGCCGCGCCGCGCGGCCGGCGTCGTCGCGGGGTGTTCGCCAGCGGCCGTTGCCGTGGCCGCACGCGCGGTCGCCGGTTTCTGGATCGACAGGATGTACGTGGCGATCGCCTCGACGTCCTCCACCGGCACCGTCGCGAGGTCGCGCGTGACCGCCAGCATCGGCCCGGCCGCCGCGCCGTGCTCGCTCGCGCGGCCGGTGCGCAGGTAGGTGACGAGCTGCGCCTGCGTCCACGGCCGCGCGGCCTGGCCGAGCGCATTGAGCGGCGGCGCTTCCCAGCCGTCGACGATGCCGCCGTCGAATGCGCGGCCGCGCTGTTCGCCGCCGATCGCGTTCAGCGGCGAATGGCACGATGCGCAATGGCCGAGCCCGTCGACGAGCATCCTGCCGCGGTTCCATTGCGCCGACTGCGCGGGGTCGGGCTGATACGCGCCTTCGCGCAGGAACAGCACGTTCCAGAACGCGACCAGCGGCCGGAAGTTCAGCGGAAAGATCAGGTCGTTGGCGGGCGCCTTCGCACGTACCGGCTCGCGCGTCATCAGGTACGCGTACGCGGCGGCGATGTCGTCGTCCGACATCCGCGTGAAATGAATGTATGGAAACGCCGGGTAAAGCGGCTGGCCGTTGCGCCCGATGCCGGTGCGCAGCGCACGGGCGAAGGCGTCGCGCGACCAGCGGCCGATCCCCGTTTCGGCGTCCGGCGTGATGTTGGTCGCGTAGATCGTGCCGAACGGCGTCGCGAGCGGCAGCCCGCCCGCGAACGGCTTGCCGTCCTTCGCGGTGTGGCACACGATGCAGTCGCCGAGCGCGACGACGCGCGCGCCGGCGCGCACCAGTTGCGGATCGAACGAAGCGGGGGCCGGCGGATCGATCGGCGCGATCGATGGCCGCACCATGATGCCGATCGCGACCGCGACGCCCGCGATCGCGATGCCGGCCGCGCCGAACCAGAGTCGTTTGTGCTTCATGCGCGCTCCAGGCGACGCGGTGCGCCGCAAGTCATGCGAGGCGCGGCGACACCGGACGATGCGTGTCGGCCGCGCGGGGTCGTCCGATGCGGCCGCGAGCGTGTTGCCGAGCGGCGGTGATTGGCGGCGGGGATCATGTTTTTACTCCAGCAGTCGATAACGGGCGCAAGCGCCGTTCTGCGCGGCGGCTCATGAACGGCAGTCTACGCAGAGGCCGCGACCCTTGCCTGAAACGGCGCTGAAACGTTCTGAACGGTGTCCGGCGCCGGATCGGCCGGGGGGCCGATCACGGGCGCGCCGTGTCGCGGCGGCCCCGCGCGTCGCGTCACGAGGGCATCTCGCCGGCGACGACTTCGTCCGCGTAGCACCAGATCCAGCGCTCGCCGGGCTCGATCGAGCGGACGAGCCGGTGACCGGTTTCGCGGAAATGCCGGCTCGCGTGGCGATTCGGCGACGAGTCGCAGCAGCCGACGTGCCCGCAGATCAGGCACATCCGCAAATGCACCCAGCGGCTGCCCGATTTGACGCATTCCTCACAGTAGTCCTTGTCCGTGTCGAACACGCGTGCTTCGTCGAGATGCGTACAGGCGTTGGCCATCTTGCGCTCCGATGCCGGCGCGGGAGCGACGCTTGCGGCGTGGCCGGCACGCGGCCGCAAGCGGAAGGGATACGCGGCATTGTGCAGCGTCGCGTCGCGGCCCGACCTTAATTGTCATGAAGCGGCCCGCGCGGCGCGCACCGGCGGCGTACAGTCGCGAATGCGTCCGGCCACGCCGCGGCATCGGCCGGACCGCATTCGACATCGACTTCATCGGGAGGCGCTCATGGATCAACCGCAACACGTGCGAATCGTCGGCCTGCCGCGCAGCAGGGACGCGTACGCGATCCGCGATTTCCTGCAGCGGCGCATGATCGCGTACGACTGGTGCGAGCTGACATCCGACGCCGATTGTGCACAGATGCTCGGCATCGCGCCGCTGCGCGACGTCCGGCTGCCGGTCGTGATCTTTCCGGACGGCTCGCGCCTGTACCAGCCGACGCTGGCCGAGATCGCCGCGCGGCTCGGCTGGGTCGCGCGCCCGCGCTTCGTCGAATACGACGTATCGATCTACGGCGCGGGGCCGGCCGGGCTGTCGGCGGCGGTCTACGCGGCGTCCGAAGGGCTGCGCGCGGTGGTGATCGAGCGCGGCGCGATCGGCGGGCAGGCCGGCACGAGTTCGCTGATCGAGAACTACATGGGCTTCCCCGACGGCATCCCGGGCGCGGAGCTCGCGGAACGCGCGCGCGAGCAGGCGGTGAAGTTCGGCGTCGAGCTGCTGACGATGCGCGAGGGCGTGCATGCGACGTTCGTCGACGGCAAGATCCGCGTCGAGCTCGCCGACGGGTCGATCCTGGTCGCGCGCGCGAACATCTGCGCGACCGGCATCGAATATCGCAGCCTCGGGCTGCCCGAGGAGCCGGCGTTTCTCAATGCGGGGCTGTTCTACGGCGCCGGGTCGAGCGAAGCGCCGATGTGCGCGGGCGAGCAGGTGTTCATCGTCGGCGGCGGCAATTCGGCCGGCCAAGCCGCGATGAATTTCGCGCGGCATGCGCGCCAGGTGACGATGCTCGTGCGCGGGGCGTCGCTCGCCGACACGCTGTCGCGCTACCTGATCGACCGGATCGAGCGCACGCCGAACATCGAGGTCCGCTACCGGTCGAGCGTCGCCGCGCTGCACGGCGACGGCTGGCTCGACGCGATCGAGCTTCGCTCGGCGGACGGCACGCTCGAACGGCTGCCGGCCACGCGCCTGTTCGTGTGCATCGGCGGCGCGCCGAATACCGACTGGGCGAAGGACACCGACATCATCCGCAATCCCGACGGTTATCTCGTGACCGGCGGCGACCTGTACGACTGTCCGGCGTTCGAGCGCGTATGGCCGCTCGAGCGTCGGCCGTACCACCTCGAAACCAGCGTGCCGGGATCGTTCGCGGCCGGCGACGTGCGATCGGGATCGGTCAAGCGCGTCGCGTCGGCGGTCGGCGAAGGCGCGATGGCCGTGACCTTCGTGCACCGGTTTCTCGGCGAGGATGCGCATCGGCTCGCGCTCGCGTGACGCGCTCGCGCGGGCCGTTCGATCCATTCATCGCGCGTCGGCCTGCGTCGTGTCGCGCAGCCCGTCCCGCCATCCATCCCGACCCGCGCGCACCGGCGGCGTCCACCCGCCGCCCAACGCGCGCACGAGGCTCACCGTCGCGACGGCCAGCGCCTGCCGGCTGTGAATCAGTTGGCGCCGCGCATTCAGCGCATCGCGATCGGCGTCGATCACTTCCAGGTAGCTGACGTAACCGTGCGCGTAACGGCTCAGCGACAGCCGCGCCGCGGCGTCCGTCGCGTGCGCCGCGCGGTCGTAGCGCACGATCCGCTCCTTTTGCGCGGCGATGTCGTTGAGCGCATCCTGCACGTCGCGCAACGCAGCGATCGCGGTCGCGCGATAGTTGGCGTCGGCGACGTTCGTGCCGGCTCGCGCGGCGGCCACCGCGGCGTCGCGCTTGCCGCCGTCGAACAGCGTCAGCGCGACGTTCGCGCCGAGACTCCACAGCGAGCTGTTGCGATCGAGAAACGAGCGCAGGTCGCGGGTGGCGAAACCGCCGTCGGCGGTCAGCGTCAGCGTCGGCAGCCACGCGGTGCGGGCGATGCCCAGCTCGAGCGACGCCGCGTCGGCGCGCCGGGCCGCCGCGAATACGTCCGGGCGTTGGGCGAGCAGCACGGACGGCAGCCCGGCCGGCACCTCCGGCACCTGCACGGGCACGGCGGCCGAGCCGACGTCGAACGCGGTCGGCGACACGCCGGTCAGCACCGCGATGGCGTCGACGAGGTTCTCGCGCAGCCGGCGGCTCTCCGCGAGATCGGCATGCGCGGTATCGAGATCGGCCGACGCGCGCAGCCCGTCGAGATCGCTCGCCGCGCCGGCCCGCACGCGGGCGGCGATCACGTCGAGCGCGGTGCGCCGCAACCCGATCGCGCGCGTGAGCGTCACGAGATCGTCGTCGACGTAGCGCAGCGTCAGGTAGTCGACGGCCACTTCGGTCGCTACCCGCAGACGCAGCGCATCGCGGTCGGCCGCCGCCTGCAGCACGTTCTGTTCGCCGACGTCGGCATCGCCGCGCAAGCGGCCCCATAGATCGACTTCGTAGCTCGCGGCGACGGGCACCGACCAGTTGTGCATCGTGCGCTTCGGCAGCGCGTTGTCGACCGTGCCGGATACGCGCGAGCGGCTGAACGACGGGTCGACGCGCACCGTCGGCGCCAGCGCGGCCTCGCGCACGCCGAGCAGCGCCTGCGCCTGATCGACGCGCGCGGCCGCCGCGCGGATATCGAAGTTGTGCGCGAGCGCGGCGTCGACGAGGCGGCCGAGCCGCGGGTCGCCGAACCAGGCGGGCCATGCCGCGAGCGACGGCGCATGCGCATCGGCCGACGGATCGGCATGACGGAACCCGTCGCGCCCGACCGGCACGGGCGCGAGCGGCTGCGGCGCGATCGAGCAGGCGGCCAGCAGGCTCGCGGCGAGCAGGGCGAAGGCGCGCTTCATTGCGCTGCGCCGCCGGGTTGCAGCGTGACGACGACCGACAGCCCGGGCCGGATGCGCGGCTCCGTCGCGGCCGGGCCGTCGAGCAGGATCTTCACGGGCACGCGCTGCGTGACCTTCGTGAAGTTGCCGGTCGCGTTGTCGGGCGGCAGCAGCGCGAACTGCGCGCCGGTCGCGGGCGACAGGCTGTCGATGTGGCCGCTGAACGCGCGCTCCGGCAGCGCATCGAAGCGCAGTTGCACGGTGTCGCCGGCGCGCACGTGCCGCAACTGCGTCTCGCGGAAATTGGCGACGATCCACGGATGCGGTTCGACCAGCGTGAGCAGCGCCTGGCCGGGCGCGACATGCTCGCCGGTCTCCACGGTCTTCTTGCCGACGTAGCCGTCCGACGGCGCGACGACCGCCGTGTAGCCGAGCTGCAGCAGCGCGTCGCGCAACTCGGCATCGTTCTGGCTCGACGCGGCGTCGGCGGCCTGGGCGGCCGCGATGGCGCTGCGCCGTTGCGCGTCGGCCGCCACGACACGCGCGCGGGCGGACTTGCGGGCGGCATCGGCCGCGTCGAACTCCTGCTTCGACAGGCCGCGCGGCGTCTCGCGGGTCAGTTCGCGGGCCCGCGCGTAATCGAGTTCGGCCTTTTCGGCATCGGCGTGCGCCGACACGAGCGCCGCGTCCGCCTGTTCGATCAGCGCGTGGGCGCGGCTCGCATCGGCATGCGCCTGGGCGACGCGTGCGCGTTGCGCGGCGACACGCACGTCGAAGTCGCGCCGGTCGATCTGCACGAGCGCGTCGCCCGCGTGCACGAACTGGTTGTCGTCCACGAGCACGCGTTCGACCGTGCCGGAAACGCGCGGCGAGATCACGTGCAGGTGGCCGGTCACGTACGCGTCGTCGGTGCCGCGATCGCGTGCGTCGAACTCGTACACGAGCAATGCGGCGAGCAGCAGCGCGATCGCGGCGATCGCGACGATGGCCGGCTTGCGGGAACGCGCGGGCACGGCGGGCGACGGCGCGGGGGAGGGTGGGGTCATGATCGGTAAACTCCGTCGTACGGGCAGGATTCGACGCACCGCGTTATGCTTGCGCCAGCTTGACAGGCGGGAGCCGCTCGACGATGAACACGACGTTCGCCACCGGCAGTGCCATGCCGGCGCCGGCCACAGGGCCGGCCTCCGACATTCCGACGTTTCGGTCGATCGCCGCGATCGCGGCCGTGCTGCTCGGCGCGATCATCGCGACGCTGACGTCGCGCATCACGTCGCTCGGGCTGGCCGACGTGCGCGGCGCGCTGGGCATCGGCTTCGACGAAGGCGCGTGGATCAACACCGCGTTTACCGCGTCGCAGATGTTCGTCGGGCCGCTCGCGATCGCGGCGGCCTTCATGTTCGGCACGCGCCGCGTGCTGGTCGCGGGCGCCGTGGTGTTTCTCGGCGCGGAAACCGTGCTGCCGCTCTGCACGCAATTCGGCGCGTTCATCGTGTGCCAGGCGATCGCGGGGCTCGCGTCCGGCGTGTTCGTGCCGCTGACGGTCGGCTTCGTCGTGCGCACGCTGCCGCCGCGGCTGATTCCGTTCGGCATCGCCGCGTATGCGATGAATCTGGAGATGTCGCTGAACCTGTCGGCCACGCTCGAAGGCTGGTACAGCGAACACCTGAGCTGGCGCTGGCTGTTCTGGCAGAACGCGGCGCTGACCGTGCCGTTCATCGCGTGCCTGATGCTGTCGCTCGCCGACGAGCCGATCAAGCGCTTCGCGTCCGGCATCGACGCGCGCGGGATGCTGCTCGGCGCGGGCGGGTTCGCGTGCCTGTGCGTCGCGCTCGACCAGGGCGAGCGGCTGTTCTGGCTGCAGTCGCCGCTGATCGTCGCGCTGCTCGTCGCCGGCATCCTGATGATCGCCGCATTCCTGATCCACGAACTCGCGTCGCCGCGCGCGGGCATCGATCTCGGCTACCTCGCGCGGCCCAACATCGCGCTGCTGATCGTGCTCGTCGGCCTCGTGCGCTTCACCGTGCTCAACACGAGCTTCATCCCGTCGCTGTTCCTCGCCAGCACGTACGGCCTGCGCCCGCTGCAGATCGGCGACACGCTGCGCTGGATCGCGATCCCGCAACTGCTGTTCGCGCCGTGTGTCGCGCTGTTGCTGCAGCGGGTCGACCCGCGCCGGCTGATCGTCGCCGGCTTCGCGATGGTGGCGATCGCATTCGCGCTCGGCTCGCGGCTCACGCCAGTGTGGGCCGAACCCGATTTCATTCCGTCGCAATTGCTGCAGGCGCTCGGCCAGACGATGGCGCTCACGTCGGTCATCGTTTTCTTCGGCCGGCACGTGACGGCCGAGCATGCGCTCACGTTCGGCGCGGTCGTGCAGACGACGCGCCTGCTGAGCGGGCAGCTCGGCACGACGTCGATCGCGGTGATTCAGCGGATCAGGGAGGCTACCCATTCGAATCTCGTCGGTCTGCATGTGTCGCTGTCGGATCCGGAAACGCTCGAACGGCTGCGGGCGGGCGCGGCGTCGCTGGTCGCGCATGGCGCCACGTTCGCGACGGGCGACCAGGCGGCCTATGCGCTCATCGACCGCGCGGTGCGCGTGCAGGCCACGACGCTCGCGCTGGCCGACAACTTCCGCGTGGCGATGGCGTTCGCGCTCGCCGGCGCGCTGCTCGGCATCCTGCTGCGCCCGGTGCGGGCGCCGTGAGCGCCGCACCGGACGATCTGAAATTTCCTGAAAAATCCTGAATGGCGCGTGTGCGGCGTCCGTCGCGGCGGCATGCGCGCCGCCGCGACGGACGGTGCGCTTACGCCTGCAGGAACGCGAGCAATTCGGCGTTGATGCGATCGGCGCTCACGACGCACATCCCGTGCGAGCCGCCCTCGATCACCTTCAACACCGCGTGCTTGACGATCTTCGACGACAGGCGGGCCGAATCGTCGATCGGCACGATCTGGTCGTCGTCGCCGTGCAGCACGAGCGTCGGCACGTCGAACTTCTTCAGGTCCTCGGTGTAGTCGACTTCCGAGAACTCCTTCACGCACAGGTACTGGCCGTGGATGCCGCCCATCATCCCCTGCGACCAGAACGCGTCGATCGTGCCCTGCGACACCTTCGCGTTCGGGCGATTGAAGCCGAAGAACGGCACGGCGAGATCCTTGTAGAACTGCGAACGGTTCTCCGCGACGTTCTTGCGGATGCCGTCGAACACGTCCATCGGCAGGCCGCCCGGATTGGTCGGCGACTTCACCATCTGCGGCGGCACCGCGCCGATCAGCACGGCCTTCGCCACGCGCTTCGTGCCGTGACGGCCGATATAGCGCGCGACTTCGCCGCCGCCGGTGGAGTGCCCGACGAGCGTGGCTTCGCGCACGTCGAGCGCGTCGAGCAGCGCGGCGAGATCGTCCGCATACGTGTTCATGTCGTTGCCGCGCGACGGCTGGCTCGAACGGCCGTGGCCGCGGCGGTCGTGCGCGA
Organism: Burkholderia sp. APQ4-4ca; assembly: GCF_057837105.1. Lineage (NCBI taxonomy): Bacteria > Pseudomonadati > Pseudomonadota > Betaproteobacteria > Burkholderiales > Burkholderiaceae > Burkholderia > Burkholderia sp. APQ4-4ca. The sequence goes on along the minus strand of NZ_JBYQCG010000234.1, from coordinate 33,046 downwards.
TCACGCGATAGCCGCGCTGCACGAGGAACAGCATCTGCGCATCCCACGCGTCCGCGCACAGCGGCCAGCCGTGCGAGAACACGACCGGGCGGCCGCTACCCCAGTCCTTGAAGTAGATCTGCGTGCCGTCCTTGGTGGTGATCGTGTTCATCGTCTGCGTTCCTGCATGGGCTGAAGAGGGGCTGGGGGACGGCGTGCCGGCGGCGGCCGCCATCGCGGGCAGCGCGGCTGCGGCAACGGCCGTCGCGCCGGCGAGCAGCATGTCGCGGCGGCGGGCCGACGCAACGGCATCGGTCTGTTCGGGGTGCATCTGGACTCCTGAGGTATGCGGCGGCGAGGCCGCCCGGGACGGTGGTTCGATGGCGGCCGGCCGCGGCCATCCCGCCCGGCAGCCGTCCGGCGTGCGCCGCCGCGCGTCGACTGGCGCGCGCGGACGAACGAAAGCCGTCGGGAGCGTATCCCGGCGCGGCGCCCGCCGTACTGAAATCCGGCTGAATTTTCTTGAACGCCGCGGCGGCGCGCGCGGATTTGCCGCGCTGCAGAAAAATTAAGCGCGGGACCGGGACTCTTCAGCGCACGGCGGCTATCGTCAACATCGGGTCACCGGCACACGTTGCGCGCCACGCGCACGGGCCGGCGGGCCCGCTCCGCCCGTCACCTGCCTGGATATGCCGCCATGGACGCCTTCAATCGCTGGGAGCACATGATCACGTCGCTCGGACCGTTGCCCGTCGCGGGCGTCCGGCTGCTGCCGATGCCGCGCACGCGGGAGACGGACGGCTCGCGTCACCCGCATCGCGACGAGGCGCCGATGCCGTCGAGCGGCGACGTGCGCCGCCGCAGCGCGATCGTCGCCGTCGAGCGGCAGACCGATTCGTCGATGCTGGTGTCGTGGAGCGATCCGACGCGCTGCCGCTACGACGAACAACGCTGGATCTGCGCGAAGGCGCGCAGGCTGGCGCGCTGCGCGCTCACCGGGCAGCCGATCCGGATCGGCGACGCGATCTACAAACCGCAGTGGCGCGGCGAGAAACGCCCCGCGAATTGCCGCGAGATGGTGCTCGCGACGGCGCTCGAACAGTTCGTCGCGCGGCCGTCGCGGGCATGACGCGCCGCGCCGCACGCGTCGGCCGCGTTCGCGGCCGCGGCGTCCCGATGCGAAAGGAACCCTCATGAGCACATTCACCACCCGCGACGGCGTGTCGATTCACTACAAGGACTGGGGCAGCGGCCGCCCGGTCGTGTTCGTTCACGGCTGGCCGCTGAACGCCGACATGTGGGACGTGCAGATGCATCATCTCGCGTCGCACGGCCTGCGCTGCATCGCGTACGACCGGCGCGGCTTCGGGCGGTCCGGTCAACCGTGGAGCGGATACGACTACGACACGCTCGCCGACGATCTCGCCACGCTGCTCGAGACGCTCGACCTGCATGACGTGACGCTCGTCGGCTTTTCGATGGGCGGCGGCGAGGTGGCGCGCTACATTGGCCGGCACGGCACGCGCCGCATCGCGAAGGCGGTGCTGATCGGCTCGGTGACGCCGCTCGTCGCGCGCCGCGACGATCATCCGGAGGGCGTGGACGTCGCGGTATTCGACGGCATGCGCGCGGGCATCGTGGCCGATCGCGCGGCGTTTTTCGACGGCTTCTGGCCGCTCTTTACCGGTTCGAACCGCGACGGCTCGACGGTGTCGCGCGCGGCGCTCGGCTGGACGTCGTTCATGGCGCTGCAGGGCGGGCTGAAGGGCACGCTCGATTGCGTCCGCGCGTTTTCCGAAACCGATTTCCGTGCCGATCTGCAACGATTCGACGTACCGACGCGGGTGATTCATGGCGACGACGACCAGACGGCGCCGCTCGCGCTGACCGGCGCCGCCACGGCGAAACGCGTGCTGCATGCGACGCTGAGCGTCTACGAAGGCGGCCCGCACGCGCTCTACCTGACGCACGCGGCCAGGCTGAACGACGAGCTGCTGGCGTTCGCGCGGGCCTGAGCCCGCGATGCCGGCCGGTGGCGGCGCGAGGCCGCGGGCGCGCCCGCGCCGCGCGGCGAATCGCGCCGCAAACGCGGGCAAACGAGCCGGCGGATAGTCGGCCGGCGCAATAGAGGCGCCTGAAAATAAACCGGCCGGTCAATCAAAACGAAAATGCGCGCATGGCGCCAGTCGAAAAACATTTCGTCTGATATAACGAAGTCGTATTCATCGGCGCATCCACGATTTGCACATGAAACGTGCGCGGCCTTGTCGCCTTTCGGTGCGGGGTTCAAAGCAGCGTGTCGCGGCGGCGTTTTTCGTCATTTCAAAAAAATCGTGCCGTTCATTCTGATAATTTGAATCATTCGGCCATGCAAATACCGTAGCATTGACACCGAACCGGCCCCCGATTTCAGTGGGGCGCCGTTGAATGTCACCCTCAAGAAATTCTCATGATCCGGATTGGAACACTTCACGTTTTTCTCGACAGACGTGAAATTCGTTCGAACGGCAAGCTGCTGCGCATCGGCAGCCGCGCATTCGAAATTCTCGAGCTGTTGATTCGGGCGAACGGTGCGCTGGTATCGAAAGACGACATCATGCAGCGCGTATGGCCGCACACCGTGGTCGAGGAAAACAACCTGCAGGTGCACATCGCTTCGCTGCGCAAGGCGCTGGCCGGCGACCGGAACCTGATCGTGACGGTGCCCGGCCGCGGCTACCGGCTGGTCGTCGGGCAGGACGACGGCGACGCGCCCGTGCGTCCCGCGACGTGGCGGCCGTCCGCTGCGCCGAGTGCGTTGTTCGGCCGCGAACAGACGGTCGCCGACGTGCTGGCCGCGCTGCAGGGCGCGCGCGTCGTGACGCTGGTCGGCGCGGGCGGCATCGGCAAGACGCGGGTCGCGATCGAAGCGGCGGCGCGCGCCGACGCCCGCTTTCCGGAAGGCAGCGTATTCGTTTCGCTCGCCACAGTCGCGTGTCCGCGCTTCGTGCCGGACGCGCTCGCCGGCGCGTTCGGCATCACGCAGCCGATCGGGTCGCTGACGCTCGAAGCGGTGCTCGCCAGCGTCGCGCGTCGCCGGATGCTGCTCGTGCTCGACAATTGCGAGCACCTGCTCGACGCCGCCGCGCAGATCGCGAGCGCGCTCACCGATGCGGACGACGGGCTGTGCGTGCTCGCGACGAGCCGGGAATCGCTGCGCATCCACGGCGAGCGCGTGTGCCCGGTGCCGCCGCTCGACGTGCCCGACGAAGGGGCCGGCGAACACGAGGCGATGCGCGCGAGCGCGGTGCAGTTGTTCGCGGCGCGTGCGCGCGCGGCCGATCCGCGTTTTCCGCTCGATGCACGCAGCGTGGCGTTGATGGCGTCGGTCTGTCGCCGCCTCGACGGCCTGCCGCTCGCGATCGAGCTGGCCGCGGCCCGCGCCGCCGTGCTGGGCATCGACGTGCTGGCCGCCCATCTCGACGATCACTTTCGGCTGCTGACCGGCGGTTTCCGCACCGCGTTGCCGCGCCATCAGACGCTGCAGGCGATGTACGACTGGAGCTACCGGTTGCTCGGGGAGGCCGAGCGCCTGCTGCTGCGATGGCTCGGCGTGTTTCGCGACGGCTTCTCGATCGAGGCCGTGCGCGAGGTCGTCGGCGCCAACGGGCTGGCCGGCGCCGACCTGCTCGATACGATCGCCGGCCTCGTGTCGAAGTCGCTGCTGATCCTCGAGACCGCGCACGGAGCGCCGCGCTACCGGCTGTTGACGACCACGCGGGCCTACGCGCAACAGCAGCTCGACAGTCACGGCGAGGCGGCGGCCGCCGCGCGCGCGCATGCGACCTACTTCCTCGCGTTGTTCCGGCGCGCGGCCCACGATGGCGACGAGTCGCGCAGCGAGGCCGGCAGCACGACCCGGCTCGATGCGGTCCGGCGCGAGCTCGGCAATCTGCGTGCCGCGCTCGACTGGGCGTTTTCGGCGCAGGGCGACGCGGCGCTCGGCATCGCGCTCGCGGCCCTCGCGGTGCCTTGCCTGTTCGACCTGTCGCTCGTCGACGAATGCCGCGAGCGGGCGCGCGTCGCGCTCGATGCGATGCGCGACGCGGACGCAGGCGCGGCGCCCGTGTCCGACGATGCGCGCGTGCGGCTGCTGGCCGCGTATGCGGCCGCGCTCGCGCATACGGCAGGCTCGACGCAGGCCGTGCACGATGCGTGGTCGGAAGTGCACGGGCTCGGGCTCGATGCGGCCGAGGCCGAGCTGCCGTCGCGCGAGTCGTGACGCCGGGTTCGTCGCGCGTCTCGATGCTTCAGAACGATTCAGCCCCGTTACAGGACGGCGGCAGGCCGCGCGCGTAGATTGCGTGAACGGAGGGCGCCGGCACCCCGTCGGCACGCGTGCGAGCCGACCCCGTGCGCCCGCCGGCATCGCGCGACATCACTGAACGCCGGCGCGGCGAAACGCCCGGCGTGCACGTCGTCGCGCGTCCCGCTCAATCGACGAACCTCCGCATGAAACCTGACCCGTCCGACCTTTCCCGTCGCGCGACCGATTTCGGCCTGCTGTTCCTGCGTGTCGCCGCCAGCGTGCTGCTGCTCGTGGTGCACGGCTTGCCGAAGGTCGTCCATTACACGGCCGAAGCCGCGGCCATCGAGGATCCGTTCCATCTCGGCCGCACGCTGTCGATCCTGTTCGCGATCTTCGCGGAGGTCGTGTGCCCGATCTTCATGATCGTCGGTCTGTTCCCGAGGCTGGCGGCGCTGCCGGTGATGATCGTCACGCTCGTCGCGCTGGTGTTCGTCCACCCCGACTGGCCGCTGCGCGACGCGCAGTTCGCGTGGATGCTGCTGATCCTGTTCGGCACGATCGCGATCGCGGGCCCCGGCCGCTATGTGTTGCCGTTGCCGGGCGTCGTGCGTCGGCGTAGCTAGCCGCAACCGGCGCGTCGGCGGCGCGCCCGCCATGTATCCGCCGGTTCCGTGCCCGCAGCGACCTGCGTGCTGGCGCTTCCACTCTTTCGCGCGCCGCGCTGGCGATCCGACATGTTGAATTTCTCCGATACGGCGATCTACGGCGCGCCGATCGTGCTGGCCGACCTCGCCGCGTGGCGGCTGCTCGGGCACGATCGCCCCGTGGCGCGCGCCATCCGGCGCTGCGCGGCGTTCGCCGCGCTGAGCGCCGTGCTGTTCGCGACCGGCGTCAGCCCGCTCGCCGTTCCCGCGTCGCTCGGCGGGCTCGACCGGATCGTGGTCCAGGCCGTGTGCATCGCGTGGTGGCTCCAGTGCGCGATCGTGTTCAGCCTGCTGCTCAATCATCTGCTGCTGCCGCGTGCGTGGCATAGCCAGCGGCTCTTTCACGACATCGCCGCGGGCATCGTGTTCGGCGCGGCCGCGGTGGCCGCGCTGGGCTACGTGCTCGGCCTGCCGTTGAGCGGCCTGGTCGCGACCTCCGGCGCCGTCGCGGTGATCCTCGGTCTCGCGCTCCAGAACACGCTGAACGACGTGTTCTCCGGGCTCGTGCTGAACACCACGCAGCCGTTTCGGCTCGACGACACGGTGTCGATCGGCGAACTCGAAGGGCGGATCGTCGAAAGCAACTGGCGTTCGACGAAGCTGATCGACAGCCTCGGCAACCTGGTCGTCGTGCCGAACAGCGCGGCGGCGCGCGCCACCATCGTGAACCTCAGCGAGCCGGCCGGCCTGCACGGCGTCACGCTCGCGCTCGACCTCGATCCCGCGGTGCGGCCGGCCGTCGCCGTCGGCGCACTGGAGCGGGCCGCGGCGAGTTCGCTCGACGTGCTCGCGCGCCCCGCGCCGATCGCCGTCGTGAAGGCGTTCCGCGCGAACGCGATCCAGTACGAACTCGTCTGCTACGTCGACGCGCTGCAGAAGAAAACGACCGTGCGCAACGCGCTCTACGATCTCGCGCATCGGCATCTGGCCGCGGCGGGCGTCGCGTGGCGGCCGCTCGCGGGGCCGGCGCCGGCGTCCGCATCGTCGTCGACGTCGCAAGCGCATCCGGTATCGCGCCGGCTGCTGCTGTTGCGTGCGGTCGAACTGTTCGCGCGCGTCGACGACGACGATCTGGCCGTGCTGGCCGATGCGCTGGTCTCGCGTTCGTTCGGCAAGGGCGACGTGATCTATGCGTCGACTGCGGAGTCGCGCGTGCTGACCATCGTCGAATCGGGCGTCGCGGCGGTGTTCGTGCCGGGCGCGTCGGGCGACGTCGAAGTGCGACGGATGGCGCCGGGCGATGCGATCGGGCAGTCGGTCGTGCTCGCCGGCACGCGGCTTCACGCGACCGTCCATGCGGTGACCGCGATGACTGTGCATCAGCTTCGCAGCGAGGATCTGTCGGCACTGATCGGCAGGAAGCCGGCGCTCGGCAGGCTGATGTGCGAGTCGCTCACCGACCATATCGCGACCGAGGAAAGGATGATGATTCCCCCGGTCGAGAAGGCGCACGCGGGGTTCAGCCTGATTGGCTGGCTCGAGAAGGAAATGAAGCGGCTGCACGATTCGCTCGGCTGACGTGCGGATCGCGAGGGCCGCCAGCGCGGCCGGCGGCAGCGCGGCGAGCTGGTGGTACGCCACGCGCGCGCTGCCGGGCCGTCGGCCATCGACGACGCGGTCGCGGGTGCGACCCCGCCGTGCCGGCAGGCCGTGAACGGGTGCGTCAGTCCGGTGTCGTGAACCGCTCGACGAGATCGGGCTGGTCGAGTTGCTCGACCCACCAGTGCAGCGCGCGGCCGGCCTCGTCGCCGCGCCACGCGAGATAGCAGTGCGTGGTGTCGCGCATGCCCGTCACCTGGCGCGCGACGAGCTTGCCGTCGGCGATCGCGCGCGCCGCGATGCATTCCGGCAGCGTGCCGACCGCGAGCCCTTCGCATTGCGCTTCGAGTTTCGCGGCCAGCGTCGGGACCGCGAGGGTCGGCTGGCCCGCATCGATCGCGACCGACTGCGGCTGCAATTCGCGCGACGTATCGCTGATCACCGCGCCGCGATACCGGACGACCGACGCCATCGCCAGCGGTTCGGGCATCGATGCGAGCGGATGGGTCGGCGCGACCGCGAACACGTGTTTCAGCGAGCCGATCGGCCGCGCGACGATGCCCGGCAATTCCGGCGGTTCGCCCGCCGCGCCGACGACGAGATCGGCCCGACGCGAAATCAGCGCATCCCATGCGCCGCCGAGCACTTCGGTGGACAGCCGCAGCCGCGTGTCCATCCCGAGCGCGTAGAACCGGTGCACGTACGGCCACAGCGCGTCGAACGGCAGAATTTCATCGATGCAGACGCGCACTTCCGTTTCCCAGCCCTGTTGCGCACGCAGCGCCTTCATTTCGAGTTGCTCGGCCGCGCGCAGCAGGCGCCGGCCTTCCTCGACGACGATGCGTCCCGCATGCGTGAGCTTCGCGCGCCGTCCGCTGCGGTCGAACAGCGCCACGCCGAGATCGCTTTCGAGTTTCTGCACCAGGTAGGTCAGCGCCGACGGCACACGATGCAGCAGTTCCGCTGCTTCGGCAAAGGTTCCGGTGCGGTCGATCGCGTCCAGGGCTTCGAGCGCTTCGAATGACAGCTTCATTGCGAATTCCGGTAGAGGTGGCTGGCGCATCATACCAGTGCCGATACGGCGCGAGCAGCGTGCGTCGCCGCGATTTGCTAGAGTGGCGGGTATCGTCATTCGCCGCCCCGCATCGCCCCATGAGCGCCCCTCAGCCGGACATCGCATCGTCCGATTTCATCCCGGCCGACGTCAGGCAGACCGTCGTCACGCAAGCGTTGCCGAACGGGCAAATCGGTATCGTCCGACTTCAGAGCTTGCGCAGGAACTCGGGGCTGACCGCACCCTATGAACTCGAGAATACGGATCTGATCGTATTGCAGTTGCGTCCGTTCGGCGAACAGGGTCTGTGGCTCGACGGCCGCCCCGCACCGTTCGTCCCGTATGACGCGGGAACCGTGTCGATCTACGATCTCGACCGGCGCTGGGTGGCCGACCTCCAGGGCGCGTTCGATTGCCTGCATTTCCATCTGCCGCGCCACACGCTCGAGGAAACGGTCGACGACCTCGGCGGCCGGCAGCGGCCGCAGCTTTATCTGCCGCCGCATCTGAGCACCCACGACTCGATCATCCACGCGCTCGGCCAGTCGCTACTGCCGGCGCTGGCCCGGCCGGGCGAGGCATCGCAGATCTTCATCGATCATGTGGGGCTGGCGTTTCAGGCCCACGTCGCTCACCGTTACGGCGGCGTCGGCGAACGGCGGGAGAGATCGGGCGGCAAGCTCACGCCGTCGCAGGCCAGCCGCGCGAAGGCACTGTTGCTCGAGCACATCGACGGCAACATCGGGCTGGCCGACGTCGCGAGCGCGTGCGGGTTGTCTCGCAGCTATTTCGTCCGGGCGTTTCAGCGAACCACCGGGCTGCCGCCGCATCGCTGGCTCATCGTGCAGCGGGTCGAGCGGGCGAAGGAATGGATGCGCGACCGGAACGTGCCGTTGAGCACGATCGCCCTTGCATGCGGCTTTGCCGATCAGAGCCATTTCTCGCGAGTCTTCACGCGGTTGACCGGTGTCACACCACGCCGGTGGCGCGCGGACCATACGTGAGCGCCGCGATACGCCGGGGGCGGGGCGCGCGCATCGCAAACGCGGCGACGTGCAGGCATGCAACTTGCGGGCGAGCACGGGCTGCACGACTTCGGAGGTTTTCATGAAACGACGCTGGCCACGACGAGCGATGCTCGCGACAGGTGTGTTCGCAACGATCGGCTTTCATGCCGCCATCGCTTACGCGGCATCCGACGTGTCGATCAGCCGCGCGGATTACGGGACGACCGCGAACGGGCAGGCGGTGAGCCAGTACACGCTCGCGAACCGGCACGGCGTGACGTTGAAAGTGATCACGTACGGCGGCATCGTGACGGCGCTCGACGTGCCGGACCGCACCGGCCACGTTGCCGACATCGTGCTCGGCTTCGATTCGCTGCGCGACTACGAAACGCACAACGGCAACATCCATTTCGGCGCGCTGATCGGCCGGTATGCGAACCGCATCGCGGGCGGGCGTTTCGCGCTCGACGGCAGGATGTGGACGCTGCCGGTCAACGACGGGCCGAACACGCTGCACGGCGGTCCCGACAGTTTCGACGCGAAGGTGTGGAAGGTCACCGGCACGCACAGCGACGCGACGGGTTCGAGCGTCACGCTGCGCTACGTGAGCCCCGACGGCGAGAACGGCTTCCCCGGCACGTTGACGACGGACGTGACCTACACGCTGACCCCCGACGACCAGATCCGCATCGACTATCGCGCGACGACCGACAAGGACACCGTCGTCAACCTGACCAACCACAGCTACTTCAATCTGGCGGGGCAGGCCGGTGGCAGCGTCGAGCGGCAACTGATCGAGATCGCCGCGTCGCGCTTCACGCCGACCGACAATACGTCGATTCCGACCGGGCAACTGGCGAGCGTCGCGGGCACGCCGATGGATCTGCGCCAGTTGACGCCGATCGGCGCGCATTTGCGCGATGGGTATCCGCAGCTCGTGATCGCGCATGGCTACGATCAGAACTGGGTGCTGGACCAGGGCGGCCAGCCGGCGCCCGCGTTTGCCGCGCGTGCTTACGACCCGGCGTCCGGGCGTTTCCTCGAGCTGTACACGACGCAGCCGGGGCTGCAGTTCTATACGGCCAACGGGTTGAACGGCAGCGTCGCGGGCAAGGGCGGCACGGTGTACCGGCAAACCGACGCGTTCGCGCTGGAAGCCGAACATTTTCCCGATTCGCCGAATCATCCGGCCTTCCCGTCGACGGTGCTCAAGCCGGGCGACACGCTGCACGAAGTGACGGTGTGGCGGGTGGGCGCGCGATGATCGTCGACGCAGGCGGGCGCGCGCCGATCACACGTTGATTGTGCCGCGCCCGAGTTCGATCACGCGCCCGCCGACGCCGATTTCGCCCGCGGCATCGACCGACAACCGCAGCAGGCAAGGCCGACCGACGGCTTCGCCTTGCTCGACCCGCCACGCGGCCGGCAGATCGTGCCCGGCGGCGAGCAACCAGCCGCCCAGGTTCGCACAGGCCGATCCGGTGCCCGGGTCTTCCGATACGCCGCCGCCCTGCTTCACGAAGAAGTAGCGGGACACGACCGTCCCCGGGGCTCGGCGTCGAACGCGAATACATAGGCGGTCTTCCGGCCGAGGCTGCTTCGCGGCCAGATGTCGAGGTGCGCGCTGTCGGGCTGCGCGCGCCGCACGGCGGCCGGGCTCTTGAGCGCGACCAGCAACTGGTCGGCGCCGGTGTCGACCCATAGCGGCGGCGCGAGCAGGTCGTCCTCCGCGAGCCCGAGCAGCGCCGCGATCCGCGCATCGGGCAACGTGCACGGCGCCGTGTTCGGCATGCCGGCATGCGGCGCGATGAAGGTCCACACGTCGTCGCGCGCGGTGACGTCGACGACGCCGGCCTTGAATTCCAGCGACAGCGCATCGCCGGCCTTGAGCCGGTCGCGCACGACGTGCGCGGTGCCGAGCGTCGGATGGCCCGCGAAAGCCATCTCGTAGCCGGGCGTGAAGATGCGCACGCGTGCATGCGCCCGCTCGGACGGCAGCACGAAGGTCGTCTCCGACAGGTTGAACTGCACGGCCAGCGCCTGCATGGTCGCGTCGTCCATGCCGCGCGCATCGTCGAACACGCAAAGCGGGTTGCCGCCGAACGTCGATTCGGCGAAGACGTTCAGCAGGCGGAAGGTGTATTGGGTCATCGGGATCTCGTGCGGGTCAGCCCTGCTTGTCGATCGGTGCAAGCATCGCCTGCATGTCGGGATGCTTCAACACTTTCCGGTATTCCGCCGGACTCATCGCATCGATCAAGACGCGGCCGCTCACGTCGGCCTTGATGTACTCGACCGCGAGCAGCGCGATGACCGGATTGGTCGTCAGCGTCGCGTGGTCGGGCGACTGGTCGCCGAATTCCGCGACCACCGCCTCGGTGTCGTCCGCGACCGCGACGGCCAGCCGCCGCCCCGACAGACGAAGCCGCGCGCTGGCGCCGCATTTGGCCATGTCGTAGTGGCGCGGCCCGTTGAGCGTGCGATTGCCGTAGATCGCCACGTGCGTATCGACGCCCCGCGCCGCGGCCGCTTCGAGCAGCGGCCCGAGATCGTCGATTTCCTCGTCCCACACGCCCGCGAAGATTGCCGTTTTCGCCTGGTCGATCACGCGCGCGAATGCGCTGACGATCGCCGCGCGTCCGCTCAACGACCAGACCAGCCCCGGCTCTTGCCGCACCGGCAGCCGGTCGAGCGCGCCCGCCGCCAGTTCGAGATCCGCGTTGAAGCGCGTGCGCAATTCTTCCAGCAGCGACCGGTGCGGCACGGCTGCATAGCGGACCGGCTCGGAGCGGTTGACGAGCACCGCGCCGCGCGCCTCCAGGCGGCCGAGCGTCTCGTAGACCTTCGATGGCGGCATGCCGGCGCGCCGGCCGACTTCCGCGCCCGTCAGCGCGGCTTGTCCGACGAGCGCGGCGTACGCCTGCGCCTCGTATTGCGTAAAGCCAAGCCGGATCAATGACGTGATCAATTCCGCGTTTTCGTTCATCTGCATGGACTCGAATGGCCGTGACGTGCGTCACGGCGGTGCTTGATTAACTACCGGAGTAGTATAGAATCGATCCCGCCTACTACCGAAGTAGTAGGCGGGTTTTCCAAACCTTACCGAAGAGGATCATCAAGATGCGTCAACGGATCAGTACCGGCTCCCCGTGGGAGCCGAAGGTGGGCTATTCGCGTGCGGTCGTCGTCGACAACACGATCTACGTGTCGGGGACGGCCGGCAAAGGCGACGACGTGTATGCGCAGACACGCGATGCGTTGGCGACGCTCGGCAAGGTGCTCGCGGACAGCGGATTCGCGCTGTCGGACGTCGTCCAGAGCCGGCTGGTGGTCGCGGATTTCGACCATTGGGAAGACGCGGCACGGGCGCACGGCGAGATATACGGCGATATCCGGCCGGCGTTCTCGCTGGTCCATGCGCTGCCGTTCGTCGATCCCGGGATTCGCGTCGAGGTCGAGGCGATCGCGGTCCGGACCGCCGCATGACGGTCGCCGGCCCGCGCGCGTACCTGTCCCGCACCGCGACCGCGATGCTGGCGCTCGCGGCGGGCGTCGCGATCGCCAACGGCTATGCGCTGCAGCCGTCGCTGGCGGCGATGGCCGGCGACTTCGGCGTGCCGGCCGCGCGGATGGCGGCCCTCGCGTCCGTGACGATGCTCGGCTATCTGGCCGGCCTGGCGCTGCTGGTGCCGCTGGTCGACCGGTTCGGTGCGCGCACGCTCATTCCGGCGCAAATGAGCGTGCTTGCGATATTGCTCGCGTGCGCCTCGCGCTCGCCGACGCCGCTCGCGCTCGACGCCTGCTTCCTGTTGGTGGGCGCGGCCACGACGGTCGCGGCGCAATGCAGCGCGGTCGTCGGAAAGCACGCGGATCCGCATCGGCGCGGCGGGGCAATGGGCGCCGTCTCCGCGGGGATTTCCGCCGGCATCCTGCTGAGCCGTTTCGTCGGCGGCGCGTTGTCGCAATGGTGCGGATGGCGGGGCGCGCTGCTCGCATTGGCCGGCTGCGTGGCGCTGGCGGCCGTCGGCAGTGGCGTGCTGTTGCCCGGCGATCGCCCCGAACGGCGTTCCGGCCACGGGGCCACGATCGGCGCGATGTCGCGGCTGTTGCGCGACAGCGCCGCATTGAGGCGCCGCACCTGCGCCGGCATGCTGTGGTTCTTCGCGTTCAATCTGGTGTGGGTGGGGCTGGCGATCCGGCTGGCCGCGCCGCCGTACAACCTCGGGGCGGCCGCGATCGGCGCATACAGTCTCGCCGGCGTGCTCGGCCTGGGCGTGACGCGGGTGGCGGGCAAGCTCGCGGATCGCTTCGGCGATCGTGCGGTGATCGGTGGCGGGCTCGCGGTGGCTGCGCTTGCCACGTTGCTGCTTGGCGTGGCGTTGGGTCATCCGGGCTGGCTGGGCGTTGGGCTGGCGCTGTTCGATGCCGGTTGTTTCGCCGCGCAGGTCGCCAACCAGGCCCGTGTCGTGGCGATTCAACCGGCGCGGGCCGGTGCGTTGAACGCCGCGTACCTGACGCTGTACTACGCGGCCGGCGCCGGCGGCGCCGTGGCGGCGGGCATGCTCGTCGAACGGATCGGGTGGGGCGTGATGATGCTCGTCGCGACGGGTGCGGTGACGGTGGCCGCGTGGGTCGGGGCCGCACGCGTGAGCGTCGATGCCGCGGGCGAACCGACGTCCGCCGGGTGAAGCGGGCAAATTGTCGCGTTCCGGTTCGCTGCGCTGCCGAATGCGGAACTGGCGCGGCAATACGCGAACGGCGAACGTGCGGGCTGCTGGTATTGGGTGGATCAGCCGCGGGACATCTGAAGCGTGACCACGTTCGTCGTGAAGTCGCTGGCCGGCTTCGCGCTCGAGGCCGCGCAATGAATGCGTGCGTCGCGCTCGGGGTTCGGCGCACGCCAATCACGTCAATGCGACGACACGAATACCGCATCGTCGAACGCCTCCGGAATCGCGAAGCTTGCGCGCATGCGCTGCGCTTCCTTCGCCGGCGTCGAACCGAACAGGCGTTTGAACTCACGGCTGAACTGCGACGGGCTCGTATAGCCGACCGCGTAGCCGGCTGCTTCCGCCGTCAGGTCCTGACGCACCATCAATAACCGTGCCTGATGCAGGCGCGTCGATTTCAGATACTGCATCGGCGACACCTGCGTGATCGCCTTGAAGTGACTGTGGAAGCTCGGCACGCTCATGCCGGCTGCGTCGGCCAGCTGCGACACGTCGAGCGGCCGCGCGTAATCGGCATGGATCATGCGCAACGATCGCCCGATCCGGCCGAATTGCCCGCGCATCGCCAGCGCGCTGCGCATCGCGTTGCCCTGCGCGCCGGTCAGCACGCGGAAATACAGCTCGCGAAGCAGCGCCGGGCCGAGCACCGCGGCGTCGAGCGGCCGCTGCATCGCGTCGACGAAACGCAGCACCGACGCGTGCATCGCTTCGTCCATCGGCGTCGACATCATGCTTTTGGGCGCCTGCACGGTTTCCGCGACGCCGGCGCGATCGATCTGTGCGGCGAGTTCCGCGGCCAGCGTGAAATCGAGGTGCAGGTACAGCGCGAGCAGCGGACGCTCGGGCGTCGCGTCGGTTTCCATGCTGAACGGCACGGGCACGGAGACGGCCAGGTAATGGTGTTCGTCATACAGATAGCGCTCGCCGCCGAAGTAGCCGCGCTTCGACCCCTGGCACACGATGACGATGCCCGGGTCGTACAGCACCGGCGTGCGCGACAGCGCGCGGTTCGAGCGCAGGATGCGCACGCTCGGCAGCGCGGTCAGGTTGTAGCCTTCGTCGGGCGCCAGCGCGCGCAGCAGCGTCACCAGGCGCTTCCGGTCGCGTGGCGAAGGCGCCGGAGGCCGGGCGGAGACGGGTACGGTGCTCATAGTTTTGTGCAAGAAATTCAGTGGAATCGGGCTTATTCGACTCGGATCGTCAGACTAGTATGCACGCTTCAATCGACATTCGGGAGAAGCTCACATGGCATCCGGCAACATCATGCTCATTACCGGCGTCAGCAGCGGTTTCGGTCGCGCGCTGGCCCAGGAAGCGCTGGCCGCCGGCCACACGGTGGTCGGCACGGTGCGCAGCGCGCAGGCGGCGCGCGACTTCGAAGCGCTGTCCGCGCAGGCGGCCGTCGCGCGCGTGCTCGACGTGACCGACTTCGAGCGCATCGACGGCGTCGTCGCGGACATCGAGGCGAACGTCGGGCCCGTCGACGTGCTGGTGAACAACGCGGGTTACGGGCACGAAGGGATCATGGAGGAGGCGCCGCTCGACGAGATGCGCCGGCAGTTCGACGTGAACGTGTTCGGCGCGGTCGCGATGATGAAGGCCGTCGTGCCGTTCATGCGCGAGCGACGGCGCGGCCGCATCCTGAACATCACGTCGATGGGCGGGCACATCACGATGCCGGGCATCGCGTACTACTGCGGCAGCAAGTTCGCGCTGGAAGGCATTTCCGAAACCCTCGGCAAGGAGCTCGAGCCGTTCGGCATCGCGGTGACGGCCGTCGCGCCGGGCTCGTTCCGCACCGACTGGGCCGGCCGCTCGATGGCGCGCACGCCGCGCTCGATCGCCGACTACGACGCGCTGTTCGACCCGATCCGCCGCGCGCGCGAGGAAAAAAGCGGCAAGCAGCCGGGCGACCCCGCGAAGGCCGCGCGGGCGATGCTCGCGGTGATCGCGGCGGACCATCCGCCCGCGCACCTGCTGCTCGGCAGCGACGCGCTGCGCCTCGTGCGGAGCAAACTGGCAGCGCTGGACGACGAAATCCGCGCGTGGGAAGCCGTGACGGTGTCGACCGACGGCTGACGCGCGCGGCGTCGTTCGTTTCCTGCCGAGCGACGATCGGCCGTTGCATTGCACGATGGCGCCGTGGTTTCACGATAATGGCGATAATGGCTGCGGCCCGTTCGCCACGTTCATTCACCTCACAGGAGCATCGCGATGCCATACGTCACCACGAAGGACAACGTCGAGATTTTCTACAAGGATTGGGGTCCGAAAGACGCGCAGCCCGTCATGTTCCACCACGGCTGGCCGCTGTCCAGCGACGACTGGGATGCGCAACTGCTGTTCTTCGTTCAGAACGGCTATCGCGTGATCGCGCACGACCGGCGCGGCCATGGCCGCTCGGCGCAAGTGTGGGACGGTCACGACATGGATCATTACGCCGCGGACGCGTTCGCGGTCGTCGAAGCGCTCGACCTGCGCAATGCGGTGCATATCGGTCACTCGACCGGCGGCGGCGAAGTGGCGCGCTATGTCGCGAAGCACGGCGAGCCGGCCGGCCGCGTCGCGAAGGCCGTGCTGGTCAGCGCGGTGCCGCCGTTGATGCTGAAAACCGAATCGAACCCCGAAGGCCTGCCGCTCGAGGTGTTCGACGGTTTCCGCAAAGCGCTCGCCGACAATCGCGCGCAGTTCTTCCTCGACGTGCCGAGCGGCCCGTTCTACGGGTTCAACCGCGAAGGCGCAACCGTTCATCAGGGCGTGATCCGCAACTGGTGGCGGCAGGGGATGGACGGCAGCGCGAAGGCGCATTACGACGGCATCAAGGCGTTTTCGGAAACGGACCAGACCGAAGACCTGAAGTCGATCTCGGTTCCGACGCTCGTGCTGCACGGCGAGGACGACCAGATCGTGCCGATCGCGGATGCCGCGCTGAAGTCGGTCAAGCTGCTGAAGAACGGCACGCTGAAGACGTACCCGGGCTATTCGCACGGGATGCTGACGGTCAACGCGGACGTGCTCAACGCCGACCTGCTCGCGTTCGTGCGGGCATGACGATGGCGGCGCCGGCCCGCTGCGGCGGGCGGCGCCGTGATCGAAACCGGGCGATCCGGCGGCGGTGCCGCGCATGGCTGCCGATCGCCCCGCCGCGTTTGCACCCGCCCGCTAACCGCTAGCCCCTCACCGCTAGTCGTTGCGCAGGAACACGACATAACCGCGAAACCACGGATGCGACGCGAGATACGGCGGCGCGTCCCACTCGCCGCCCTGGATCACGCCGATCCGAAACGGCAGTTGCAGCCGCGCGACGCGCGGCAGATAGGCTGCGTAGTCGGGAATCGTGCGGCGGCCCTGATAGGTCTGCACGACCACCTCGTCGACGATCCCCTTGAGCTGGTTGACCTGGTCGGTATCGATGCGGCTGCTCCAGTCGAGCAACCCCGTGATGCTGAGCCGGCAATCGGCGGGCAACGTGTCGCGCAGCGTGCGCAGGAACGCAAGGTAATCCTGAAGATGCCGCGTACCGGCATCGAAGTCGATCTGGATGCCGGCGATCGTGCGCCCCGATGCACGCCAGCGTGCGAGCTGCGCGAGCATGATCTGCGTGACGCGCGGCGTCCAGCGCAGCGTATGCGCACGATAGACGAGCCACACGCGCGCGCCGGGCGCCGGCGGCAGCGCGACGCCCTGCGCGATCACGCGCACCTGCGATTCGTCCCGCGGCGACGCCTCGATCTGGCCTTGCAGCACGTAGACGATGCGCGCACCGCGCACGACCGACTGCGGCTTCACGCCCGCCCACAGCCAGAACGCGTCGTACCGCGCGGCGTCGACGGTGCCGGCCAGCGCGACGCGCGCGGCCAGCAGCAGCGCGACGCACGCGATGCGCTTCATCCGGCGCTTACCAGTAGTAGCGAAGCTTCTGCGCCCACGGGCTGCCCGGATAGGCGGTCTTCAGCGTGTCGAACCAGCGCTTGCGCGTGCTCTTCGGCACGTCCTTGCCGCCGCATTCGTTGGAGCCGCCCGGTGCATAGCACTTGATCGCGCGGTAGAACGCGTATGCGCGGTCGTTCGGGTTCGCCTGCGTATCGGCCATCACCGTCACGTAGCTCGACATCCGTTCGTACGGCTTGCCCGCGAACTGCGACGGCGCCGCGCCCAGCGTCGGCGGCACGCGCGTGGCGGCCGTGTTCGACGCGTTGCGGATCCACAGCGGCACCGGATCGCTTTCGAGGCCGGATGCGGGCGGATGCAGCCGCACGAAATCGGCGAGGCAGTTCAACCCTTTCGGATCGGCGGGATTCTGCTGCAGCGTCGCGGCGATGTCGCGCGCCGACAGGCACGTGTAGCCGTCTTCGTTTTTCGCGTCGGCGGCGACGAACGGCTTCAACGGATCGGTGAGCGTGCCGGGCACCAGCGCGGTATCGGCGAGGAAGTCCGCGTAGTGCGAGCGCGTGAGCTCCTTGTACAGCAACGTGTACAGCGCGGTGCTGCGCAGCGCGCCGGTGGTCGCCTGATTCTGTGCCTGCGCGCGCAGCAGGTCGGCGTTGGCCGTGCGTTGCAGCAGCACTCCGCGGATCGCGGCGTTCTGCACGGGCGAATCGTCGGCGAACGCGTCGTTGACGAGCCCGGCCTGCTCCAGGTTGATCGCGAGCGCGAGTTCCAGCATTTCGCGCTGGAAGCGGAACGTCGCGAGGGGGATCAGGTCGCGCCACAGCTGGCGGGCCTTGTCGTTCTGC
Source organism: Burkholderia sp. APQ4-4ca (assembly GCF_057837105.1). Classification (NCBI taxonomy): domain Bacteria; kingdom Pseudomonadati; phylum Pseudomonadota; class Betaproteobacteria; order Burkholderiales; family Burkholderiaceae; genus Burkholderia; species Burkholderia sp. APQ4-4ca. The sequence continues at coordinate 15,009 of NZ_JBYQCG010000234.1, read as the reverse complement.
CCGCTGTCCTCGAGCGCGAACCCGCGCAGCGCCTGCTGGCTCAGCCCGAAGTAGTCGAGCGGCGCGGCGGGCGTCTGCGGCAACAGATCGAGGGCCGCGTCCGGCTTGTGCCCGATCTGCACGTACCAGGTCGCGAGCAGGTAGTCGTACAGCGCGGGCGCGTTCGCGAAGCGCGGCTTCTGCGCCTGCAGCTCGTCCAGCGTCATCGGCTTGCGGCTCGCATCGGTGCTGTCCGACGCGCGCATGCGCAGCAGGTCGACGGTGGCGAGCACGGTCGGCGACTGGATCTGGCGCGCGTCGAATTCCGGGCCGAACAACAGCTTGCTGTCGAGTTCGTTCGCCAGTTGCATCAGCGGCACGTTCGACGTCGCTGGCGACCAGCGCGCAAGCGCATGGCCGTACAGGTCGGCCTGCTGCGTGACGTTGCCGCCGAGCCATGCGACCCGTCGCAACAGTCCGCTCGCGGACGCCGCATAGCGCCCCTTCGGATACACCTTCAGATAGGTCTGGAACACCGTGTTCGCCGCGTCGAGCGACACCTTCGTCACGCGCGCGCGCGTCGGCGTCGGGCTGTCGTTGTCGAATACGTTGGCCTGCGCGGCGTTCAACTGCGCGCGCCCGGCCATGTAGAGGCTGGTTTCCTTCAGCCACGGGTCCGCGCTGTGCGACGCGTTCGCGAACGCGCGGGTCGCGGTGAGGAAGTCGGCCCGGTAGAACGCGTTCGTGCCGTCGAGGTACGTGGCGAACTGCTGGCCGAGCGGCGACTTGACCGGCGGCTTCGTCCATGCGGCGCTCGCGCCGCCCGCGGCACAGGTCTTCTGCGCGATGTCGGCGCGCGCCGCACGCAGGCGCGCGGCTTCGTCGGCGGGCAGGCCGCCGGCGCCGCCCAGCGCGTCGTTGAACGCGTCCGCGCCCGCGCTCATGCTGCGGCAGATGCTGCCTTCGCCGTCCGCGTACCGGTTCGACGACGCATCGGCATCGGCCCCGCCGCCGGTCTTGTCGGGCGTCTTCTGGCCGATGTCGATCCATCCGGAGAAGTCCATCGGGAACGGCACGATGATCCGGTCGATCCGCTCCTTCGCGGGAATGGTCTTCGGATCGGGAAACACCTGCGCGACCTTGGCGCTGTCGACCATCATCAGCATCGCGTTGACGCGCGTGTCGTTGGCGGGCGTCAGCATCGGCACGTTGCCGCACGAGTAGGACGTCTGCCGGAGCGTGTTCGGCACGTAACAGCCGTCGTCTCCGCTCGCATGGGCGGCCGGCATCCCCAGCAGGCTGGCCGCCAGCGTGGCGAACAGGTTTCGGTGCAGCGTCGGGTTTCTTCGCATTTTTCTTGTGTCGGGTAGGGGGCCGCGACGGCCGGTTCTCTCAGGGGGCGCGTGGGCCCGGCGCGTATCGTACCTCACGGGCCGTCATGGCCGGCAGTGTGCCGGCTCCCGCGAAATGGAAATCCACTCGGTGTGGACGCAACGTCACCTTGAATCCGGATCGCTTCAATTAAGATGCAGCCGGCAGTGGCGGACGTCCGGCGATGGGCGACCCGACGGGGTCCGCGCTGCCCGACGGGGGAGGGCTGCCGAAAGCGGCGTTCGCGTTTCCGATGAAAACCCTTGCATGGATGGTCATGGCGGCCGAGCCCGCACGGACCGCATGTGGCGGCGCCGATCCTGCCGCCGTGCGGTGCGACCGATGCGCGCTGGGGCGACGGCGGCCTGCTGGCGGGATGGACGCTGCCGTTCGGGTGCTCACCCACTGAGCGGTCCATGCGCGAGCGTCGTGAGGTGGCGGCGGTATTCGCACATCACGCGCACACGCTGCTGGCGATGCCTCCGTCGTCCATCTCGTCGAGCGTGGCGCGCAAGTCGTCGATGGCCACCATCAGTTCGCGGACCTGCCGCAACGACGGGTACTGATGCAGCACGGCCTGCCATTGCGGCAGGGTCAGCAGCGCGTGCCAGATGACGCCGAGGCCTTCCGGATCGGCATCCTGCCGTTGCGCGAGCGCGCTCGCGTATTCGAGGCTCGCCTGCGCGGACAGCAGCTGCATCCGACTCGCGGCGCTCAGCAGCCGCGGCGTCGCATCCGCGGACGCGTCGCAGCAATACAGCACTTCCCGGGGCAGCGCCGCATCGTCGGTCGTCAACGCATGCAGCGATGCGCCGTGCACGCGCACCGTGCCCTGGTGCGTCTCGAATGCATAGACCGTGTCGGGGGCCGCTTGCGCGAGCAGGGTCAGGCCGCGCAGCAGCCGCGGCAGATCGGTCGTCGCGGCATCCGCGGAGGCCTTCGCCTCGACGAGGAAGCGCACGTTCCATGGGAGCGCCGAGTCGTTGCCGCGCGCGCGTTCGAGCAGGATCGCATCCCATTCGGTTTTCGCGCGGTCGTGCCGGCCCGGGATCGACGACGGCACGCGCATCGACGTGACCACGCGGTAGGTGCGCTGCTCGTCCACCGCGTCGAGCTTGCGCGCCAGTGCGTCGAGCGCCTGCGCCGCCAGCGCTTCGACGGCCGCGCCGCGCTGCTGGGACGCGACGCCCTGCGCGACGGCGACCGTGCTGCCGACGAGCGGGCCCTGACGAACCCACAGCGCACGGTAGCGACGGACGTCCTCGTCCGCGGCGAGCGCGTCGAGCCGCAGCATGCGTTCGAGCGCGGGGCTGTCCTTGAGTTTGACGACGTCCTGCTCGAACGCCGCGTCGGTCGCCATCCCGGGCAGCGCGAGCAGTTGCGCGAGCGCTGCGTGCAACTCGGCCCACGACGCCGCGGTCGCGGCCGCATGCAGGCGCGCGAGCCCGTCGCGTTGCCAGGCCTGTGCGCTGCGCGCGAGCTTGGCCGGGTGCGCGATCGCGTTGACGGCCGAGTGGAGCGCGCGCCGATCCTGCTCGGCGTGCGCGGACAACGACGCGTATTCGCGCACGTTCGGCGCATCGTGACGCAGCACCGACGCCTGAAACGACGAATCGCCGGACGATGGATCCATCGCGTCGCGGATCATCCGCGCGAGCGCATCGATGAAGCGCTGCCGCAAGTCGGCGCCGGGCGCGTGGCCGTCCGCCCGCATCCTGCGCGCTTCGTCGATCACGATCGCCAGCGCGGTGGCCGGGTTCGTCGCGTCGGTCAGCGACGACGCGCGCTCGAGCGGCGGCAGCCGGTAACGGCGCGCGACGGTGCGCAGGGTGGCGTCGAGCAGGGCGGGAAGCGGTGTCAGCGACATGGCGGTGTGGGCGTGAAAGAGACCCGACCGGTCAAGCGGTCGGCGTCACCGACAGGCTGCCGAGCTCGCCGAAGCGCACCGTCAGCGCATCGCCGAGCGGCACCTCGATCGCGCCCGCGTACGAGCCCGTCGTCACGATCTGGCCGGCGCGCACCGCATCGCCGCGCGACGCGAGGAAATTGACGAGCCACACCAGCGGCTTCAGCGGATCGCCGTCCGGATGACTGCCGTCGATCGTGCGGTTCAGCGCGCCTTCGAACGACAGCGCGAGCGTCGCGAGCGGCACGTTCAGCCCGTCGGGCACGACCGGGCCGACGCACAGCCCCTGGTTGAATTGCCCGTCCGCCAGCAGTTCGAACTTCGATGCGCGCGCCGGTTCCGCGTAGCGGCAGCCGAGCACCTCGAGCACGATCCGCACTTCCCGGACCGCCGCGCGCACGTCGCCTTCGTCATACGGCTGCTCGCGCGCGGGCAGGTCGCGATCGAGCACGAACGCGATTTCCGGTTCGATCCGCACGATCGGCCCGCCGACGACGCGGTACGGCGCATCGGCGTCTCGGATCGTCGACGCGAAGATCGGCGCGAGGATCACGCGATCGGGCGGCGGCAACGCGCATTTCCATCCGCCGACGGGTTCGCCGAGCAAGTCGGCCACGCGCTGCTGGATCGCGAGCGCGGTGTCGATGTCGTCGGGGCGCAGTGCATCGGGCAACAGCGGGCCGGGCGAGCCGGCATGGCGGGCGGCGACGAGATGCTGGGCGGCGCCGTCCACGCGTTCGGTAGTCGTTGTCATGTCGGTTGAGCGAGTTGAAAGTGGGGCCGGCAAAAAAGGGCCGGACGAAAGTCGCATGGTCGATGATAGCGCCTTCGGCGCGATGGGCGCTCGAAAGGGCATCGGCGCCTGCATGGCCGGCGCGGTTCGCGGCCTGCCGACAACGCGAGCCGCCCGTTTCCCGTCGCGTCGCTTTGCCGCATGCGGCGGGATCGCCGGGGCTTGACCGCCGTCAACATCCGAACCCGCCGCCGGCCGATGATGGGGGCATCGCCGTGCGCGACAGCGCGCGCGGCAACTCACCCCAGCGAGGTTCGCATGTACGAGAAAATCATGGTGGCCGTCGACGGCAGCGCTTCGTCGAAACAGGCGCTTGCCGAAGCCGTGAAGGTGGCGCTGGCGGGCGATACGCACGTCAGCGCGGTGTACGTGGTCGACAAGTCGGTACTGTTTACGTATGCAGGCAGTCTCGATCCGCATGCGCTCGTCGAGGAAATCCGCGACGACGGGCGCAAGGTGCTGCGTGAAGCCGAACAGGTCATCGCGCTGGCCGGCGCGAAGGGCGAAGGCGAACTCGTCGAGACCGAGAGCATCGGCGAGGACATCGCGGAACGCCTGCAACGCTACGTGAACGAGCGCGGGATCGATCTCGCGGTGGTCGGTACGCACGGGCGGCGCGGCATCCGGCGCGTGCTGCTCGGCAGCGTCGCCGAGCGTTTCGTGCGCGGCGCGAAGTGCCCGGTGCTGCTGATTCGCGGCGACGACGCCGACGCGCCGGCCGCCGCGGCCGCGGCATGACGCGGCGCGCGCGATGATACGCCGCCAGTACCGGATCGTCGTCGCGGCGATCGCCGTGTTCGTGTCGCTCGCCGGGATGATGGCCGTCGTGACGGGCCTGCTGTTCGATGCCGCGACGGCGGTGCGCGGCGGCGCGCTTGCGTTGATCGTCGGCGTCGCCGGCTTCGTCGTGATGCTGAACCCGGGGCCGAAAGGCGAGGAGTGACGCGGGCGGGGTGGCGGCGCGCGTCGGGCCGCGGTTTCGCGATGACAGGCGACGGCCGTTGCGCCGCCGTGACTTCGCGTGGTCGCGTGTCGTCGCCGGCGCATTCGTGCCGTCCTGTTCGATCTGGATCATCAGCCGCTTCAACGTTGCCGCCCGCTCGGCGCTTCTGTCAAACTGGCGCCCATGAAACAGCGCCTCACTGCACCGCTTTCCGCCGATTCCGCGCCTGCGCCCGCAGGCTTTCCCGACGCCGACGAACTCGCCGCGCTGCGCGCGTGGTATGCCGGCATGACCGTGCGCGAGGCCGTCGAACGCTACCTGCCCGACCGGCTCGGCGGCGGGCGGTCGGCGCGCGGCGTGATCGGCGCGATCCGCCGTCGCCTCGTGCGCGTCGCGCGGCAGGTCGGCCGCCCCGATCTCGCGGAACGGCTCGGCCATGCGGGTGAGCGTTTGCGGGAGGCGAAAGCGGCCACCGACGCGATCGGCCTGCTGCGCCACGCGCGTGCGCCGGTCCCGCAGATCAGCGACGACGTCGGCTTGTGGCTGCCGGCGCGCGCGGTCGTGTCACTGCGTGCGCACGGGATCGCGACGCTCGCCGATCTGACGGTGCGGATTCCGCGCCGGCGCCAGTGGTGGCGCGCGATCGCCGGCCTCGGCATGGCCAGCGCGCGGCGCATCGAAGCGTTCTTCGCCGCCCATCCGGACCTGACCGAACGGGCGCGCGCGCTGATCGCCGCGACGCCGCGCGGCAGCATCGTGCCGTGGGAGCACCTGAAGCTGCCGCACGAAGTCGACGGCTCGGCCGGCACGTTCCGCGCGCCGCGCGCGACCAGCACGCTCGACGCGGACAACGATTACGCGGCCGTGCACGCATGGCTGTCGCTGCACGAATCGGCCGCGACGCGGCGCGCGTACCGGAAGGAGGCCGAGCGGCTGATCCTGTGGGCGATCGTCGAGCGCGGGCGCGCACTGTCGTCGCTGACGACCGAGGATGCGCTCGCGTATCGCGCATTCATCCGGCGGCCGACGCCGCACGAGCGCTGGGTCGGGCCCGTGCGGCCGCGAAGCGCGCCCGACTGGCGGCCGTTCTCGGGCGCGCTGTCCGCGCGCTCGGCGGCATACACGCTGTCGGTGCTCGGCGCGCTGTTCCGCTGGCTGATCGAGCAGCGCTACCTGCTCGCGAATCCATTCGCGGGCGTCAAGGTGCGCGACACGCGCGGCGCGACCGCGCTCGATGCGTCGCATGCGTTCACCGAAGGCGAGTGGCTGCTGGTCCGCACGATCGCCGACGGGCTCGAGTTCGGCAAGCGCGCGGACGACGGTGCGCCGCAGTCGGGCTGGACGCCGGCCGCCGCGCAACGATTGCGCTTCATTCTCGATTTCGGCTATGCGACCGGGCTGCGCGCGAGCGAACTGGTCGGCGCGATGCTCGGCGACATCGAGACGGATGCGCACGGCGACGCGTGGCTGAAAGTGATCGGCAAGGGCAGCAAGGCCGCCCGCGTCGCGCTGCCGCCGCTGGCGCGCACCGCGCTCGATCGCTATCTGGTCGCGCGCCGGTTGCCGGTCACGCCGGCGCGCTGGCGGCCCGATACGCCGCTGATTCCGAGCCTTGCCGAAGACGACGCGGCCGCGATCACCAGCGTGCGGTTGTGGAAGGTGATGCAGCGTTTCTTCGCGCAGACGGCCGACGCCGTCGAGGCCGACCATCCGGCGCTTGCGCACAAACTGCGCCAGGCGAGCCCGCACTGGATGCGCCATACGCATGCGACGCACGCGCTGGCGCGCGGCGCGGAGCTGACGACGGTGCGCGACAACCTGCGGCATGCGTCGATCTCGACGACGTCGATCTATCTGCATGGCGACGACGTGAAGCGGGCGCGGCAGATGTCGAGCGCGTTCGGTATCGACAAATGAGTTGAACACGCAGCATCGACGCGGGTCAGACGATGTTTCGATCCCGGAGATTCGCATGGCGTCGAGCCAGGGCGCGGTCGATTTCATCGTCGAGCAGATCGTGCGGCCGGCACGGTATCGGCCCGCAAGATGTCCGGCGAATACGGCGCCACGCCGCGCAGCGGGCAGGCGTATTCTGTGACACATGCGCGCGACCATCGTGCGCCAGGGAGTACCAACATGGAGACATCCGCATTGACGCGCGGCATGCGGCCGGCGCGCCGCGCCTGGCACGCGCTCGTCGCGATCCTGTGTGTGGGCTGGAGCGCGCTGTCGTTCGGCGCGGAGGGCGCGAGCGGCGCGGCCGCGCTGCTCGAGCGCTACCGCAGCCTTGGGCCTCAACTGAAAGACAACGCGTTTCACCGGCCCGTGGTGCTCGAATCGTCGGAAGCGTCGTCGTCGCTGAAGGGCGACATCTACGCGGTCGTCGATTATCCGTTCGCGGTGGTGAGCGGCCAGCTCGACGATCCCGCGCAAGGCCCGGCGAACTGGTGCGCGGTGCTGATCCTGCACCTGAACACCAAGTACTGCCACGCGTCGAGCGGCGGCAACGGCCCGGTGCTCGACGTGAACCTCGGCCGCAAGATCGAGCAAAAGCTGTCGGACACCTATCGCGTGCAGTTCCGCTATCGTGTGGCGGCCGCGACGCCCGATTATTTCCAGGTCGACCTGACCGCCGACAGCGGCCCGATGGGCACGAAGGATTACCGGATCGCGCTCGAGGCCGTGCCGATCGGCGCGTCGCGCACGTTCCTGCATCTCACGTATTCGTATGGCTTCGGCACGGTCGGCCGGATGGCGATGAAAACCTATCTCGCGACGGTCGGCAGCGACAAGGTCGGGTTCACGACCGTCGGCGCGGCTTCGGCCGGGCAGCCGCAGTACGTCGGCGGCGTGCGCGGGCTGCTGGAGCGCAACACGATGCGCTATTACCTCGCGATCGACACGTATCTCGCGACGCTCGACAAGCCGATCGACCAGCGCCTCGCGCGCTGGTTCGACGCGACCGAGCAGTATCCGCAGCAACTGCACGAAGTGGAGCGGGGCGCGTATCTGCAGATGAAAACGCAGGAGGTGCAGCGGCAGCAGACGGCGCGATGACGCTGCCTACCGGCTCGCCGGCTCAGTCGAGCAATCCTGCGACGACGTCGACGATCCGCTGCAGCAGCGCTTCGTCGTACGGCAGCCACGGCACCGCACGCGGCGCTGATGGCGACGGCGGCGACTCGATCATCGATTCGACCGGTTCGCCGTCGCGCGTCACGCGGCCGGTCGCGCAATGCACCGCCCACGCGCCGACGCGCACGTAGCGTTCGTCGATCACGATCCTCCCTTGCGCAACCGGTTCGGCGAACACGAGCGACAGCACGTGCCGGCGATGCCGCGCCATCACGCCCAGTGGCAGATCCGACAACCGGTTCAGGCGGTCCTGGCGTTCCGTTTCGATATCGCGCTGGCGAGCCGGGTCGGTCGTGTGTGCAGCCGCCGCCGCGCGCGTGGCCTCGTCGTCGAGCGCGAATGCGGACACGCTGACGAGCAGGTCGACCGCCCGCGCGACTTCGGAGAACACGACCGGATCGATGTCGCCGATCGGCAGCGGCGCCCAGCGCGCGCCGTGCCGGCGTTCGACATGCAGCCGGCGCGACGTACCGTGGCTTTCCGAACCGGGAAAAAGCCGCGCATCGACGACGAAGGTCGCGCGCACGTCGCCGAATTCGCGGACGAGCGCGTCGTCGTACGCACGAATCGACCAGCCTTCGCGACGCGCGACGCCGAGCAGCGGCCGGCTCGACAGCACGTGACCCTCGAACATCGCGGTATCGCTGGACGACGCGTCGCCGTCGCCCGGCACGTAGTACTCGCGAAACGCTTGCCGGATCGGTTGCCGCAGCGCCCGGCCGACGATCGCGCGCTGCCACGCGAGCCGTTCGTCCGCATCGGCGAGCAGCGGGTGCCATAGCCGGATGGCGCAATCGTCGGCGATTTCGCACGCGTTGCCGGCCGCATCGCGCAGCACGACCTTGCCCTTCGCGATGTCGGGCATGAACGACTGCGTCGTGCCGTCGCTGCGCCGTGCTTGCCAGATCACTCGCGCCGAGAACGCGGCGCCGGCCGGCGCATCGACGAGCCGCTCGCGCCATTCGGCGTGGCCGAGCGTCATCGGCTGCCAGAAGCCGGCTTCCATGCACGCGGCGAGTATCGCGAGTGCCTTCTTGTCGGGCTTCGCGTCGAGCGTCATCCGCAGCGCCGTGTGCGGCCGTTCGCCGAGCGCGCGCTCGGCCGGCTTCAGGTTGCGCGCGAGTTTCTTTTGCACGCCCGCGTGACGGACGACGGCCAGCGCGTCGCGCAGCGCGCGCACGCTTTCGGGCGTCGGGATCGTCTCGATCGCATGGCCGAGCGCGATGGCGAGCGACTGTGAAGGCGCGGTTTTCGCGGCCGTCGGCGCGACGCACACGCCAGTCAGCAGCGGCCCGATCAGCGGGCGCAGCCACGCTTCGTCGCGATAGGCGGCCACGCGTGCGGCGCGTGAGAGCACTTGCGCGTCGTTGGTCGTGAACGCGCGATCGGCTTCGTAGGGCACGGTGCCGGCGTGCAGCGCCGCGACCTGCCGCGCGGCGTCGGTCAACGCGTCGCGCGCGAAGGCGACATACGCGGCTTCCTCCACGAGTGTCACGGCCGGATCGCTGGAGTCGATCCACAGCCGCTTCGGCATGAAATAGCCGCTGTCGGTCGCGGCCAGCGCGAGCAGCGCGGCCGGGCCGAGTGCCGGCAGCACGTCGAGTTCGCGTACGCGAAACGACGAGTCCGCCAGCAACTGTGCATACGCGGCGCGGCGCGCCGAGAAGTCGCGGCGGCCCGCGAACCAGTCGAGCGTATACGCGCCATAGACGGATGCCGCGCGCAATCCGCCTTCTTCCGGTTCGCCGGCGATCCGCGCGAGTTCTGCCTGCAGCGCGGGCGACGGCAGCGCGTCGAGGCAGGGCAAATCCTCCAGCGCGCGTTTCCACTCGCCGGCCGGAATGGCGCGGAACAGTTCGAGTGCCGCATCGGCATCGATGAGCGGCACGAGGCCGAGCGCGTCGATCTGCCGGTGCAGCCAGCACGCGAATCCGGCGCGCGGATCGTCGAACGCCTCGTCGCGCACGAGGATCTCGTATTCGACGCGCCGCAACGCGGGCCACACCGTGCCGAGCGCCCGCGCATCGAGCGCCGACAGGTCGATCGGTGTGTCGGCGGCGCTCGCGTGATCGGCCGGGTCGGTCAGCCGCGCGATGAGCCGCGCAACGAGGGCGCGATCAGTCATGCGCACACCTCCCGGATGCGCCGTTCTGGCGCGATGGCTTTTGTACGGCTCGCGCGGCGCGGATCGCGCCGCCGAGGCCGGCTACAGGTTCGATCGTGGACTGCATGGTCTGGTGCTCAAAGATGGAAACCCTGCGGGCGCACAGTATTGCACCCTCATTGGCACGTCCGTGCGAATGCCCGTGCGGCGGGCGTCCCGGCCCGATTCGGCTGCGCGGGGCCGGCCAACCGGCTCCCCAGGCATTTCATAAGACGTACAGTTTTCCCGTGACGTGCGATTCGCGCGGAACTGTACTCTTGTTCGCTCGTTCGATGTGTGTACTCGCCGCCAACTGTTCTTCTCTTAAGATTCAATCATCAAGTGCACAGTGCCGCAGATCCAGCTCATCCGGAGCCCTGCCGGCGCATCTTCAAGAGAGAGTCAGTGCGATGGAAAAGGCAAAACCGGAGGGGCAGATCAGGAATCACGACGGCCCGGTCGGCGGGCGAAACACGTGCAACACGTGCAACACGTGCGTATCGGACGCACACGGCGGGGCGGCGCGGCGGTGCGCGCCAGCGGGAGACGCGCGATGAAACTCTATGAAAAACTCGCGGACGATATCGAGCGCCTGATCCGCCAGCGCGTATACCGGCACGGCGACCGGATTCCGTCGGTGCGGCAGGCGAGCCAGCAGCACCGGATCAGCATCACGACCGTGCTGCATGCGTATCTGCTGCTGGAAAGCCGCGGGCTGCTCGAAAGCCGGCCGCAGTCCGGCTATTTCGTGAACCTGCGGCGCGACGACGGCCACGCGCCGGTGCGCGAGCTGCGGCCGTCGAAGCCGATCGCGATCTCGTCGTCGGTCGACGTGAGCCGGCTCGTGCTGTCGACGCTGCGCGCGATCGGCACGGACGACGCGGTGCCGCTCGGTTCGCCGTATCCGGACCCGAGCCTGTTCCCGTTCGAGAAGCTGAACCGCTACGCATATGCGGCCGGTCGCGACAAGTCGCTGTGGGGCGTGACCGACGGGCTGCCGCCGGGCCATCCGCGGCTGATCCGGCAGATCGCGCGGCGCTACCTGGAAAACGGGATGTCGGTGGACCCGAACGAGATCATCGTGACGGTCGGCGCGACGGAGGCGATCAATCTGTGTTTGCAGGCCGTGGCGAAGCCGGGCGACACGATCGCGGTGGAATCGCCGACGTTCTACGCGATGCTGCACGCGATCGAGCGGATGGGGATGAAGGCGATCGAGGTCGCGACGCATCCGGAATACGGAATCGACATCGCGGCACTGGCCGCGATCGCGAAGTCGCAGCCGATCGCCGCGTGCATGGTGATGCCGAACTTCCAGAATCCGTTGGGGTTCCAGATGCCGGACGAGCGCAAACGCGAACTGGTTGAGTTCGCAACGAAGACCGATCTGCCGATCATCGAGAACGGCGTATACAACGAACTGTATTTCGGCGACGCGCATCCGAGTTCGCTGAAATCCTACGACCGGACCGGAATCGTGCTGCATTGCTCGTCGTTCTCCAAGAGCCTGACGGCCGCATACCGGATCGGCTGGGCGCTGCCGGGCCGCTACCGCGATCAGGTCGAGAAGCTGAAATTCCTGAATACGCTCGCGACGCCGTCGTTGCCGCAACTGGCGATCGCGGAGTTTCTCGAACGTGACGGCTATGAGCATCACCTGCGGCGGGTTCGCAAGGCGTATGCGCAGCAGGCGAACCTGATGCGCGCGATGGTGTCGCGATTCTTTCCGGAAGGCACGCGCATTTCGAGCCCGGCGGGTGGGTACGTGCTGTGGGTCGAACTGCCCGCGCAGGTCGATGCGATGCGGCTGTACCAGCTTGCGCTTGAGCAGGGGATCACGATCGGCCCCGGCTACATGTTCTCGATCACCGATAACTACCGGAACTTCATCCGGCTGAACTACAGCAGCCCGTGGTCGCCGGAGATCGAGCAGGCCGTGATCACGGTCGGCAAGCTGGCCGCGGCGTGCATGCGATGAATGGGCGCGGGCGGTGTCATGGGATTCGATGACAAAGCCGGCTTCGTGCCGGCTTTGTTTTGGTGCTTCGTGGAATTTCGTGGACGTCGCTGGCCGACCCTGAACAGCCAATCAACAGCGGACACCGAACGACCATTGTTCAACCGTCTGCGGTCGCACATGGCGACGGACGCGCTTGAGCTAACCAGCGCCTACGGTCAGGCTCAACGTTTCCCCGAACTCGAATCCAATTGCTTACCGGTTCCTTTGGCCTTGGGCGGCCGAGTCTCAGGCCAGCTCCGCATCGCAATGCTGATTGTCTGGTGTAACTCGTTGGTCGGCACGCCGCTCGCCGCCTGAACGGAGATACCTTGCGAAACAGTGCCGAAGAAACGCGCCAAGGCGCCGATGTCGGTGTCTGGCGGCAGCTCCCCGCGCTTAAGGGCCTCCTCCAGACACTTCCGGATCATCTCAACGCCCGACTCCCGGACTTCACATAGAACCTGAGCCACGCGTCGTGAATCCTCGCTTCCAGTAAGCGCTCCCTGCACCAACAAGCAGCCCCGAGGGGTGCCTTTTGCGCTCTGAAACGTCGCCAGGGCGCGCAGGAACCCTTCTATTCCGCTACGCGCCGATGGCAGCGCCAACGATGGTGCCGCGAAGGCTCCGAGCCGCTCCTGGTAGCGGGCGAGGGCTTTGAAGAAAAGCTGTTCCTTTCCTCCAAAAGCACCATAGAGACTCGGCTTATTGACGCCGATCGCCTCCGTCAGATCCGTCAGCGACGTCCCCTCATAGCCCTTCTCCCAGAAGAGAGTCAGGGCTTGGTCCAACGCCTTGTCCGGGTCGAACGCCCGTGGCCTGCCGATTGCCATTCGTGCACCAATCAATATTTTTACCGATCGGTATATTAAGTCCTTGACGAGGCGCTGTCCATCCGCAGATACTTACCGAGCGGTACAAAAGTAAACGCAAACCTAACGTTTAGAGAGAGTGAAATGACAAGTCGTTTGAATGGAAAGGTGGTCCTGGTGACGGGCGGCAGTTCGGGTATCGGTCTCGCCGCGGCAACGCGTTTCGCTGCAGAAGGCGCAGCCGTCTATATCACCGGGCGCAAACAGGAGGCGCTTGACGCGGCCGTTGGCTCAATAGCCGGCAAGGTTACGGCTATCCGGGCCGACTCCAGCGTCGCTGCCGATCTCGAGCGGGTCTACGCCACGATTCGTGACACGAGCGGCAAGCTGGACGTGTTGTTCGCGAATGCCGGCATTGCAGCGTTTGTACCGCTCTCGGCGATCACTGAAGCGCATTACGACAGCATCGTCGATACGAACCTGAAGGGCGTCGTGTTCACCGTCAAGTACGCGGTTCCTCTGCTTTCCGAAGGCGCCTCGATCATTCTCACTTCGTCGACAGCGGGCTATAGGGGCATGGAGGCATTCAGCGTATACAGCGCGACGAAGGCGGCGATTCGGCAACTGGCGCGCGGTTGGCTCCTGGATCTGAAGGAACGGAAAATTCGCGTCAACGTCATTAGCCCCGGCATGGTCGATACGCCCGCCATTGACGGCCTGGTGGGCGATCCGAACGCTGCGTCCGGAATGAGGGCGCATGTGGCATCGCAAAATCCGCTGGGCCGCATTGCGCATCCCGATGACGTTGCTGCTGCCGCGTTGTTTCTGGCCTCCGACGAAGCCGCGTACATCAACGGCGTCGACTTGCCCGTAGACGGCGGTGCCAGCCAGATCTAATCGAATTGCGGAAACTTCGCCGAAGCCCGGTTTGCCACGATTGCACGGTGGTTCCGACTTCAGCATTCCAGCATCGTTCAGGAGCAACGTTCATGCGATACAAACTGTTTGGACAACATACGGGGCTGCGAGTCTCCGAACTGGTACTCGGCGCGGGGAATTTCGGGACGCGCTGGGGCCATGGTGCCGAGCCGGCGGAGGCGCGTCGCATCTTTGAAGCCTACGCGGAGGCCGGGGGCAATTTCATCGATACCGCCAACGGATATCAGTTCGGCGAGTCCGAGGAAATTCTCGGCGAACTGCTTCGTGGTCACCGGGACGCATTTGTGCTGGCGTCGAAATTCACTTATCGCGCCACGCCTCAGGACGGCATTCTCACGACGGGCAACAGCCGCAAAGCCATGGTGGCGTCCGTGGAGGCCAGCTTGAAGCGACTCAAGACCGACCGTATCGACCTTTTGTGGGCGCACATGTCCGACGGTGTGACGCCGCTTGAAGAGCTCGTGCGAGGGTTCGACGATCTCGTACGTGCCGGCAAGATCCTGTACGCGGGTCTGTCCGATTTCCCCGCCTGGCGGGTGGCTCGCGCGGCGACCATCGCCGAGTTGCGCGGTACGGTGCCTGTCGCGGGTCTTCAGCTGGAATACAGCCTCGTGGAACGTAGCAGCGAGCATGAACTTCTTCCGGCCGGCAAGGCATTGGGACTGGGGATCGTTGGCTGGTCCCCGTTGGGCGGCGGCATGCTTACCGGAAAATACCGTAATGGCGAAACCGGGAGGCGGGAAGGTTTTGGCGGCAACGTGTTCCAGCCCGAAAATACCCCGCAACGTACGGCGATCCTCGACGCGCTGATTGCCGTTGCAGACGAAGCGGGCGTGACTCCCGGAGAAATCGCCATCGCGTGGGTTGCCGGAAAGGGCGTGCAGCCTATCATCGGGCCGCGCACGTTGGCGCAGCTCCAGAGCAATCTGGCCGCTATCCGGGTCACCCTTTCGGTAGAGCAGATCGGCCGCCTCGACATCGCGAGCGCGATT
>NZ_JBYQCG010000233.1:26734-48679 GCF_057837105.1 Burkholderia sp. APQ4-4ca | reverse complement strand
GGCGGCCTCGAATGGGCGTTCCGCGTGATCCAGGAGCCGAGGCGGATGTGGAAGCGCTATCTGTCGACCAACAGCCGGTTCCTGATGATGCTGACGGGCGCATATGTGTCGCGATTGTGGCGACGAAAGGAAGCGGTCGATGCGCAGTAGAGTCGCGCTTGCCGCCTGCCTTGTCGCATCGGCGTGTCAGGCCGGCCCGTATGGCGGCTCGCCTGAGGAAACGCACTTCTATCGATCGGACTGGGCGCGCGGCGTCGATCCGCGGCTGCGTCTGCAGGCGCCGGCACCCCGGAACATCGCGACCGGCGGCATCCCCGGGATTCGCGGCCCGCTATTGAGGGTGACGATGAGCCGCTCGCAGGACTTCAGCGACGTGGCGAGCGGGACGCCGCGTTCGGAGGTCAGCTTCTTTCCGGTGTTTCGTTTCGTCAACGGACGCGACTACGAAGTGCGCTGGTCGACGGTGATTCCCGCCGACTACCGGTTCGATGCTCGACAGCCGGAACTCATCGCGCAGTTGCATCAGGGCAGCAACGACGGATCACCGCCATTCGCGTTGCTGCTGAACGCCGGGGCATACGAAGTCGACGTGCGCGGCGCGCCGGGTACGCCGAGCCGATCGTTTGCGTTCGGCGATCCGTCGGCGGACAGAGGGCGAATGGTTCGATGGGTGCTGCGGTATCGCCCGGACGATCGCGGCGTCGACGCGCTGACCGAGGTGTTCCGGAACGGCGAGCGCGTCGTGCATGCGGCTGGCGTACCCAACGCGTTTCCGAACGAACGCCAGGCTTACTTCAAGCTCGGCCTGTACAAATGGTGGTGGACGACGCGCCCCACCGACGTGACCGACCGGACGATGTATTACGGCGACATCGAGATGCAGGTATTGCGGTAGGTCGCGGTGGGCAAGGCGATATCGGCTTCACGCATGGCTCGCCGTTCGGGCGCGGCCGGCAAGCGGTGCACCGCCGAGAAAAAATAATAGTCAGAGGTGCGGGAAATGAGCTTGCGAAATCAAATCGCGGCGGTCTACGTTATCGGCGATTCGCTCGAAGATGACGTAATTTCGGTTCGTGAAAAAGTGGGCTCGCGCAATGAAATTAGATTGCGGTGATCGGGGAAATTCTGTCGACGCATGCGCTGCCGGTGTAGTGCAGGCACCGCGGGCAACTGGGCGGACGCTCGCCGCCGATCCCCACGCATCCAACCTCGCCCAAAGGGTGCCCGAGCCGTCTGGACGGCCGCAGCCGCGCTGTCGCGCATGCCGCTGCACCGTCACGACGCCGCCTGGCGCGATCGCGTATGCTCGTTCCGTCAGCGGCGAAGGCAGCAGACGCCGGAGCCGGATCAATCGACAACCGATCAACGAGCGAGGGCATCATGGCAAGACAGACGATGGCGGAATACCTGGCGAAGACGCTGGCGGCAGCGGGCGTCGAGCGCATCTGGGGCGTGACGGGCGACAGCCTGAACGGCCTGTCGTTCAGCCTGAGCCAGATCGGCTCGGTCCGCTGGATGCATACGCGGCACGAGGAAAGCGCGGCGTTCGCGGCCGGCGCCGATGCCGCGTCTACCGGGCGGCTCGCGGTGTGCGCGGGCAGTTGCGGCCCCGGTAACCTGCACCTGATCAACGGGCTGTACGACTGCCACCGCAATCACCAGCCGGTGCTCGCGATCGCCGCGCACATTCCGTCCACCGAGATCGGTCTCGGCTATTTCCAGGAAACCCATCCGCAGGAGCTGTTCCGCGAATGCAGCCACTTCGCCGAGCTCGTGACGAACGCGTCGCAGTTCCCGCGCGTGCTGGCGCGGGCGATGCGCACCGCGATCGAGGAGCGCGGCGTGGCGGTGATCGTGCTGCCGGGCGACATCGCGCTCGGCGACGGCCCGGACGAGGCGCCGGCGTGGAGCGAATCGGCGCCGCCGTCGATCCTGCCGGCCGATGCCGATCTCGACCGGCTCGCGGCGCTGCTCAACGCGTCCGACGCGGTCACGCTGCTGTGTGGCAGCGGCACGCAGGGCGCGCACGACGAAGTGGTCGCGCTGGCCGACACGCTCGGCGCGCCGGTCGTCCATGCGCTGCGCGGCAAGCAGTTCGTCGAGTGGGACAACCCGTTCGACGTCGGGATGACGGGGTTGATCGGCTTCAGCTCCGGCTATCACGCGATGGAATCCTGCGACACGCTGCTGATGCTCGGCACGGATTTCCCGTACCGGCCGTTCTATCCGGCGAACGCGAAGATCGCCCAGATCGACTGGAAGGGCTCGCAGCTCGGCCATCGCGCACCGCTCGCGCTGGGGCTCGTCGGCACCGTCAAGGAAACGATCGCGGCGCTGCTGCCGCGGCTCACGCGCAAGACGCAGCGGCGCTTCCTCGAGAATGCGCTGAAGCACTACGCGGCCGCGCGCAAGGGGCTCGACGATCTCGCGGTGGCCGAGCCGCCGGGCCGCGCGATTCATCCGCAGTACCTGACGAAGATCGTCGACGAAGTCGCGGCGGAGGATGCGATCTTCACGGCCGACGTCGGCACGCCGACGCTATGGGCCGCGCGTTACCTGACGATGAACGGCAAGCGGCAACTGCACGGCTCGTTCAACCACGGATCGATGGCGAACGCGATGCCGCAGGCGCTCGGCGCGCAGGGCGCGCATCCGGGGCGTCAGGTCGTGTCGCTGTCGGGCGACGGCGGGCTGTCGATGCTGCTCGGCGATCTGCTGAGCGCGCGCCAGCTCAAGCTGCCGATCAAGGTCGTCGTGTACAACAACAGCCTGCTCGGCTTCGTGTCGATGGAACTGAAGGCGGCCGGCTATCTCGACACGAACGTCGACCTGAGCCCGACCGATTTCGCGGCGATCGCGAAGGGCGCCGGTATCTTCAGCGTGCGCGTCGAGCATTCGGAGAACGTCGAGCACGCGCTACGCACGGCGTTCGAGCATGACGGGCCGGCCGTGGTCGACGTCGTCACGTCGAAGTACGAGCTCGCGATGCCGCCGAAGATCGAACTCGCGCATGCGAAGGGTTTCAGCCTGTTCATGCTGCGCGCGATTCTCAGCGGGCGCGGCGACGAGATCGTCGAGCTGGCGAGAACCAACTTGCGGTGACGGCGCGTCGCGCGTCGCGTGGCGGCCATGGCGCGCGGGTGACAGCGCGCGGGCGGTGCCGCCCTCGCGCGCACGGCTTCGGCGAACGGTGGCGGCAGCGAGCAAGCGCGCCAACATACTGGCCCCATTTCGCTCGCCGTGGTGGCGACGTCCGGTGATTTCGACGCGAACGACGCCGTACTGCGGCCGATCCGGACCGTTCGCGCGCTATCCAGTGCACTTGCGGGAACCCGCCAAGCGTTGACCCGGCACGCATTGATCAGGCGAATCAGGGTCGATCTTCACGTCGCCTTAAGTTTGCGTTTCCTAGAATCGATTGATCGTCGCGCGTCCTGCGGCGGACCGATTTTCCCAGGAGGATGCGCATGAATCTTGCCCGTGTCGTCGTAGCCCTGTTCCGCGCGGTCATCGGCACGCCGCCGCCGACCGCACGAACGGCGGAGGCCCGCCGATGACGTGGCCGAACGCGTGGCGTGTCTCGGCACTGTTCGTGCGCGAGTGGGTCGGCCGGCCGGCCGCGGTGGGTGCGTTGTGCCCGAGTTCGCGACATCTGGCGCGCGAGATGGCCGATGCGGTGCCGGACGGCGACGGGCTGGTCGTCGAACTCGGCGGCGGCACTGGCGCGATCACCGCGGCATTGCTCGAACGCGGCGTTGCGCCACGGCGCCTCGTGGTGGTCGAACGTTCGCCGGCGTTCGTGCAGCATCTGCGGCGACGCTTTCCCGGTATCTCGATCGTATCGGGCGACGCCCGGCGGCTCGAGCGGCTGTTGCCCGCGGGCGCCACGGTCGATGCGATCGTGTCGTGCCTGCCGCTGCGCACGCTGCCGCGCGAGGACGTCGCGGCGATCGTCGGTCAGTGCCATCGCGTGCTGTCGGCCGACGGCGTGATGATTCAATTCACCTACGACCTGCGCGCGCCCGGCCGTCATCCGCTGGGCGATTCGGCATTCGTCGCATGCGACAGCCGGATCGTGTGGGCCAATCTTCCGCCCGCGCGCATCGTGACCGTGCGCTGCGTCGCAGCATACGCCGGCTGATTCCGGCCGCGCGGGGCGCCGTCGCGGGGCGCCGCATCCGGTCATCGGCCATGCCGATTCTTGCGGTTTCC
This sequence comes from Burkholderia sp. APQ4-4ca, assembly GCF_057837105.1. NCBI lineage: Bacteria > Pseudomonadati > Pseudomonadota > Betaproteobacteria > Burkholderiales > Burkholderiaceae > Burkholderia > Burkholderia sp. APQ4-4ca. The sequence goes on along the minus strand of NZ_JBYQCG010000233.1, from coordinate 44,467 downwards.
CTTCATCTTGTCCCCGCTTCGGATTCCTGCATCGTGTTTGCGATTGCGATACAGCCGAGCCCTGGCCGGTTTTTGCTTTGCTCGCCGCCACGTGCAGAAGCTAGACGCGCGCGCTGTCCGGTACCTGCGCCGCGGGCCGCGACGCGACGCGCTTGATGAGGCGATCGAGCGGCGTTGCATAGCCGCGTGCGATGACCGCGCTCAGTACCGACGACAGCGCCAGATACGCGACGAGCAGCGCCAGCTTGTCGTCGCCATGCGTGGCGGACGGCGGCCAGACCGTGCGCAGCGCGCCGAGCACGATCAGATGGAACAGATACAGCTCGTAGCTGAGCCGGCCGCTCCAGCGCAGCGGCGCGAGCAGGCGGCCGTGAGCGGATGCGGGTTCGGCATGCGCGCCGATCAGCAGCACGGCCGTGCCGAGCGCCATCGCCGATACGCCGAGCACATGGCTTTCCGCGATCGGCCACGCGAGATAGAGCACCGTCATCGCGGTTGCCGCGAGCCATTGCACGGGCGCGGCCGCGAGCATTTGCCAGCGCGCGCGTTCGGCGAGCAGCGCGGTACAGCAGCCGATCGCGATGCCGTCGAAGCAGGCGAAGTACGCATACAGGAAGCCGCCTTCGTCGCCCGGATGCGTAAAGCGGTACACGGGACCGATCGCCGCAATCAGCAGCCAGAACGCGAACAGCCGCGCGTCGCGGCGCAGCGCGATGCACAGCAGCGGAAACGACAGATAGAACACCTCTTCCACCGATAGCGACCACAACACGCCGAGCGCGTAGTTGACCCATCCGTACGCGCCGATCAGCACGTTCATCCAGAACGTGAGCGATGCCAGATTCACGAGCCAGTACGACACGGCGATGCCCTGCGGCGCGTGGTTCGTGAAGATCGGCACGCCGGCCGCCGCGAGGCCGTTGACGAGCGCGAGCAACAGAAGCAGGCACGGGACGATCCGCGCAATGCGCGACACGTAGAACGCGCGCACGTCGAGCGCGCCGAGGTTACCCCAGCGGCGGCGCGCGTTCGACGTGATCAGGTAGCCCGAGATCGCGAAGAACATCGTCACGCCGTAGTTGCCGTTGCGCACGATCGCATGAATCGTGTCCCAGCCGAGCACATGCGCGAGCGCGGTGTCGCGCAGCGGATACGCGATGTTGAAGTGATGCAGCAGAACGAGGAGGATCGAGACGCCGCGCAACAGGTCGATCCGGGCGTTGCGGGGGACGGCGCTCATTGCGGCCGGGTCGGGTCGGCCAGTGTCGGCAGCGCCGCGAGGAACGTGTCGCGCGAGCGCAGGCCGGCATTCGGCGTTTGCCGCTCGTCGTCCTGGATCAGGTTCGCGAACACCAGCGTGCGCGACCCCTTCGTCGCCCAGCCGACGAACCAGCCGTACGCGTGTGCAGCGTCGTACTTGATGCCCGGGGAGCCGGTGCCGGTCTTGCCGTGCACGGTCCAGCCGCCCGGTTGCGCGTCGAGCAGCGTGATCCGACCCGTCATGTCGTATGCGTGCGCGCTGACGGGCAGCGTCCGCTGCGCGATCTTGCGCATGAACGCGACCTGTTCGAGCGGCGAAATTCGTAGCGACGAATTGACCCATGCGCCCATCATGCCGGGGAATTCGCCCTGCTGGCTGGTGGCGTCGGCGTTGCCGTAGCCGAACGCGCTCGTGTACTGCTGGAAGCGCGCCTGCCCGAGCGCCTGCGTGACCTGCTCCGAATACCAGAAGATCGACAGCTTCATCCAGCGCGCCGGATCGGTCGGTTCGCGCCACGGCGCGCCGCCCCAGTCGGGATAGCCGGCGTGGAAATCGAGCGTGGGCGTGTGCGCGTCCTTCAGCACGCCGGCGTCGAAGCCCATCAGGCTGATGGCGACCTTGAACGTCGATGCCGGCGTCACGCGGGTCGTGCAGTCACCCTGCTGCACGAGCACCTTGCCGGTGGTGGCGTCGGCGACGACGGTGCAGACGGGATGGGCGTGAGAGGACGTGGCGGCCAGCAGGCCGGCGCAGGCGAGCAGCGTGTCATGCCAGTGCTTCAAGTGCGGCTCCTTGGAACGTGTGCGAAAGGTATGCGGGGCGGACGGGAAGCGGGAGGATGACCCCGTGCGCAATCGAAGCGACGGCCGGCATCGATGAATAAGGGAGATCGCGGCCGTCGGGAGTGGCTCACAGTGTATCGGCGGATCGCCGGCTGTCGACCTGTCATGGTTGACGGGGTGCATGCGACCTTCACCGGTTCACGTGGCTCATGTCGATCACACGCTCATCACCGGACGGTCATGGCTGCAGGCAACGGGTCGAAAGCGCGCGGCATATCGCCGCGAACCCGGCGAGCCGAGTCCGCCAAACGGCCGATCGGGCGTCGAAGTGGCTGTCCGGCGCCGGCGCCGCCAGCGCGACGTACGGGGCGCGATCCCGGCGCATGCCTGCCGTTTTTTGCACGACCGACCCGTTTTTTTGCACGGCGTTGATACGGTCTCTTCTAAGCTGGGTACGTGTCGAACAGCCGAGACGGCTTCCGTCCGCGCCATGACCTTCATTCATCCCTTTCCAGCGTTCGATGTCTCCGGCCGCCGGTTGCGTGCCGGCGCATCCCCCAACGCCGTGCCGTTCCCGGCGCCGCGCCCGCGCCTGCAACTGCCCGTCATGCTGACGGCCGACTCCGCCGCGGCCGCGCACGCCCGGCTTGCCGCGTTGCTGCATTCCCCGCTCGGCGTGCATGTCGTCGGCGCGCGCGCCGTGCGCAACATGATTCACGTGCACTTCGACATCGCGCCGGAAGATCTGGATTTCACGCTGCACACGCTGACCGCGCAGCAAGTCGACGCGGTGATCGGGCCGGTCGCCCGCCCGTTGCGAGTTTCGCCCACCGCCCGTTGAGCCGGGAACGGCGATTGCTCGGCTAATCCGCCGCCGATTCGCCGGCCGCCGTGCTGTCCGCCGGCCGGTGACGGTGGACGTTTGTGCGCTGCGTCGAACGCGGCGCTACCCCTGAACAGGGAGGGCCTATGTACCTTACGGAAGAAGTGCGTATCGCGCGCCCGGCTGCCCGTCGCGCGCATACCGCGGCGTTGCCGTCGGGCAGGCAGCTTGCCCGGCAGTTGATGGTGACGGTTCGCGCGGCTGACGTGCTGCTGCGCCAGGCGATTCGGGTGCCCGATCGCCATCAGTGGTCGGTCGACGCCGAACGCGTCGATGCGGCCGGCGGGCCGCTCGCCGCGTGGGATTCCCACGTGACGTTTCGCATCGTCAAAGTATTCGCGCCGGCGTTCGATACGGACGCGTGCGCGGCCGACCCCGATCAAGTGGCGGTCGAGATCCGATTGTTTCTTCCCGAACAGGCTTACGTCGCCGAGCGGCGGATCGGCGTCTTCGGCCGGCGGCACGGCCACCGGTTCAGCGCGACGCTGTCGGTCACGGCCGGCTCCCAGTGGGGCGGCCGGCGCAACGAGCACGTTTCGCCCGCGGAGCGCCACGTGCACGGCGACACGCTGGAAGCGCTCGTCGATACGGTGGCGGCCATCGTCAATGCGGCGTTGCTCGCGGCCGGGCATGGCACGACCGGCCATCGGTGACGCCGCGGCGAGCGAGCGCCGGCCGGCTCACGCGTCGCCGGTCTGCCCGGTCTGCCGCTGCAGGTCTTCCATCAATTGTTCCGCGAGGAAGTCGCACGGCGGCCGTTTCGACTTCGTGCTGCGTGCGAGGATCAGCTCGAGCGGCGGCAGGTCGGGCAGCCCGTGCGAGCGGCCGAGCATCGACAGTTGCGCGGGGATCGCGCAACGGGCGAGCGGCGCGACCGCGAGGCCGGCCTCGACCATGCTGAGCAGCCCGAGCAGGCTCGGGCTTTCATACGACGTGCGGTACGGCACTTTCGCGCGTTCGAGGCTGCGGATCGCGTTCTCGCGGGCGACGCTGCCGGGCATGAACACCGCGATCGGCAGCGGCCGTTCCTCCCACACGCGCGGCCCGTTCGTCATCGCGGCCCACGCCATCGGCTCGTGGCGGATGAAGTCGCCGGTGAGCCCCTTGATGCGCGTCCCGCACACGAGATCGACGGTGCCCTCCTTGATCAGCGGCGCGAGCGCGCTGCTCGGCAGCCCCATTACCTGAATCTCGACCTTCGGGTAGGTCGCGGAGAATTTCTTCAGCACCGACGGCAGCAGCGACGACGCATAGTCGTCCGGCACGCCGATCACTACCTTGCCGGTCACTTCCGGCCGCACCACGGCCGCCCATGCCTCGTCGCGCAGCGCCAGCATTCGCCGGGCGAATCCCAGCAGCACCTCGCCTTCGCGCGTCAGCACGATGCTGCGCGGCTTGCGCACGAACAGCGGCCGGCCGATCGCGTCTTCCAGGCTCTTGATCTGCATGCTCACGGCCGACTGCGAGCGGTTCACGGCCTCGGCCGCGCGGGTCATGTTGCCGGTTTCCGCGACGGCGACGACGGTGGCCAGCACGTCGTGATCGAGCATCTTCATGGGTATCAGGAAAACTGAACGTAACGATCAGCATTATGCGTTTTTATTGTTGCTGTGTGTCTGCCATAGTGCAATCGCGCTGGCGTTTTGCGCGAGCGTGACGCGGCGGCCGGGCCGGATGATCCGGCGGGCAGGACTGAACAGGGAAGCGTGGTGAATCGATGATGGACCATCCGTTGCGCGCCGCACTGGCTGCGGAATTGCATGCCCGGCCGTTCCTGCGGCTCGCCGAAGCCGTGTCGCTCACGCATTACGCGATCTATGCGGACGGCCAGCCCGACCTCCACGAAACGCTGCTGCATGCGCTGTGCCGCGATACCGGCATCGACGCGCCGCACGAAGGCGCGACGCACTATGCGGTGCGGTCGCCGTGCGGCTGGCATCTGAAGTGGGAGCGCCACACCGAATTCTCGACCTTCACGTTCGTCGCGCCGCGTCGCGACACCGGTTATTTCGACGATCTCGCGATCGACCGCATTCCGGCCGCGTGGTTCGCGCGGCTGGCCGGCATCCGTTTCGTCGCGGTGCGGATGGAATTGCTGTCGGGCGACGCCGCGCGGCGCGTGTGCGGCGACCTGCGGCGCTGGATCGACGGGCCCGCGCTCGTCGGCAGCCACGTGCTCGGCGGCGGCAAGGTGTTCTGCGACTGGCACGTGCGCGACGACGGTTTCATGCGTTTTCTCGTCGTCGACGAGGATTTCCGCGAGGAGCAGGGCGGCCGGCTGTTGCAGCGCCTGTATGAAATCGAAACGTACCGGATGATGGCGCTGCTTGCGCTGCCCGTCGCGCGCCGGATGAGCCGCGAGCTCGACGAGATCGATGCGGCGCTGCATGCGTTGATGCAGCGGATGGACGCGAGCGGCGCCGATGGCGACGACACGGCGCTGCTCGTCAAGCTTACGCATCTCGCGGTGCGGGTCGAATCGTTGTCGGGTGCGGGCGCGCGCTTCAGCGCGTCGCGCGCGTACGAAAAGCTCGTGCTGGCCCGCATCCACGAGTTGCGCGAGGAGCGTATCGAAGGGATGCCGACGATCGCCGAATTCATGGAGCGGCGCTTCGCGCCGGCGATGGAAACCTGCCGCAGCGTGTGGGCGCGTCACGAGCAGATCGCCGCGCGGATCGCGCGCGCGGTCGACCTGCTGCGCACCCGCGTGAATCTCGCGCAGGAAAAGGACGTGACGCGCCTGCTGGCCGGCATGGAGCGCACCGCGCGCAACCAGCTTCATTTGCAGCACGCGGTCGAAGGGCTGTCGGTGGCCGCCATTTCTTACTACGTGCTGTCGCTCGCGACGGCGGCGTTCAAGGCGCTGCACGTGATGAACCTGCCGGTCGATCCCGAATTGGCGGAAGGGCTGCTGATCGCGCCGGTCGTGTTCGCGGTGATCCACATCACGCGGCGCACGCGTGCCCAGCTCGCGCGGTCCGAGGCCGCGCATGACGGCGCGCCCGTGCCTGCGGCGGCGTTGAAGCAGGCTGGCTAGAACATCGACGACATATCGAAGCAAAGGAGTGGAGATGACTTTTTCGCAGAAGCAAACGGGTTTTGATAGCGGCTTCGATGCCGCGTTCGACGAACCGGCCACGGACGACGCGGGTACGCCGGAAGAAGCGCGCGTGAGCTCGTATCGGGCCGTGCTGCAGGAACCGATGACCTCGCTCGTCGGCAATACGATCGATCGGCCGGAGGTCGCGGCCGTGGCGATCCTCGGGTACAACTGACGCGCGTATCGTTCGCGTCGTTTCGACGTCCCGCCGGCGTTTCGTTCGACTGAAACGCCGGACGTCCGCGCGGGACGGTTCGTCTTCCGTTCCGCGCGACTGCGTTCAGCCGGCCGCCTTTCTGCGCGTTGCACGCGCCCTGCCTTCCCCCTTCGAATTTTCCGCCCCCTGCGCGAGCGCCAGCTCGACGAACGCACGCGCGGCCGCGCTTCGGTACGCGCCCTTGCGCTGCAGCAGCACGGCCGTGCGCCGCAGCACGGCCGGATCGAGCGCGACCGCGACGAGATCGTCATGCCCTGCCGCGATCGTTGCCGGCAGCAGCGTCGCGAGAGTCGTGCGGCGCACGATTTCGATCACCGCACCGAGCGAATTCGCTTCCATCAGCACGCGCGGCTGCACGCCGTGCGCGCGGAAATAGCGGTCGATCTGCGTGCGCGTCGCGAACTCCGCGGTGAGCAGCACGAGCGGCGCGTCGTGCAGCGCGTGCAGGCCGGCCTTGCGTTTGCCGGCGAGCGCGTGCCCGCGGTTCACGACGAGCGCGAGCGTTTCGACCAGCAGCGTTTGCGCATCGATATCCGCCGCCTGCACCTCGTCGAATGCAATGCCGACATCGAGCTCGCCGTCGCCGAGCAGCGCTTCCATGCGGTCCTGCGACATCTCGCGTATCGATAGCGACACGTCCGGGTAGCGCCCGTGAAAGGCCTCGACGAGCGGCCCGACGAGGTAGCTCGTGAAGGTCGGCGTGACCGCGACGCGCAGCGAGCCGCGGCTCAGGTCCTGCACGTCGTGAATGGCCCGCCGGCCCTCGTCAAGATCGTGCAGCGCCTGCCGCGCATGGCGGAAATACACGTCGCCGGCATCGGTCAGCCGCGTGACGCGCCCGGTGCGGTCGAACAACTGCGCGCCGAGCGTGTCCTCGAGCTGGCGGATCTGCTGCGACAGCGCGGGCTGCGATACGTGCAGCGCGGCGGCCGCGCGCGTGAAGCTGCGGTGTTCGGCGACGGCCAGGAAATAGTGGATGTGGCGCAGCAGCATGGCGGCTCCTATAAGTCGTGCTTATCCATCGGATCATAAATCAGTCTTTTACGTTATCGGAAGCCGGGCGTAACCTGTCCTTCATCGATTCCACCGGCACCGGAGAACACGCGATGAAGGACATCATCGAAGGCTTCCTGAAGTTCCAGCGCGACGCGTATCCGGCGCGCGCCGCGCTGTTTCGCGATCTCGCGCGCAGCCAGCACCCGCGGGCGCTGTTCATCTCGTGTTCGGACAGCCGGCTCGTGCCCGAGCTCGTCACGCAGCGCGAACCGGGCGATCTGTTCGTGATCCGCAACGCGGGCAACATCGTGCCGTCGTACGGCCCGGAGCCGGGCGGCGTGTCGGCGTCGGTCGAATATGCGGTTGCCGCGCTGCGCGTGACCGACGTCGTGATCTGCGGGCATTCCGATTGCGGCGCGATGACCGCGATCGCGACCTGCCAGTGCATGGATCACATGCCGGCCGTCGGCCACTGGCTGCGCTATGCCGATTCGGCGCGGGTCGTGAACGAGGCGCGCTCGCATCGCAGCGAACGCGAACGGATCGATTCGATGGTGCGCGAGAACGTCGTCGCGCAACTGGCCAACCTGAAGACGCACCCGGCCGTGCGGCTCGCGCTCGAGGAAGGGCGTCTCGCGCTGCACGGCTGGGTCTACGACATCGAATCGGGCTGCATCGACGCCTACGACGGCGCGAGCGGCCGGTTCGTGCCCCTCGCGGACCATCCCGGCGTCCGTGCCACCCCCGCGACGCAGCCCGTCGCGGCCTGAATCGCCCCCGCTCCCACTCCACTACGAGGAATTGCCATGATCCAGTCCCAGCACAGTCAGACGGCGCGTCACGCGCTGGCGGAAACCGTCGTCCTCGCGAAGGCGCGCAAGGACCTGTCGTTCGCGCAGCTCACCGAAGGCACGGGCCTGAGCGAAGCGTTCGTCACGGCCGCGCTGCTCGGCCAGCATGCGCTGCCGGCCGACGCGGCGCGCGTCGTCGCCGACAAGCTCGACCTCGACGACGACGCGGTGCTGCTGCTGCAATCGATTCCGCTGCGCGGCAGCATCGACGATCGCGTGCCGACCGACCCGACCATCTACCGTTTCTACGAAATCCTGCAGGTGTATGGCACGACGCTGAAGGCGCTCGTGCACGAGAAGTTCGGCGACGGCATCATCAGCGCGATCAATTTCCGGCTCGACGTGAAGAAGGTCGACGATCCGGAAGGCGGTTCGCGCGCGGTGATCACGCTCGACGGCAAGTACCTGCCGACCAAGCCGTTCTGACGCTGGCGCGGCGCCGCTACGACGGTGCCGCGCCGTATCGCCCGACGTGTGCCGCCCGGCGCACGTTCCCGCCAAGCCGTTTCAACGAGGACACACCCATGGATTTTGTGAAGCGCACGATCGATCTCGCGATGAAGAACGTGGAAGAGGGCGGCCGCCCGTTCGCGACGGTGATCGTCCGCGACGGCGAGATCGTCGCCGAGAGCCCGAATCTCGTCGCGCAAACCAGCGACCCGACCGCGCACGCGGAGATTCTCGCGGTGCGCGACGCGTGCCGCAAGCTCGGTACCGAGCACCTGACCGACTGCGAGATCTACATCCTCGCGAGCCCGTGCCCGATGTGTCTCGGCTCGCTGTACTACTGCAGCCCGAAGCGCGTGATCTACATCACGACGCGCGAGGATTACGCGCCGTTCTATCGCGACGACCGCAAGTACTTCGAGCTCGATACGTTTTATGCGGAATACACGAAGCCGATCGGGGAGCGCCGGTTGCCGATGGTGCAGCAGAAGCACGATGGCGCGATCGACGTGTACCGGCGCTGGAAGGAATTGAACGCGAAGTGACGCGATGCGTGCGACGGTGGCGCGGTTCAGCGCGGGGCATGACGATCGGCGCGGTCGTCGCGGCCTGGCGGCGGCGGTCGCTCGCGGTGGCGTGAGCGCATGACGACGCGCTATAGTCGTGCGAGGCCCGCCGCGGCCTCGCACGCCCGGCGCTCTTCACACGTACGCGTTCGCCTCCATGACAGCCTATCCCGACGTCACCCTGCAACTGACCGACACGGAGCAGCCGGCCGCCCGAGACTTCATCAGCCGCAAGCTCGGCGAATTCAACCATGCGATGACGGGGCGCGCCGACACGGCCGCGCTCGACGTCTACGTGACCGATCCCGCGACCGGCGAGGTAGTGGGCGGCCTCACCGGCCGCACGTCGCTCGGCCTGTTCTTCATCGATCTGTTCTATCTGCCCGAATCGCTGCGCGGCGGCGGCTTCGGCAGCCGGTTACTGTGCGAGGCCGAAGCGGAGGCGAAGCGGCGCGGGTGCGCGCGTGCGGTGCTGTACACGATCTCGTTCCAGGCGCCGGACTTCTATCGGAAGCAGGGTTACGAGACGTTCGGCGAAGTGCCGTGCGAGCCGGAAGGCGCGGCGCGCGTGTTCATGGTCAAGGTGCTTTGAGCGGCAACGGGCGGCTTCACGGCATCTCGTGACACGCCGGTTGCCGTGCATCGCGCACGGATCACCGCCCGGGCGCCGCCCGCTCGACGATCATGTCGTACAGCGCCCGCGCGGCCGGCGACAGTTGCGCGTTGCGGCGCATGACGAGCACGAGCGTGCGCGACACCGACGGCTCGACGAGCTCGATCGTGCGGATCATCGGATACGCATTCTTCTGGATCGCGAGCTTCGGCACGACGGCCGCGCCGAGCCCTTCGGCGACGAGCCCGAGCGCCGTCGAACTGCGCTGCACCTCGTAGAACGAATGCAGCGATACGCCGCTCGTCTTCAGCGCCCCTTCGAGCAGCCCGCGATTGCCGCTCACTTCGCCGGCGAAGATCAGCGGATGCGGCTGCAGCGCCACCCAGCGGATGCGCCGCCGCTTCGCGAACGGATGATCGTCGCGACACACGAGCACGGAAGGATCGTGCGTGAGCGGCACGCTGACGAGTTCCGGGTGCTGGTCGCCGGCGATACTGATGCCGAATTCGGCCTCGCGCCGCAGCACGGCCTGCAGCACCGACGCCGACGCGTGATCGAGAATCTTCACGCGATCGTGCGGCCGGTGCCCGGAGAACGCGCGCAGGATGCGCGGCAGGTACTGCACGCCGACCGTCGGCACGCACGCGATCGTGACGTCGCCGCGCTGGCTCAGGCCCGTCTCGCGGATTTCGGTCAGCGCGTCGGACAGTTCGTTCAGCAGCCGGCGCGCTTGCGGCAGGAAACGCCGGCCGATCTCGGTCAGCGTGGTGCGGCGCGTCGTGCGTTCGACCAGCGCGACGCCGAGATATGCTTCGAGCTTGCGCAGCCGCTGCGTGATCGCCGTTTGCGTGACGTGCAGCGTATCGGCCGCCTGCCGGAAGCTGCCGCCATCGGCGATCGCGACGAAAGCCTGGACACCGAGCGTATCGATCTTCATCAGAATTTGCTCCGAGAGACCCCGCCATTGATGGGGGGAAGGAAAGGAGTGCTGTTGACAGGTAGCCTCTTCCGCGGGTCAGGATCACCTGCATGCTTTTCGACCGGCGAGAAGCTGCCCAATGACCAGTTCGGTCGACGCGCGGCGGAGAAGCTGGCGAAAGCGCAAGCGGCATATCGCGAAGCTGCACGCCAAGGTCGCGAATGCGCGTGTGCATCGCCAGGTGTTGGACTCGTCCGCCTTTAGGCGGAGGACGACGTCAACAGAATTTTGAATCAATCACGATATTAAATTCATTTTACTTAAGGTCGGGCGCGGTCGCAGAATGCGCTGCATCGGCGGCCTGCGGCATTCTGTTGCGCGGATGCGCGGCGGCCGCCCATGCCGACAAGGAGCCCTATCGTGACGACCTCGCTCGATCAATATGCGAACCAGTACGTGCAGTTCGAGGACGAACGCACGCGCCCGGTGCGCGACCTGCTGGCCGCCGTGCCGAACACGCCGATCCGCACCGCGATCGATATCGGCTGCGGGCCCGGCAATTCGACGGAAGCGCTGATCGCTCGCGCACCGGATGCGACGATCCACGGGATCGATGCATCGGCGGACATGGTCGCGGCCGCGCGCAAGCGCCTCCCGACGCTGCGTTTCGACCTTGCCGACGTTACGACCTGGGACGACCCGGGCGGCTATGACCTGATCCTGTCGAATGCGGTGCTGCAATGGGTGCCCGCGCACGACACGCTATTCCCGATGCTCGTCGGCCGGCTCGCGCCGGGCGGCCATCTCGCGGTGCAGATGCCCGACAATCTCGACGAACCGGCGCATCGGCTGATGCGCGAAGTTGCCGCGGCCGGCCCGTGGGCCGACAAGCTGAAAGCCGCGGCGCGCACCGAGCGGTTCGATGCGCGCTACTACCATGCGCTGCTCGCGCCGCTGTGCTCGCGCGTGGACGTGTGGCGCACGACCTATTACCACCCGCTGCGCGGCGGTGCGGACGCGGTGGTCGAATGGTTCAAGGGCAGCGCGCTGCGACCGTTTCTCGCGGCGCTCGACGCGTCCGAGCAGCGCGCGTTCGTCGCGCGCTATCGCGATGCGCTGGCCGGGCCGAACGGCTATCCGGTGCAGGACGACGGCGCGGTGCTGCTGCCGTTTCCGCGCCTGTTCATCGTGGCGACGCGCAAGTAACGCGGCATCGATACGGCATTGACGCGCCGAATGGCGACGCGTCAGCGCACCGGCCGCACCGAGGCCGGGTCGACCGTGCGGCTTCGCGCGGTCTGGCCGTCGCGCAGGTCCTTGTACCAGAACAGGGCGACTTCCCCGGCATTTTCGCCATCGGCGTACAGGAAGCGGTCGTGGCCGCCGAGCGCGAAGCCCGCGCGCGCATACGCCGAGCAGGCGGCGACGTTGTTCGTCTGGGTTTCGAGCCGCATGAAGCCGAACCCTTGGCTGCGCGCCCACGCTTGCGCGGCCGCCAGCAGGAGCCGCCCGATGCCCTGGCGCCGGCAGTGGCGGTCGACGGCCAGCTCCGCGATCTCGGCCATGCCGTTCCAGCTTTCCTCGATTGCGACGAATCCGGCGAGCCGCTCGCCGGCCGTCGCGCGAAACAGCGCCGTTCGGCCCTGGGCTTCGCTCACCCGGCGGGCCGGATCGAAGCCGTAATCCTTGCGCCGCGCCGGCAGCGCGCGAAGATCGAGCAAGTCCTGATACGGCGCATTCAATTCCCACGCGATGTCGAACGAGAAATCGCATGCGTTCAGCTCATCGGCGGCAAGCGCGCGCATCGGCTCGATGCTGATGTGTTCGGCTCGGTCCATGGGTGGGTGTCCTGTCTTCGGCGAAGTGGCGTGGTGGTGTTCGCGATGCGATCGTCGGCGCGTCGAATCGCGTGCTTGTCGTTGCTTCGTTTACCGCCCTGGGACGCAGACGCAGCGAGCGGCTCGGGTCAGCGCGGGATGGCCGGCGGTGCGCCGCCGTCGTGCGATCCGCCGGCAGCGCGCGCGGCGGCGGCCGCTCCCCACGCGGCGAGTTCGCGCTTCGTGCGCACGCCGAGCTTCGCGAATGCGCGCTTCACGTACGACTCGGCCGACGCGACGCGCACGCCGAGAATGTCGGCGGTTTCCGGCACGGTCTTGCCCGAGAGCAGATGCTTGCAGGTTTCGTATTCGCGCTTCGACAGCTTCACGCCGTCGGCCGCGAGACGCGCATCGAATTGCGCGAGCGGATGGAGATCCGGCGTCGCGTGCGCGATGCGCCGCGCGGCGGTGGTCGACGCATGCAGTTCGAGCAGCGGAAACAGCATGTCGCTGATGCTGCGGAAGCGGTTCATCTCGGCGAGCGTGAACGGCGGCCGGTCGCGGCCGCGCTCCAGGGCGATCGAATGCTGCGAATAGCGGGTGCCGCGTGCGAGCACGCATTCATGCCCGATATGCACGTCGTCGAACAGCCGCTGGCGGAATTCGCCGGGCGGGATCGCCGCGATGTCGCGCACGACGAGCATCGTGCCCGTTTTGCCGCGCAGCCCCGCGAACAGCGGGTCGCTGTCGAGAAAGCGCTCGTAGTAGAGCGTCATCACGTCGGAGATTTCGGTGGACGCGGCGCCGATGCCGCTGCTGCCGATCCATTCGCAACGATAGCCGGTGGGCATCGTGCCATCGACGCGCGAGCGTTCGACGTGTGCGACGTCGAGCGGCACGACGTCGTTCAGCAGTTGCGTGAGGCGCGGCACGAAGTGCGGCGTGCCGACCGTCTCGATCAGCTCGCCCAATGCCTTGAACGACAGGTTGACGCGATCGTCGTCGCGGTGGATGGAGTTCACGTTGAGCAGCATGCGGTTCCCAAGGGCCTGTTCCGCCCATGACGCGCGTTCCGTTGATACGAAAAAAGCATCTGCCCGGCTCGCGATCGGGAGGGCATGCCGGCAGGCGTCCTGTCGAGCCGTTCGCCCGTAAAACGTCGCGTGTCATCCCGAAGAGGGCATACCGGGGCAGTGTAAACGAGTCGCGGCCTTTTTCAATCGACCGACAAGCGATGCCGATGAACAACGTGATCAGGCGCATCCTGCCGCCGGGCGCACGCTTGGGTGAATCGAAGACACGCGACTTCGGAGGGACGAGAGCGATTGGCGCGCGGCCGAAGGCAAGCGCGGCAATTGAATCGGCTGCGGCCAGGAAGGCAGGGGAGGGTTGGTAGCGTTTCCGGAGTCGACCGAATCGGCGGCGTGGCGCGCCAAGCGGGGCAACGTCGGCGCACCGTCGGCGTCGATACCGATACAGGTGCGCTCGACTACGCCGCCAGGTCATCCTGGCGATCTCGCGCGTGACGGGTGTCGGCGGTTGTGATGCCGACCGGGGCAGCGGGCAAGCAGCGCGGCACAGGTGTGCCGCCCTTGTGCGTCTACGCGTCGATACGTTCCACCTTGCCGACGAGCAGCCCGTACGACAGGCTGCCGGCGAGCGCCATCGCGGCGATGTAGGTGATCGCACGCGAGAAGTCCGCGCCGTCGACCAGCAGCCCGATCACGATCGGCGTCGCGATCGCGGACAGGTTGCCGATCAGGTTGAACACGCCGCCCGTGAGGCCGAGGAGTCGCGCGGGCGCGAGCCCCGACACGAGCGACCACGTGATCGACGCGAAGCCGTTGCCGAAGAATGCGAGCGTCATGAACGCGATCACCCAGCCGGTGGAGCTCACGTAGTTCGCGCCGATGATGCAGGTCGAGATCAGGAGCCCCGAGATGATCGGCAACTTGCGCGCGAAGCCTTGCGATGCGCCGCGCCGCATCAGCCAGTCCGACAGCACGCCCGAGCAGAGCACGCCGACGAACGCGGCGAGGAACGGCAGCGACGCGAGGAAGCCCGACTTGATGAAATCCATCCCGCGATACTTGACGAGATAGGTCGGGAACCACGTGAGGAAGAACCACAGCGTCGAATTCAGCGCGAACTGGCCGAGGTAGATGCCCCACAGCTTGCGCCGGCCGAGCACGACGCCGAGGTCGCGCCACGTCGACGGCGCGCGTTCGCCGCGCGCCGCGATGCGGTCATCGAGATCGACGAGCCCGCCGCCGTCGCGAATCAGCGCGATTTCGGCCGCATTGACGCCGCGCAACGCGCGCGGCTCGCGATACACGGCATACCAGATCGCGGCCCATGCGATGCCGCCGAGGCCGGTCGCGACGAACACCATGTGCCAGCCGAGACGCGCTTGCAGCCACGCGAGCACCGGCGTGAGGAACGCGAGGCCGACGAATTGCCCGGACGTGTAGCCGCCGATCGCGCTCGCGCGTTCGCGGGTCGGGAACCACGTCGTCACCACGCGGTTGTTGATCGGGTAGGCCGGCGCTTCCAGCGCACCGACCGCGAGGCGCAGCACGATCAGCCCGACGAACGAGCCGGCGAAACCGAGCAGCAGCGTCGCGGCCGACCACAGCGCGAGCGCCACCGCATACAGCACGCGCGGCGACACCTTGTCGACGAGCCAGCCGCCCGGAATCTGCATCAGCGCATAGGTCCAGCCGAACGCGGAGAACACGAGGCCCGCGCGAACCAGATCGATGTTCAGCGCCTTGAACAGCTCGGGCGCCGCGATCGACAGGTTGCTGCGGTCGAGGTAGTTGATCACGACCGTGACGAACAGCAGCGCGAGGATCAGCAGCCGCTTGCGGCTAGGCGGCGCCGCGGTTGCGCGAGTGGCGGATATGGATTCGGATGAGGCGCCGGCATGCGCGGATGGCCGCTCCGGCGGGTTGGCATGGGTGCGTGACGTGGATTGGGCCACGGTCGTCTCCTGTGTTCTATGCGCCGGCCGGCGCTCGCGAACGAGACGGCCGAATCGAATGGCATTGGGGCGAACGTTAGAGCCGTGGCGTGGCGCGCGTCAACATCTGGGCAGGCATCCCTATTAATGGGACGCATGGCGCTCAGTATGTGGGATCGAGATCCGACAGGCATGTGCCGGCGTCGTGGCGAAGGAGCGTGCGTCTGCAGCCGGTCAGCCGTGCGTGCTGTCGTCGCGATAGCCGTTCTTGCCGACGAAGATCTCCTGCAGCGCGGCGCGCAGCGTGACCGGATCGTACTGGCCGGTCGCGAGATGGATCACGTAACGCGTCTGGCCGTCGAGGCGCGCGGCGACGCCGGGCTCGATCTCGACGTCGATCGTATCGTCGGTCAACCGCACCGACAGATCCTTGACGCGCAGGTTGAGCTGGTCGCGCACCATCACTTCGATCAGCGTGTCGTCCGGAAAGCGCGACAGCGCGAAGCAATAATCCTGCTCCGCATCGTGACAGTAGATGTTGGCGAAGCTTTCGTCGTCGTCGAGATCGGACGTGGCCGCGCCGACGGTAGCGTGAAGTTCCATGAACCTGATTCCTGCGTGATGGTTATCGGGGGGAATGCATGGCGGCTTCGGTTGCAACACCGGCGTCGGCGTCGGGCGTTGCATCGGCCCGTGCGTCGCGCGCCTTCAGCCACAACCCGAATTCGCGCATCACGTCGACCACCGGCCGCAGTCGGTCGCCGTCGGCGGTGAGATCGTACTCGACGCGCACCGGCACTTCCGGGTAGACGGTGCGCCGCACGAGCCGCGCGTCTTCCAGCGCACGAAGGTCGAGCGTCAGCATCCGCTGCGAGATGCCCGGCATGTCGCGCCGCAGGTCGCTGAAGCGGCGCGGCCCGTCGAGCAGATACGACACCAGCAGCAGCCGCCAGCGGCCGCCGAGCAGGCGCATCGCTTCTTCAACGGAACATCCTGTCGCACTCGTTTTCATCGTGCCGAATCCTGGTCGGTAAATTTTTTGTGACTACGGCACAAACGACTGCCGCCTTCCCAGCGCCGCGCCAATGCGAGATATTAGCGCCCGCGTCGCGGCGAATCGATACATGGACAACCCACGAAGGAAACGCATGAAGCTCTATCACGCTCCCGGCAGCTGTTCGCAGGCGATCTGCATCGTACTGCGCGAAGGCGGATTCGACGCCGAGATCGTCAAGGTCGACGCGCGCAAGCATGTCGTCGACGGCGGCCGCGATTACTACGACGTGACCGAACTCGGCTACGTGCCGCTGCTCGAACTCGACGACGGCACGATGCTGCGCGAAGGGCCGGTGATCGCCCAGTATCTCGCGGACCAGCGCCCGGAGGCGGCGCTCGCGCCCGCTTACGGCACGCTCGCGCGCTACCGGCTGATGGAATGGCTGAACTTTCTCGGCACCGAGATCCACAAGGGCTTCATCCCGCTGCTGTATGCGGTGCAGGCGGGGAAGTACGTCGAGCCCGTCCGGCAGAAGCTCGACGGCCGCTTCGCGTGGATCGACCGCCAGCTCGACGGCAGGACGTTCGTCACCGGCGACACGTTCACGGTCGCCGATGCGTACCTGTTCGCGCTGACCGGCTGGGGCAAGGCCGACTGGATGCGTTCCGTGTACAACGCGGATATCGACCTGAGCCGGCATGCGCATCTGCGTGCGTGGTACGAGCGGGTGCGCGAGCGGCCGGCGGTGCAGCAGGTGTTGCAGGCGGATGCACGGCCGGCCGCGACCTGACGCATTCAGCGCGTCAGCGTCAACGCCAGATACGCCGCATACCCCGCGCCGTTCGCGAACAGCGCCCAGATCGCGAGCCCGCGCGTGCGCGCGTTGACGCGCAGCCAGACCGCCGCCGCGAGCGTGATGATCACGCCGGTCAGCACCTCGGGGCGCGGCTCCCACGGTGTCAGCATGACGCCGATCGCGGGCAGCAGCGTGCCCTGGAACACCATCGCGCCGGTGATGTTGCCGAACGCGAGCGTGTCCTTCCCGCGGCGGATCCACAGCACGCTGTTGACCTTCTCCGGCAGTTCCGTCGCGATCGGCACGATGATCAGCGACAGCAGCAGCGCCGACACGCCGAGCACGTGCGACACGCCTTCGACGCCGTGAATGAAGCCCGTCGCGCCGCCGACCAGCAGCGCGACGCCGATCAGCAGTTGCAGCACGATCGTCGCCAGGTTGGTCGGCAGGCCGACGCGCGACAGGAACATCGCGTGCGGTGCCTCGGTGCCGTGCCCGGCATCGACGAGCCCGGTCGACGCGCGGA
>NZ_JBYQCG010000233.1:12877-26714 GCF_057837105.1 Burkholderia sp. APQ4-4ca | reverse complement strand
TGCCGAACGCGAGCGTGTCCTTCCCGCGGCGGATCCACAGCACGCTGTTGACCTTCTCCGGCAGTTCCGTCGCGATCGGCACGATGATCAGCGACAGCAGCAGCGCCGACACGCCGAGCACGTGCGACACGCCTTCGACGCCGTGACTGAAGCCCTTCGCGCCGCCGACCAGCAGCGCGACGCCGATCAGCAGTTGCAGCACGATCGTCGCCAGGTTGGTCGGCAGGCCGACGCGCGACAGGAACATCGCGTGCGGTGCCTCGGTGCCGTGCCCGGCATCGACGAGCCCGGTCGACGCGCGGAACGTCATCACGACGTACATCACGTAGAGGCCGACCAGCATCGCGGCGAGCAGCGCGCGCACGGCCCAGTTGTGATGCGGGACGAACATCGCGACGGTCGCCAGCGAGAACGCGGCGAGGAAGGTGTTCACGTCGCGCACGAAGCCCGTGCGTTCGGGCGCGATCGTGCCGCGCAGCCCGCGCGAGCGCATCACGGCGAGCGTCATCAGGAACGTGGTGAGTGTCGCGAGCATCAGCGGCGCGCCGAGAATCGCGCCGACGCCGATTTCCTCGTTCACGGCGTGGTTCGATGTGCCGCCGGCCAGCGCGAGCAGCGGCACCATCGTTTCGGGCAGCGCGGTGCCGACCGCCGCGAACAGCGAGCCGGTCACGCCCTCGGAAATCTTCAGGTGTTCGCCGAGATGTTCGAGCGCGTTGGTGAAGACTTCGGCGGCGACGAGGATCACGATCAGCATGAACGCCAGTTCGACGAACATGAAGGTCATGCGGCACCTCCGCGGGCAGCGATGGCGTGGGGCAGGTGAGCAGGGAAGAACATGGGGACTCCGTGGTCGGACGCTGACGAACCATGACACATCCGCCGCCGTCCGACCAGGAACGACGCGATGTGCCGATGGTCTCGCCAGGCCGATCAGGCTGAACGCGCCACGGCCGCAGGCCGAGTATGTTGACGCGTTCGCTTTCCGGGGACGGAAAGCAGGCTACTCCCCAAAGACGAAAAGCAGTCTAGCCGAGCGGTTTTTGTTCGACAAGCCTGCGTCCCGAAAAATATACCCCTCCACCCTATAGGGGCAGCATTTCGGAGATATACTCCCCTCCCCTATACAGGAGCCATCGATGAGTCATACCGTCCGCGAGAAACAGAAGCTGCTGAACCGCGTGCGCCGTATCAAGGGACAGGTCGAAGCGATCGAGCGCGCGCTGGAGGAAGAGCGCGGCTGCAACGACGTGCTGCAACGGATCACGAGCTGCCGCGGCGCGATGAACGGGCTGCTGGCCGTCGTGCTGGAAGACCACATCCGGTCGCATCTCGTCGATGCGGATACACCCGACGCACACGAGGGCAGCGCAACCGAGCAGCTCATCGACGTCGTGCACAGCTATTTCAAGTAACCGGGCAGGAACATGAACGAATTCGACCGCACGCCGGCCGGCGGTGTGCACGGCCACGCGTTTCTGGGCGCCGCACATGCGCGGAACGAGCGGAAGACGTGGATGGTCATCGGCCTGTGCACGGCGATGATGATCGCCGAGATCGTCGGCGGCACGCTGTTCGGCTCGCTCGCGCTGGTCGCCGACGGGCTGCACATGTCGACGCACGCGGGCGCGATGCTGATCGCGGCGCTGGCCTATACCTATGCGCGCCGGCACGCCGACGATCCGCGCTTCGTGTTCGGCACCGGCAAGCTCGGCGACCTGGCCGGCTTCACGAGCGCGATCGTGCTCGCGATGATGGCGCTGCTGATCGGCTACGAGGCGATCGCGCGCCTGCTGGCGCCGGTGCCGATCCACTTCGACGAAGCGATTCCGATCGCCGTGCTGGGGCTTGCCGTGAACCTCGCCAGCGTGTGGCTGCTGAGCGGCGATCACCATCACGGGCATGGCCATCATCATGCGCACGACCACGACCACGACCACGACCACGACCACGACCACGACCACGACCACGATCATGATCACGACGGCGCACACCACGATCACGGTTCGCACTCGGCCGCGCATCGCGACCACAACATCCGCTCGGCTTACGTTCACGTGATCGCCGACGCGGCCGTGTCGGTGCTGGCGATCGTCGGCCTGTTGCTCGCGCGCGCGTTCGGCTGGGTCTGGATGGACCCGCTCGCGGGCATCGTCGGCGCGCTGGTGATCGCCAACTGGGCGTACGGACTGATGCGCGATACGGGCGGAATCCTGCTCGACGTCAACGTCGACCGCAAGCTGACGGACAACGTGCGCCGTGCGATCGAGGCGCTCGGCGACACGGTCAACGACCTTCATGTATGGCGCGTGGGGCCCGGGCACATGAGCGCGATCGTGTCGGTCGAATCGGGCGATGCCGCGCGCGACGCGCGTTTCTACCATGCGCTGCTCGCGCGCTTCGACGGCATGTCGCACGTGACGGTCGAAGTGATGACGCCTGCGAAGGCGGCCTGATCGTGGCCGTGAAATCGCCATGTATCGAACTGTGCACGTTCGACGGCCGCACGGGCTTGTGTGTCGGCTGCCTGCGCACGCGCGACGAGGCGCGCGGCTGGAAGAAGCTGACCGATCATCGCCGGCACCAGATTCTGAACGACCGTACGCGCCGGCAGGCGAAGCTGCGGCGCGACGCGGCGCAATAGCAAGCATGCACACGTTCCCGCAGCCCGCGATCAGGGTCGCGGGCGTGCGGTAGCATCACAGGCATTCGGCATCACGATTCCTGAATCGGGAGCGATCCATGCAGACCGACGCGTCGACCGGCATTCTTCGGCAGATTCCGCGCAGCGTGTGGGTGCTCGGCTGTGTCAGCCTGCTGATGGACGTGTCGTCCGAAATCATCCACAGCCTGTTGCCGATGTTCCTGATGGCCGGCCTTGGTGCGAGCGCGACGACGATCGGCGTGATCGAAGGGATCGCCGAGGCGACGTCGCCGGTCGTCAAGGTGTTCTCCGGCACGCTGAGCGACTACCTGCGCAATCGAAAATGGCTCGCGGTCGCCGGCTATGCGCTCGGCGCGCTCAGCAAGCCGCTGTTCGCGATCGCGCCGACGATCGGCGTCGTGGTGACCGCGCGGATCGTCGACCGTGTCGGCAAGGGGATTCGCGGCGCGCCGCGCGATGCGCTCGTCGCCGACGTCACGCCCGTTCACCTGCGCGGCGCCGCTTACGGGTTGCGCCAGTCGCTCGACACGGTGGGCGCGTTCCTCGGGCCGCTGCTGGCCGTCGTCATCATGCTGGTGTGGCGCGACGATTTCCGCCTCGCGTTCTGGCTGGCCGTGATTCCGGGTGTGCTGGCCGTGGTACTGCTCGCGTTCGGCATCGACGAACCGGCGCGCGCGCCGCGCGAGAAGCCCGTGAATCCGATCCGCCGCGCGGTCGTCGCGCAACTCGGCGCCCGTTACTGGTGGGTCGTCGCCGTCGGCGGCGTGTTCGCGCTGGCGCGTTTCAGCGAGGCGTTCCTGGTGTTGCGCGCGATGGGCAGCGGCGTGCCCGTCGCGCTCGTGCCGCTCGTGATGGTCGCGATGAACGTCGTGTACGCGTTGTCCGCTTACCCGTTCGGCAAGCTCGCCGATACGACGGGCCACACGAAACTCATGGTGGTCGGGCTCGTGCTGCTGATCGCCGCCGATATCGTGCTGGCGCACGGCGCGCACTGGCCGACCGTGCTCGTCGGCGTCGCGCTGTGGGGACTCCATATGGGGATGACGCAAGGGCTGCTCGCGACGATGGTCGCGCAGGCCGCGCCGGCCGAACTGAGGGGCACGGCGTTCGGCGTGTTCAACCTGGTCAGCGGCATCGTGACGCTCGTATCGAGCGTCGTCGCGGGCGTGCTGTGGGATCGGGCAGGCGCCGCGGCCACGTTCTACGCGGGGGCCGTATTCAGCGCGGCGACCATCGTGCTGCTCGTGTGCGTTCGCCCGTCTTTCGACGCCGGGCGGGATCGTTAGCGCCGAATGCGCGCGGCGGATGGTCTGGCTATCGGTGCGCGCGAGAAACGCATGTTCTCGAACATCCGCTGCAGTCGTTTGCAGTCCCCGATGTTCGATTCGGTCGGCGCTTCGTATTCCTCGGCCGTGCTCGTGTCGAGCGCGTTGCCGGGAACGGGCTAGCGCGGCGCATTTTCCTCGGAAGGTTCGCTGCCGTGTCGAGACTTGGCCATACGGCGCAGGGCGATCGCGGCGTGATGACGGCAATTACATCGGCCTGTCTGATTATTACCAAAAACTGTCATTGAGCGCCGCTAAGCTTTCGCCACCCTCACAACCGGGATTCCCGCCATGCGTTCGACAATCCGCCTGTTTGCCCCGCTATTGCTGCTCCCGACGCTCGCCGCGCCGGTATTCGCCGCCACCGCCGCGCCCGTCAGCCCGAGCTGCGGCGGCAGCACGACGCCGATCGCCGATATCCAGGGGCCGGGCGCACCGTCGCCGCTCGCCGGTCAGAACGCGTCGATCGAAGCCGTCGTCACCGCGGATTTCGGTGGCACGGACGGCTTCGGCGGCTTCTTCGTCCAGCAGGCCGACGCGCAGCGCCGCAATCAGCCGGGCGTGTCCGAGGGCCTGTTCGTCTATGCGCCGAAGGTGCGTGCGAAAGCCGGCGATCTCGTGCACGTGACGGGCAAGGTCGAGGAGAAATACGGACAGACGCAGCTCACGCTGTCGGGCGCGATCGCGGTGTGCGCGAACGGCCAGACGGTCACGCCCGCGACGCTCACGCTGCCGGTCGACAGCCCGAACGCGTTCGCCGCGTACGAAGGGATGTTGGTGCGCCTGCCGCAGACGCTGAGCGTCACCGACAACTACGAACTCGGCCGCTATGGCAGCGTGATGCTCAGCAACGGCCGGCTGCGTACGCCGACGAGCGTCGTGCCGCCCGCACAGGCCCAGACGCGGATCGATGCGAACGCACGCAACCGCCTCATCCTCGACGACGGCTCGAACAAGCAGAACCCCGCGACCGTGCCGTATCCGGCGCCGGGCCTGTCGGCTGCGAACACGCTGCGCGCCGGCTACACGGTGCGCGACGTCGAAGGCGTGCTCGAAGTCCGTTACGGCGCATGGCGCGTGCAGCCGCTGCCCGGCGCGGCCGTGCCGGCGTTCGACAAGCGCGAGAATCCGCGCACGAACGCACCGGCGCGCGATCCGAAATCGAACCTGCGCGTCGCGTCGTTCAACGTGCTCAACTACTTCAATGGCAACGGTCTCGGCGGCGGCTTCGACGATCCGAGCAATCGCGGCGCGAAGACGTTCCAGGAATTCCAGCGCCAGGAAGCGAAGATCGTCAGCGCGCTGAAGGCGATCGATGCCGACGTGATCGGCCTGATGGAAATCCAGAACAACGGCTACGGCGAATTGAGCGCGGTGCGCCAGCTCGCGGCGAAGCTCGGCAGTCAGTGGCGCGTGGTCGATCCGGGCACGTCGCGGCTCGGCGGCGACGCGATCGCGGTCGCGATGATCTACGACAGTCGCAAGGTCGAGCCGGTCGGCCGCGCGGCGACGCTCGCGATCGACGACAAGAACCGCCAGCCGCTCGCGCAGTCGTTCCGGCTGGTCGGCGGCAACAAGCAGGCGCTGACGGTGGCCGTGAACCACCTGAAGTCGAAGAACTGCCCGGATGCCGCGAACGACGATCTCGACCAGGGCGACGGCCAGGGCTGCTGGAACCCGACGCGCACGCGCGCGGCGGCGAAGGTCGCCGACTGGCTGGCCGGCAACCCGACGGGCGTCAAGAGCCAGGGCGTGCTGCTGATCGGCGACTTCAACAGCTACACGTACGAAGACCCGATCCGCACGCTCGAATCGCGCGGCTACCGCAATCTCGTCGCGCGCTGGATCGGTGCGAACGCGTACAGCTACGTGTACAACGGCGAAGCCGGCTATCTCGACCACGCGCTCGCGACGCTGCCGCTCGCGTCGCACGTGAAGGCCGTGCACGAATGGCACATCAACGCGGACGAGCCGCTCGCGCTGCAGTACACGCTCGCGTACAAGTCGGCCGAGCAGCAGAAGACGTTCTATGCGGCCGACGCGTATCGTTCGTCGGATCACGATCCGGTGCTGATCGATATCGCGCTGCCGGGCGGCGGGAAGTAATCGTGGTTTGAGTTTTTGCGGCGGGCGCGCTGGCCGGCAATACCGGACCTCGCGCCTGTCCCGAAAGCCGTTCGAATACCGGGTAAATAATTCCGCGAATAATTAATCGAGCCGGTATTTTATGGATGATGCGCTGCACATCGGCACTTCGCTTGAAAAGCGATCGAGGTGGAAGGAATCATCGAATTGCATGTGCATGCTGCGGCATTCGCTTTAATCGGCCAGTGATAATAAAATTGAAAGAATAACTCTATCGTTTTGAAGGTTTTCGATTTTGCTGCGCCAAGATGCTACGCCGAGACGGGGAAGGCTTCTGCATTTCGCGTGAAAAGTAAAATATTATGCGTAGCATTGCCGCCAAAACGCGCCGTGCACGAATAATCCCGTTTTCTTTCAAATTCCACACACTGTCTGCCCTTCGCATCATTGCGGGATTTTTAATATCCGAATGATCTTTGACAACGCGGCGCAGCACCGCCTATTTTTGTCATGTCGTAAATTTCGGTAATACAAAAGTTGACCAAACTGCAGGGGGCGCGTCCGAGCACCATTCTCGCCAGCAGTTTGCTGTGTCTGTATCAAGTTCAGTCTCTGAGAAGTCCGATTCCCAACCGCCGACTGCCGACCGTGCAATGCGAGTGGCGGGGTAGGCCTGCGCGTGTCGCAGGCGTTGGCGGCCTTTGTGATGCGGTATCCGAAGCCAAAGGAAAGAGATGAAACCAGACAGGAGCAGTACCGGCAGCCGCCGTGTTCGTCGCGGCCGGCTGGCCGGGCTAGGCGCATTGACCGCCATGACACTGGCGCTCGCGGCATGTGGCGGCGACGATTCGTCGTCCGTCGGCGCGTCGAGCCTCGCGCAGGCCACCGCGAGCCAGCAGGCCAGCGCGCAGGCGGCCGGCACGCAGGCGCTCGCCGCCAACCAGCCGTACGTCGACCCGGTCGCATACTCGATGAACGCGACCGACGGCCTTGCGCCGTCGCAGGTATCCGAGAAGGCGGCCGTCATGCATTACCAGTGGAAGGGCGGCGGCAGGACGATCGACTACACGACGACCACCGGCCATCTGACCGCGCAGGACGCGAACGGCAATCCGGAAGCATCGATGTCGTATGTCGCGTACACCGCGCCGAGCACGAACGGCAAGCCGCGCCCGGTCACGTTCGTCTATAACGGCGGCCCCGGTTCGTCGTCGATCTGGCTGCGGCTCGGCTCGTTCGCGCCGACCCGCGTGGCCACGCCCGATCCGCTGTTCGGCAACAACTGGCCGAACTATCCGCTCGTCGACAACGCGGACAGCCTGATCGACACCACCGACCTCGTGTTCATCGACCCGCCCGGCACCGGGCTGTCGGAAGCCGTGTTGCCGAACACCAACCAGAAGTACTGGGGTTCCGACGTGGACGTGAACATCATGCGCGACTTCATCCAGCGCTACCTGAACGTCAACAGCCGCGGCACGTCGCCGATCTACCTGTACGGCGAATCGTACGGCACGCCGCGTACCGACATGCTCGCGCTCGCGCTCGAATCGGCCGGCGTGCACCTGACGGGCATCGTGCTGCAGTCGTCGATCCTGAACTACTTCGCGGACGCGGTGGAAGCGGTGGCGATCACGCAGTCGACCGAAGGGTTATTGCTCGACACCGATACGGTGGCCGGCTATCTGCCCGGCTATGCGGCGGTCGCGGCGTACTTCAACCAGGTGTCGCCGGCGCCGGTGAACCAGGATCTGTACGCACTGCAGACGGAACTGTTCACGACGCTGATCTACAACCAGTTGCAGAAGTACTCGCAGTCGTGGGTGTTGAGCCAGCTCGGCATTCCGGATGCGCTCGGCACGCCGGTGTTCCCGAGCGATGCGACGCTCAGGCTGTGGTCGATTCCGTCGAGCCTCACGCAGCAGGCGCTGCGCGGCTATTTCAACGCGAATCCGTTCGGCACGAGCCTGCTGCCCGGCACGACGATCGGCCGCTATGACGGGCGCGTGTCGCTGCCGAATTCGGACCCGCGGCTGCAGAACGACGGCGATCCGTCCGACATCCTGATCTCGCAGCCGTTCACGAACGCGCTCGCGACGCAGATGCCGGACTACCTCGGCTATACGGCCCCGAACGCGACCTACCTGCCGCTGAACGACGACATCATCGGCGTCTGGGACTTCTCGCACGACGGCCAGCCGATGCCGGACACGATCCCCGATCTGCTCGGTGCGCTGCAGCTCAACCCGAAGCTTCGCGTGCTCGCGGAGAACGGCTTCCACGATCTCGCGACGCCGTTCTTCAGCACCGAGAAGCAACTCGCTCGGCTGCAGACGGTGAAGGGCCTCAATCCGAAGCTGCAGGTGAACTTCTTCCAGGGCGGTCACATGATCTACCTGGACGACGTCGCCCGTCCGCAGATGAAGCGGGATTTGCAGACGTTCTACAAGGGCGCGCGGATTCCGACGGCGCTGACGCTGCACACGCTGCCGCCGCCGTGGCCGGATGAAAACCCGCCCAGCGTACCGACCGGCGGCGCCCCGGGCGCGACGGCCGCGACGACGCTGGCGGCGGCCCCTTGAGCGACGGACTCCTTATCGAAGGAACCCTCTATTCATCCATTGAATGCGAGCGATCATGTCCCTAATCCAATTGATGCGGCGTATGTCTCCGTTGATCGTGCTCGGTGCCGTGATGAGCAGTGCCTACGCGTTGCCGCCGCAGGCGGTGGCGCCCGTGAAGCTGCCGCACGGCGGGCGCGGTGTCGACGGTCCGTTCTTTCCGGCCACGCGGGCGGCGCCGGTGCTGCCGTCGACCGGCGCGGCGTTGCAGCAGCAGGCACAGCAGCGCGTCGACGCGCGGCTCGGCGGCAATACCGTGCTGAGCAACGGCGCGGCCGTGACGAAGGCGCAGGCGCAGAGCAGCGGGCTCGGCTTCGTGTCGAAGCATTTCGACGAGATCGATGCGAAACACACCGGCCGCGTGACGATGAGCGACGTGCGGCAGTTCATCCGGCAGCGGCAGGTGCAGGCGCAGCAGGAACAGCAGGACGAGTGACGTAGCGAGGCAGGGCGGCGGCCGGTGCGATGGAGATCGCACCGGCCGCCGCGCGTTTTTCATCCCGCATGCCGCGGGCATCGAGGGCGTCCTATTCCGTCTGTCGCTCGTCGCGTCCGGTTCGATCCGCGCGTCGGGGCGGGGCGATTCGGGTGCTGCCCGGCGTGCTCGCCGATATCGCGGCGCGCGACGACGACGCGACGTCCAGCTGGGTCGCGCTGCAACTGGCGTATCCGAAGTAGTACCCGTCGTGCAGGCTACGGCGCGATCACCGTCATCCTGAACGGCCCGCCATGTTCCGCCGCATGCGCGACCGCGTCGTTTGCGTCGTCGAGCGCGAAGACCGTCACGTCGAAATGCCCGAGGTCGAGCAGCCCGCCGCGCACGAGCCCCGTCATCAGCGTCACGGCTTTCGTCGGGTACATCCATTTGCCGCGCAGCGTGATGTCGTTGCGCATGATCCACGGATACGGTAGCTCGAGCCCGGCTCCACCGAGCATGCCGACGCCGCCCATCAGCACCACGCGTCCATAAGGACGCACGGCCATCACGGCGGCGCGCACCGTCGTCGCCGGCACCGACGGCGGCATCAGGTCGATCACGCAGTCGATCGGCCCCGGCGCCGCCTGCTGCATGCGGATGCGGTCCGCGGTTTCGTCGCCGGTCAGCGCGACCGTGCGCACGCGTTCGCCGAAGCGGCCTTCGAGATCCGCCAGCACGCGTGCATTGCGGCCGGGCGCGACCACGCATTGTGCGCCCATCGCCAACGCGACCGCGATGCAAGCGCTGCCGAAATTGCCGGTCGCGCCGCTGACGAGCAGGATTTCACCGGCGCGCAGGTCGGACGCAAGCAGGCCGCCGTACGGCACGAGCAGCGTATTGAGCGCGCACCAGCGCGCGGCGTCGGCCGGCGTTATCGCGCCGATCTGCACCGCGTTCTCGGTCGGCACGCGCAGCCGCTCGGCGAACGGGCCGTCGTGAAAGTAGCGTTGCAACTGCTTGCCGCCTTCGCCGCGCGCGCTCCAGCCCTGCAGCACGATGTCGGGCATCCGCGCATCGTCGCGCGAGCGTACGGTCGGGTCGCAGAACACCCAGTCGCCCGGCCGCAACCGCGTCGCGTCGGGGCCGGTTTGCCGGACCCGGCCGATCGCGCCGCAGCCGGGCACCATCGGCAGTTCGATCGGATAGCGGCGCTCGCCGCTGAACACTTCCCGCGCATAGGACAAGACCGGTGTCGCGACGACATCCACGATGACTTCGCCGGTGCCGAGCACGGGGTCCGGCATCGTTTCGATCGCGAGCGGCTGGCCGAGCGACTTCAGAATCGCAGCTTTCATGACGCTTCCTGAGGGTGGGGGACGCGCCGATTCTGGCAGGCTTAGAATTCGCAACAAGGCCCGGCGCGAGCCCAGGATTGGCCGGTACCACCCTGCATGGAGCGACCCCGATGACCGTCACCACGCGAACCCCGTTCGGCGATTTCCTGCGCTCGCGGCGCAAGAAGCTGCGCCCGGATGCCGTCGGCCTGCATGACGGCCCGCGCCGGCGCACGCCCGGCCTGCGGCGCGAGGAAGTCGCGGAACGGGCGGGCATCGGCGTCGACTGGTACGTGCGGCTTGAGCAGGGGCGCGACGTCAACCCGTCGGATGCGACGCTCGACGCGCTGGCGCGTGCGTTGCGGCTCGACAAGGCCGAAGCCGCGCATCTGCGCATGCTCGCGCGGCGCGATGCGTCACGTGCGTTCGTGCCGGAGCGCGTGCCGCCGACCATCGCGCGGCTCGTCGCGCATCTTCAGCAGCCTGCCTACGTGACCGGCCGGCGCTGGGACATCCTCGCGTGGAATGCCGCGGCGGCCGAGCTGCTCGGCTTCGATCGGCTGGCACCAGCCGATCGCAACATCCTCGTCTACATGTTCATCGAGCCGCATGCGCGTGCGCTGTTCGCCGCGGGCTGGGCCGACGAGGCGCGCCGGATGATCGCGCTGTTTCGCACGAACCACGATCTCTACGCGAACGATCCGGCGTTCGTCGAACTGGTCGCGCGCTTGCGCGTCGGCAGCGGCGAGTTCGCGCAATGGTGGGATGCGCACGACGTGCGCAGCGGCGTGTCGGGCGAGAAGGTGCTCGTGCATGCGCAACGTGGCATCCAGCGCTACGAGTACGCGACGTTCCAGGCGAACGACGATCCCGCGCTGAAGCTCGCGATCTATACGCCGGTGAGCGACGATGAACGGGCGTGATGCGGAAGTGACCGGCGCCACCTGCCGGCCACGCGGCGAAGCATCGGCTCCATGCGTGAGCGCAGGTGGTTGGGTGTAACGGCGGGGGGGAGGGTGGCTTATGCCGTGCGTCGCGCGGACAACCGATTCCACAGCATGCCGGAGCGGCTGCCGCTGCGGCAATACGCGAGCACCGGCTTCGGCAGCGTGTCGACCAGTGCGCCGAACGCATCGACTTCCGCGTCGCCGATGCGGTCGCGTTCGACCGGCAGGTAGCGCGCGTCCATGCCCAGTTCGCGCGCGGCAGCGGCGATCTCCTCGAACGCCGGCTGATCCGCGCCTTCGCCATCCGGCCGGTTGCAGATCACCGCACGGAAACCGGCATTGCGGATCGCCTTCAGGTCGGCCGGCGTGATCTGCCGCGACGCGGTGAAGCCGGTCGCGGCTGCCGCCCGACATTGCTCGATTGCACGCGCGAAACAGGCGATCGCGAAGTCGACGTCCTGTTCCGTCGTGAAACGCCCGAAACTGATGCGCACGGTGCGACCGGCCGCTTCCGCGTCGAGGCCGATCGCGGTCAGCACGTGGGACGGCGCGCCGCTGGTCGAATTGCATGCGGAGGTGGACGACACGGCGAGCGCTTCGCCGAGCATGAACGGGAAGAAGCCCGGCGCGTGCACCGTCAGGCTCAGCGTGTGCGGGATGCGGCGGGCCGCGGCCGCGTTCTGCGTGACGTCGCCGAGCGTGGACAGCGCTTCGGTGAGCCGCGCGCCGAGCGCCGCGATCCGTGCGGCTTCGCCGTCGAGTTTTTCGGCGGCGAGTTCGCACGCGATGCCCATGCCGACGATTTGATGCGTGGCGAGCGTGCCCGAACGCAGCCCGCGCTCGTGGCCGCCGCCGTGGATCTGCGGCGCGATCCGGCTCGCGATCTCGCGGCGGACGAACAGCGCGCCGATGCCTTTCGGGCCGTACACCTTGTGGGCGGACATCGACATCAGGTCGATGCCGAGCGCGCGCACGTCGATCGGCGTCTTGCCGAGCGCCTGCGCGGCGTCGACGTGGAGCAGCGCGCCGGCCGCGTGCACGATGCGGGCGATCGCGCCGATGTCGGTCAGCGTGCCGATCTCGTTGTTCACGAGCATCAGCGACACGAGGCCCGTGTCCGGGCCGATCGCAGCCGCCACCGCGTCGGCGGTGATTTCGCCGTGGGCGTCGGGCGTCAGGAAGGTGACCTGCATGCCATTCCTGGACAGGTTCGCCATTGTGTCGAGAATGGCCTTGTGCTCGAGGCGGCTCGTGATCAGGTGGCGCTTGCCGGTCGCGTTTTCCGCATAGCCCTTCAGCGCGAGATTGTTCGATTCGGTGGCGCCCGAGGTCCAGACGATCTCGTCGGCGTCCGCGCCGATGAGGGCGGCCACTTGCGCGCGGGCGTGCTCGACCTTGTCTTTCGCGAGCCGGCCTGCGGTGTGCGAGCTGGATGCGGGATTGCCGAAGATGCCGTCGAAGCCGAGACAGGCCGTCATCGCTTCGATCACGCGGGGATCGGCGGGGGTCGTGGCTGCGTAGTCGAGGTAGTGCAGCGGGGTGGGTTCGCTCATGTCCGTCTCTTGCTGATTGCGTAGTGACGGAAATGATACGGGGGACAGAAAGGAAAAAGGATCCAAAGTTGGTTGGGGATTCGGCTCGAAGTGGAATTACGTTTTCTTTGTGATGGGATTGGAGGAATTCATTTCTCCGTGGGTTCGCTGGCTGGAATCGTCGCGATTACGTCGCCGCATCGGGGCCGGGTTGGGTCGATAACCGGTGCGCATCCCGCACCCATGCCAGTAGCGCCTGCTCGTACCTCGACGGAATCGTGACCGTGAGCGTCGTGAGGCGGGCGGCGTTGCATGGCAGCTCGAGATAGCGTCGCCAGGCTTTTCGCACAAGTTGCGACATCGCGGAGTGCGTCATGCCGAGTTCGGCGGCCAGCGCCCGTTGTGATCGGCCCTTCACGAAAATCTCATGCAACGCCCACTGGTTCAGCGGCTTGATCCTCGTATCGTGCATCCGCAACAGCAGGAACTGTTGGGCGGTCATGCGTCGGGTCGTCGGCATTCAGATTCGCCCCGAATGTTGAAGCGACGAGATCAATTCCGCGCCGCACGAAGTCTTGTGGCCGTCGAACGCGGCGGGGCGGCCGTCGATGTCGAAGGCCGGGTCGCCTTCGGCAATCGTGCAGGCGCCATGAATCGGACACGAGCACGCGTCGCCGATACGAGCGACCGCGCGCCCCATCACCGTGCTTTTTCGGGCGCCGGATTCGACCCGGCCGCCGTGGGTGTGCGTATCTTCTACCCGGATAATTCCCCGCATGGGATTTCGTCCTCCAAATGGTTTGAGGTCTGACGCGGCGATCACGTTCGGATGAAGCAATCTGCTGCACCGGTGTGCATCACCATGAATAGCCTTGCATGCCGTAATTTGTATCGTGCCGACGCCCCCACC
>NZ_JBYQCG010000233.1:6386-12857 GCF_057837105.1 Burkholderia sp. APQ4-4ca | reverse complement strand
CGAAGGCCGGTTCGCCTTCGGCTATCGTGCAGGCGCCATGAATCGGACACGAGCACGCGTCGCCGATACGAGCGACCGCGCGCCCCATCACCGTGCTTTTTCGGGCGCCGGATTCGACCCGGCCGCCGTGGGTGTGCGTATCTTCTACCCGGATAATTCCCCGCATGGGATTTCGTCCTCCAAATGGTTTGAGGTCTGACGCGGCGATCACGTTCGGATGAAGCAATCTGCTGCACCGGTGTGCATCACCATGAATAGCCTTGCATGCCGTAATTTGTATCGTGCCGACGCCCCCACCACGGCAGGTAGGCGTTGTTTCCGCCGCGTGCGCGGAACCAGTCCTTGTCGGGATCGATCGGCGTGAGCTTCGACGGTGGCAGGACAACGACCGCGACGGGATGCTCGGGGGCGGTCGTGCCGGCGACGAGTGCGTTGCCGCCAAAGTGGTTGATCCGGCCGATGGCGAGCGCGACGTCGGTCAATGCGCTGCCTGTTCCCATGTCGCCGAGCAGGGCGGCCGTGTTGAATGTCTGTTTGCGGTGGTCGTATTCGGGGAGGGTTTCGGTCAAGGTCTGCGCGAGCACGGCAAGACGTGCCGACGATGCGTCGCTGCCTTTGCCTGCGTCGTGAACGACGTAGTTGAGGTCAGGGACCACGATGCCGGCGTTGCGTGCCGCTTGGTCGATGGTCGCCTTCCACGCCTGCACGGCGCGGGTCGTGCCGACCTTCTGCGGAAAATCACGCGTGTTACTGGTTGCGGCCTTGCCGATCCAGGCAAGCGGTTCGCGCTCAGTGTTGAACGTTGGACCAGCGAGGAACAGCACGACAAGGTTCTCGTTGATCTGCGCATCCGCGGGCGGGAAGTTGGGCGCGTCCCAGTTCATCACCCAGACGCTCTTGTCGGGGTTCGACTGCAAGTAGTCCAATGCGTTGTTCAATGAAGTGAACCCAGCGTTCGCGCCGCCTCGCGTGATTTGTACGTCGGGAAGCGCGCTGCGACTCCACATCGTCGGGAAATGTGGGTTGCCGATAAAGAAGGTTTTTCGGATCGGCTCTGCCAGGTATTCGCGCGCGATAGCCGGATCAAGGCGCTCAGAAACTGCACCCTCGATGCGAATCCCGGAAAGTTCGCGCCAGTCCTTCTTGTCATCCGGTTTTACTGTGTAGAAATACTTGGCGTTCATCGCGTAACGACTACTCAATAGGCCGGGAAATTTTTCCATGTACTTGTGGTAGAAGCCCTTGAATGTCTCCGTGCCTCGATTCCCATAAGCGATTCCGGCTACCGATTGCAACGTAGTGAAAGACTTCGGATCTGTGCGCACCATGTCGTCATTCTTGTTCGGCGAGGCAAGCCCTTGCGTCCACAGCAGTTGCCATTCGGTCGGGTAGTCCATGCGTTGCAATGGATTCAACCAGATCAAACCCACGACCTGCGCGACGAACGGCTTCATCGGCTCTTCGACGGCCGGAGCTGCGTTCGCTATTGGATCAGCTGCGGGTGCGGAATGCGCCGAACGCATCACGGCAGTCGTGAACAGAAACGCCACGAGTGCCACCAAACTAGGTACAACTACAAATCGTTTCATCCCATCTCCTGCTGCTCGATACAACAGTCACGTTCACATGTAACTCGCTGCCGCACCGGTGTGCATCACCATGAATAGCCTTGCATGCCGTAATTTGTATCGTGCCGACGCCCCCACCACGGCAGGTAGGCGTTGTTTCCGCCGCGTGCGCGGAACCAGTCCCTGTCGGGATCGATCGGCGTGAGCTTCGACGGCGGCAGGACGACGACCGCGACCGGGTGCTCCGGATCGGTCGTGCCGGCGACGAGTGCATTGCCGCCGAAGTGATTGATCCGGCCGATGGCGAGCGCGACGTCGGTCAATGCGCTGCCTGTGCCCATATCGCCGAGTAGGGCGGCTGTGTTGAATGTCTGCTTGCGGTGGTCGTATTCGGGGAGGGTTTCGGTCAAGGTTTGTCCGAGCACGGCAAGGCGTGCCGACGATGCGTCACTGCCTTTACCTGCGTCGTGGACGATGTAGTGGAGATCCGAGACCGCGACGCCGGCATTGCGTGCCGCTTGGTCGATGGTCGCCTTCCACGCCTGCACGGCGCGGGTCGTGCCGACCTTCTGCGGAAAATCACGCGTGTTACTGGTTGCGGCCTTGCCGATCCAGGCAAGCGGTTCGCGCTCGGTGTTGAACGTTGGACCAGCGAGGAACAGCACGACAAGGTTCTCGTTGATCTGTGCATCCGCGGGCGGGAAGTTGGGCGCGTCCCAGTTCATCACCCAGACGCTCTTGTCGGGGTTCGTCTGCAAGTAGTCCAAGGCTTTGTTCAGGGATGTGAATCCGGCGTTTGGCCCGCCTTGTGTGATTTGCACATCGGGAGGCGTGTCGCGGCTCCACAAAGTCTTGGGGAACGGCGGGCCGATTTCGAAATATTCGACAATCTCCTTGGTCAATGTTGCTCTGGCATAAATCGGGTCGAGCCTTGGGGGTATCGCAACTTCAACGTGAATGCCGGCGAGTTCGCGCCAGTCTTTTGAATTGTCTGGATTCACCGTGTAGAAGTACTTTGCGTTTGTCGCATAACGGGTATGCATCAACCCAAGTGCCTCGTTGATGTACTTATGATAGAAGCCTTTAAACGTCTCTGTCCCATCATTGCCATATGCAATGCCTGCTACAGATTGCAGCGTTGCGAACGACTTCGGATCGGTTCGCACCATGTCATCGTTCTTGTTCGGTGCTGAGAGCCCTTGCGTCCACAATAATTGCCATTGCGTCGGGTAGTCTTTACGCTCCAATGGATTTAACCAGATTAACCCAGCGACCTGTACGACGAAAGGCTTCGACGCTTCTTCCGCGGAAGGCTCCGCATGCGTTACGAGTTCCGTCGCGGGGGCCGCGTGTGCCGACCGTACCATGGCCGTGGTGAATAGGAGCACCAGGAGTGCAGCCAGGCTGGGCACGACTACAAATCGCTTCATCCAATCTCCTATTTCCAGGTGTATCGGGTCCGGTTGTTCTACGTGCGCAATCAACGACGCCATGAGTATGGCCGCGATCATCCATGCTGCGACCGCAAGGGCTGCACGTCGCGGCCAGGTAGCGATCAGTGCCTTCATATCGCACCCCCCACCTTCAGATAGAACTGACCCTCTCGTTCATCCGTGATCGTGTCCGGCATCTTGCCTTCACTGCTTTCCGCATGTACCCATTCATGCATCGGCAATGTGTCGAGCATCCCTTTTGTGAAGTAGTCGGCATATTTCTTGTTTGAACTGTCCTCTGGGATACCGTTTCCCATCCGCCAATCGGCTTCAATCCGTAGCGCTTTCATTTGCTCGGGCGTCAGATAGCAAACCCCGATCGCCACGTCGTACGCAAGTGCCTTTTCGGCGTGCTCCGGATTGGTCATCGTCGTGGAATGGTTCGTCGGGCTGTTGGTCGAGCCACGATCGAGCCAATCGACAATCTGCTTGTCGCGCCATTCCTTGTAGCCCTCCGGCATTTCGCTCTTGCCGTCCTCGCCGATCACGTGGCCATCACCATCGAGCCATGCCGTATTCAGCGTTCGCCGCGCCTCCATCCGCATCAACGCGCGGTCCTCGTAACGCTGTCCGGCTTCGCTCTCTGCCGTACCTTGCGCGACACTGTCCGCGTTCTTCGCCTCGTACTGATCGTAAGGATCGTCCGCGCGCTTGTCTGCCTCGCTCTTGCTTGCGTCGCGCCACGCGGCTGGCGGATCGTTGCCTTCGTTGAAGTCGCTCACCGCGGCGCCGTCCGTCGTTTTGACCGGCTTGCCGAACCGCTTCGCTTTCGGCGGGAATGGCTCGTCGAGTGCCGGAGCGTCCGCCACGATGGTCCATCTCTGTGGCGGATTGGCATTCACGCGGAACATGTTCAACGCCGAGCTGAACCCGGTCACGACGAACATGAGCGGCGCAGTCGCCAGTGTTGCCGCCACTCCCCAGATGGTCTCATTCCCTTTGAGCGCACCGATGAGATTGAATTTGGCAGGCGGCGAAGGCGGATACCAGAATCCCGACGTCGTTCCCTTTTTGTTATGCCGCCAGTCATCTTCCCAATACCGATAGCGCTCCTGCACGCCAACCTGGAAGCCGGAGGCAAAGACGCGCTGCGTCAGCACGCCGGGGACGCTGATATCGTTCAGCTCGTTCTCGTCGATGCCGCGCCAGCCGATGCCTTGAACCGTGACCGCCGAAATCACCTGGTCGTGTGGACAGCAATACGCGGTGACGCGACCATATGTCGATCCGTTCAGGCCGTGGCGAGCCCGATCCTCTTGTGCCGCATAAGACCGCTTGCTGCTCGGCGATACCCGTTCGTTGGCCATGTCTTCATCGATCTTGCCGGCGGGCAGTTCGTAGGCTTTGCGCGTGCCGATGATCGACAGAAACTTGCCGAACGTTTTCGTGCGCGCGGCGTAGGTCTGCCGTCCGCGACGACCGCTGCCGTCCCTGGTCGCGCGTTGCGACCAGGTATCCATGAACGTATCGGATGGATTCGGGCCGTCTGCGCGCGCAAGGCTGTACGGCGCATTCGCCAGTACGTAGGCATCCGCCACGCAATGCCCGCTACGTCCCCACGGATCTTCGACATCGGGCAGCGCATCGCCGAAGAAAGCCGCCGTGAGGCCCACGATGTTGCCCTGGCTATGGCATACGACGGTAATCGGCACGTCGGCCTGCATGCGGCGAATCGATTCGATCAACCTCGCAAGGCGCAACGCCGCGAGCACGCCATACGCACGGGGCGGCGCGCGATACAGCGGCCGGTTGGTCGGGTTGATCCCCTGGACGCTCAACCACCCGGCTGCGCGGTCGTCGAGGCCGCCGTGCCAGAGATCGGGCAGGCTCGCGCAGCCATTCGTGAACGGGCCGCCGCCCCAATAGTCCTTCTCGTTCAGAAAGATCTTGTCGCCGTACTCTTTCAGCTCTGCGGCGGTTGCCCGATAGCCCCATCGGAAATGGATGACGGGCGAGAAGGACGGATCGGCTTTGATGTAGTTGCCGGACCAAAGCTTCGGATTCAGAAACCCGTCCGGCGTCACGCTTTCCGTGTACTTCGCGGGCACCAATTGCCCGGCGTCGATGCCGTGATACTTGAGTTGATCATCCAGTCGGGCGAGCCGGCGGTTCAGGCCATCGCACAACCCTTGCTCGGCCGCCTCGAACCATTCACCTTCGGAGTTCACCCCATGGACGAAGATGACGACACCAGGCAACGGCATTTGCTTGATGCAGATCAGCCGGGTGTCTTTCGTCCACATCGAGACCCCGTCGCTCCGGCCGACGACGATCTGAGGTGGCTCCGGGCGCCGCGCAGCCACGTCGGGCACGTCGGTCTTCGCGGCGTGCTCGTTGGTGCGTGCGTCCTCTTCCGGCCGAGGATCGAGAGATGAATCAATCATCCGGACTCCTGCGCTTGCGTTAAACATTCTTCTTGGTGAACTGCACCGCGAGCCTCTCGAACCGGTCGGTATCGACCGCCGGCAGTTCCCCGGCCGTGTCGGTCGTCAAACTCGACAGCGTTCCCGATGCCTTTCGAACCTGTCCTTCGAACCCCGGCGCCGCGTTACCGTCCGTCGGGCGGATCAGCTTCGGGATGCGGCCGAGCGTATGTCGATCGAAGGCCGGCAGATCGACGCTCATGCTTGCGGGGCCGTCCCACGCATGACCATCGGATTTCACGGTGAACTTGCCGGGGCATCCGAGTTCGATATCGCTCCCGTGCAGCTTGAGATACGCGCCGCCGGACGTGACGAATACGACTTCGTCGCTTGCCGTGCCGGCAAGCCTGCCGTCGGCCGCAGTCAACTGGATGTTTTTGCCGGACTCGATTTGCGTGTCGTCATTCTGCGATTGAAGGGCCACTTTCCCCTGATGCGCGATCGCCGATACACCGACGCCATGCGCGAACATCGCGACGCCGCGCCCGGCATGCAGATTGATTCGCTCGCCGCTCGTGATTTGCATGTGTTGCTGCGCGATCTGATCGATGTTCTCGCCCGCATACGTGACGTGCGTTTTCGGCGTGACGTTCAGCGACCCCGCTTGCGCGCCGAACGCCATGAACGCGGATGCGTCGTCGGTGGATCCGGATTCCACCCGGCCGGGTTTCCAGTGACGGAATGCATTGGCGATGTTGTCCTGGCCGGCCGTGTCGGCGGATTGCCCGCCATGCTGGCCGGCGTGATCGCCGAGCGACTTGAACAGCGCCATGCATTGATCGAGCAAGCGGATCAATTCATCGCGATCGAGCTGACCACCGGTTGCGTGCGAACGCGCATAGGTCGTCAACAGCATGCCCTGGGCGGCGCGCAACGCCGCAGCGGCGTCGGTGCGCAACTCCGCGCCTTCGCCCCGATCGCTCCCGTGCCCGTCCTTGCGCGGCTGCGTCAGGTAGCCGAGATTCAACTGGGTATGCGCATGTTCGC
>NZ_JBYQCG010000233.1:2290-6366 GCF_057837105.1 Burkholderia sp. APQ4-4ca | reverse complement strand
GGCGATGTTGTCCTGGCCGGCCGTGTCGGCGGATTGCCCGCCATGCTGGCCGGCGTGATCGCCGAGCGACTTGAACAGCGCCATGCATTGATCGAGCAAGCGGATCAATTCATCGCGATCGAGCTGACCACCGGTTGCGTGCGAACGCGCATAGGTCGTCAACAGCATGCCCTGGGCGGCGCGCAACGCCGCAGCGGCGTCGGTGCGCAACTCCGCGCCTTCGCCCCGATCGCTCCCGTGCCCGTCCTTGCGCGGCTGCGTCAGGTAGCCGAGATTCAACTGGGTATGCGCATGTTCGCTTGCCAACTGCGCGGAGATTTGCGATGGCGTATCGTCCAGGCGAAGCTGGTTGTGTCGGCGGCCCTTGATCTCCCGCGTCTTGATCCCGGACACGTAGCGATTGCCCGGCAGCGCGCCGGTATTGCTGAAAGTCGCGGGTGGATTCGCGCCGTTGCTCAACACGCCGATAATCACCAGACGGTCCGGGTCGCCTGACAGGCTCCCCAGCAGTACCTCCATGCCGACACGCGGCAGGAACAGCGCGCCGAAGCATTCGCCCGCGAGACTCGCCGCGACGCGAATCGGCGCGCTGTCGCCGGCCAGGCCGTTCGTGCCGGCGCCTTGCGCGTGCGCATGGTCCGCCGGATCCAGCCCGTGAATCTGCACACGCACGCGGCCGGCCTTGTCGCAAAACACCTCTTCGCCCTGCGTGCCGACGATCGTGCCGGTCAGCAGGTGAACCGGC
Organism: Burkholderia sp. APQ4-4ca; assembly: GCF_057837105.1. NCBI lineage: Bacteria > Pseudomonadati > Pseudomonadota > Betaproteobacteria > Burkholderiales > Burkholderiaceae > Burkholderia > Burkholderia sp. APQ4-4ca. The sequence goes on along the minus strand of NZ_JBYQCG010000233.1, from coordinate 5,621 downwards.
GGCACGTCGATCGACGGATCGTAGGCGGGCTTCAGCGGCACGCCGCGTTGCACGCACGTGAAACTGTTCTCGTAGCGCGTGTCCATTGATCCCGATGCGTCGGGTGGCGGGGCGATTGGCGTGAGGTTGTGGCTTGCCGTGAATAGCCCGCTTGCGCGGACCGACAGGTCTTTCGGCAGGTTGTTCCAGATGACGTGTCGAATCGACGTGACGACGAACCGGCGACGATCGATCGACTTCATGTCCAGTTCCGGGTCGCCCGTCAGCGTGAATCCGTGCCCCACCAGCATGTCGCGCACGGTGCCGATGCCTTCGAAGCGCGCGGCTTCGAACTGATGGGCCAGCATCCGGTCGTGCGCGATGCGCGCGTGATCGTTCCACGAGTCGCCGACGTGCGGGATGTCGATCGCGACGTCGGTCAGCAGGCGCGCAAGATCGTTCCCCGACTCGCCCTGGTCGAGGCCGGTGACGGCCTCGAAGTCGTCCATGCGAGCGGTCTTGTAATCCCACGACGGGCGGCGTACCTTGCCGGGCGACAGGCTCTGGTCGTACGCAAAGAGGGTGACGGTGTCACGTTGCTCGACGCCGGCGTCGCGCGGGTGAAGGCGCACGGTGCCGGCCGGTGCGTCCGGCAGACGATGCGGATCGTCGCAGAACACGAGCGTGTGAATCGGCCGCTCGTCGGTCGCGCTGCGCCTTCCGTCGACCGGCGCGGCCTTGGCAAAGACCGTGATGCCTTCCCGGCGCAGCAGACGCCGGATGAAGCGTGCGTCGGATTCGTTGACCTGCCGCGTCAGCTCGCGTGCCGGATACCGATCGGCCCGCAATGCCGACAGGTCGAAATCGAACGCTCGCGCGAGTGCGGGGCTACGCTGTTTCCACTCGTTCATCAGCGTCGCGAGAATGTCCGGCACGCTGCGCGAGCGGAACAGGCGGGCGTTCGTGCGACGATCCATCAATGAAAGGGCGTCGCACACATGGAGCTGATAGACGGTCAGTTCGCCGTCGGATTGACCGGCTCGCACTTCGCGCACGATCGCGTTGATCGCCTGGATGTTGCCGCGATCGGTCGTCAGCCGGATCGATACGGGCAAACCGAGAAACAGCGCAGGCGGCAGATGATCGTAGGTCGATACGCACGTCAGTTGCCCTTCGATGCCCGACATCAGCCCCTCGCGGATATCGGCATGATGGAGCGCCAGCAGATGGCCGACCGCGCGTTGCGCCTGCCCGAAATGAAGGGAGACGGGACGCTTGTTCAGGTCGACCCGACCCGACGCAAAATTTCTCAAAGTTGCTGCTATCGACATAACGACAATCTCGTTATTTTTGTTCCGGATTCGGATGGGTTCGAATCCGCCTCTCAGGGTGGCAATGCGACGGCGCTTGGAATTTCGGTGCGAAGAATAGCAAGCTATTTCTATCTTCAACTAATATTTTAATTTTGAGACGAGAAATAATTTCTTTTGAAACAATGGTTAATTTTTGGTTGGTTTGAGTGGCGTTTTTGTTTGGATGGGAATATATCGAGTCGATTGCTCTGGATTGGTATTTGTCGTGCCTCTTTTGTTCATATCGTGTAAATGAAACCTTTTTGTCAGGACGTGATTGAATTGGAAGTTGGGAATTCGGAATTGTCCCGAATCGAAATGAGCAACGTTACGGCACACCGATTGAAATCGGCGTGAGCGGGCTTGTGCAATGGCACACGATGTGTACGCCCGCCGATCGGGTGCTGGAGAAAGCATCTTTCAACATACAAATCCGCCGCCGGATGGTTCGGTTGCGCCGGTGAACGGCGAGCTGGATTCGGACGAATTCCGCGAGCCAGGCGATGCCGCGCGGTGCGTTTGCGGATGCTCGATGGGCGCCGCTGCTCGCTTCCCGTCAGTTGTTGTCGTCAAGGCAACACGGTAGTGTTGTGCTGGCCGTTGACGTGCAGCGGGGCTGATAACGAAGCTGTGACGAAACGTACCGGCATCGACGAATTTCGAACGGCGGGTGCGTTGCCGATCATTCCACCCTATAGTGCTCGTCGTTGATCGATCCGCAAGCAATCGGGGGGTTCGTCGTGTTTCACCGGAAATTCAAATTGGGTTGTTCGCGCTTCGCGTGCATCGTCGCCGTGACGACGATGCTGGCGCCCGTCGCGGCGCATGCAGAGGGCGAGGCCGGCGACACCCCGACGCACGTTGCGTCGGCTGTCGATCACGACGCGTCGCCGGCACGACCGATTGTCGGCGACGATCCGGTTGCGATCCGGGATGCGCTGCAGAAGGTGCACACCAGCACGCTCTCACCTTCGTTGCGCGACCGGGTTCGCGGCGCGGTCGCCGGTGCCGCCGGCCGGCACGACGCGAATCCCGATCTGGCGGCCGTCGGTCTGGATCGTGACGTGACGTTCGTGGTGCCGGTGCGGTACGGGCTGAGATACCGGTCGCGGCGGCAACTGCTGACGCTGGACGTCGACCTGTTCGATGCGGAGCGCGACGGCCGGGCAGGCATCCTGCTCCACAAGGTGACGAAGGGGCCGCGCGGGCGCGGGCTCGTGATTGCACCGGAAGCGAAGGCGAAAGGGTACATCCAGCACGTCGACATCATCGAACTCGAATCCGGACAGGGGAACAAGACCACGGTTCGGAGCCGCATGCGGCTTTCGCCCGCCGAATACGCGCAAACGCATGGCGACTTCGCACTGGTTTTTTCCGGACGCCTGGTTCGGCCTTACCTGACCGAACAAACCGAACATGCCGATCCGAGTATCGAGGAGCCGACGGACATTTCGACGCGGGTCTCGACGCTGCACATGGATCTCCGTGACATCCGGCTGGTGAGTCCGTCGAGCGGCGTCGTGGTGTCGAAGAAGCTGCGGTTGTCGAAGTAGCGGGTTTCGGCGGGCGGGTCATGCGCGCGGAGAGGGCGGGCCGGATCAGCGAAATCGTCCGGCCGAAGGGCCGCTTTCCGGAGCTGCTTGTTCAATGCCGGATTTTCGGTATAATGAACCAACGTTCGGAATGTCGAACGTGCGAATTCAAGCATCCAGAGTCGGGTTTTCCGACGCCAACCTGCCCTCCCGGGCAAGGTGGACGCCCTTGAGGCGATGCGGCCGATCGACGGCAACGAAACGGGAGCAGCATGGCTGGCACCGGTTCGATAACCATTCATCCGGAGCAACCATGAGCCAAGTTTCCTCCGCTTTCCGCCCGCCCGTCTGTGAAGACTGGTCGCATTTTCTTCCCGGTTTCACGTTGACGCACACGGTTCATCTCGTTTCGAGACGGAATCCTGGCATCGTCTCGACCGCGGCTGCCGTACTCGAAGGGGAAACGGC
>NZ_JBYQCG010000233.1:0-2270 GCF_057837105.1 Burkholderia sp. APQ4-4ca | reverse complement strand
GACGGCAACGAAACGGGAGCAGCATGGCTGGCACCGGTTCGATAACCATTCATCCGGAGCAACCATGAGCCAAGTTTCCTCCGCTTTCCGCCCGCCCGTCTGTGAAGACTGGTCGCATTTTCTTCCCGGTTTCACGTTGACGCACACGGTTCATCTCGTTTCGAGACGGAATCCTGGCATCGTCTCGACCGCGGCTGCCGTACTCGAAGGGGAAACGGCGACGGTCGATCGGTGGGCTATTACCCGATGTGGTGACGTTCTCGAGCAGAAAATCGTGCTCGGTGAGATGACGGAAGGGCAAGCGGTTCGGGTGCGTGAACGGCTTGCGGCGCTCGACGGCGTGCTCCGGACTAGGGTCGAGCATCATTTCGTTCGGGCGAGGGCGGCGGTGGGAAGTGCGTCGGAGGGCAGCCACTAGACGATGCATGCGCGTCGTCGCTGTATCCGGTGATATGTATGAAACTGGACTAGAGCAAACGGACAGTGTCAGTTCATCTGACTCAATTCGGCCATTTCGGCCGTTCGTTTGACCCGCGCAGCAGTCACTTGAACGGCCGCTCCGCTCCGAAAACTGCCCATTGTTTAGCACGCTTGTCGACCAGAAGCGGTCAATCATCTGAACGCCACCGGGCGAGCAGCTCCAAGCCAAAATTCTGACGCGCCGTTCGAGTCGACGACTCCAACGGCGGTCATTTAGATGTTTTTTTCGCGTCTATCGGGTTTCTTCAAGCCCTTCTCGCCGTCTTTGGTAGAAGGGGTTGACGGCGCCTCGCCGAAAGAAGGCCGCAATGCAGCAGTTTTGCGCTTTCCCGATCCCAGCTTCGGCTGCTTTGCCGTCGACTCAGTGATTCTCTTGACCTTCTTGGTCGCCTTGGTATCGATGCCGCGCCGCGTGAGGTCGATGCCGATCACACGAATGTCCTCAACACCGGGGTAGTCGTTCGATATAAGCACCCAGTGTCGCTGCAACTCGTCCACGAGCATCTCGAAAGCGTCAACTCGGTGCCCATTCGGCAGATCCCAGTAGGGTTTTGTCCCGAGATAGACTATGACGAAGATGCCGCGGCTTGAGCGGAGATCGCGCAGATAGTCACCACACAGCTGTGTTTCGAGGCGCTCAAAAAGGTGAGGGCCGGTCCACTTGTCAGCGAGCTTGAGTTCGGCCGGCACTGGAGCGTCAAAGCCGACGCCAAAGAATCGCAGATCGGGACGCTTCGCATCGGCCAGTTCCTCTTCTTGCGGGATGACGTATCGGCCGGCTGCGCGATCGCGACACCATCCACCCAAGAATTTCCTGAACTCCGTCTCTTGATCGATCGCCTGAAGGATCGAGGCGATGCTGGAATCGCCGTTCTCGAGGTCGTGCTTCAACGCTTCCAGCTTGTCGACGGCGTGATACCAGAGTTCGCGGTGATTCGTCGGCGTCGCTACTAGCGATTTCCCGAACTCCTGAACCTGCGACGGTGTCCACGCATCGACGTCTGCGTCTGCGGTGGCCTTGATCTTCGCGTGGTAGCTCATCCACGGCCGGGAGCGCTCATCAGGGTGCGCGCGTCCCATTTCGAGCAGCGCGAGGAACGCCTCCTTCCCAGGAGTCTCCCGGATAAATGCCATGAGCGCATTTCGCGCATCCTGCGCATCGTCTCGCAAACCTGGCGAGTATACGCCTTGCCCTGCGCGGTCGATGTCGTCCTGCTGCCGGATGTAGCGCGCCATGAGCAGATAGAGCGACTTCATGTGCTCGACCGTGCGATACGCCTGCCGGGCTTGTCCTTCCTTCGACCTGCCACCGACGAGGGCGACGACGAATGCAAGAGCCAGCTTAGTCTGCTGGACCGCGTCATCCATACCGGCAAACCGGGCGGCAAGGGCTGGGATCGCGGCGGCAGGATCGGTTCCGACCCAGGCGGCGAACCAGATCGGAGAAAAAGTGAGGTTGCGAGTGGCGTTCGCCTTCCGCGAAGCAATTGCAGCGATCGTCTTGTCGTCGATCGATGATCGGTTGACGATCGCGAGAAGATGGCCGAGGTTCCGTGTATTGACCCGCTTAGCGCGCAACTCCGGCAAGAGCGCCGGAGCAATCTGATCCCAGATCCAATCGCCATGCCAACTGACGTCATAGAGCGCGTAGTGGCTCTCCCCCTCCTCCGTTTCGGTAGAGAGCTCGTATTTGATTTCCTTTAGCAGCACGTCGAAGACTTGCGATGGGAACGACGCATACAGCCGGGGAAGCCAAACTGGAAATCCATTGAGCTCCTGCAGGGCGTATC
>NZ_JBYQCG010000232.1:0-221262 GCF_057837105.1 Burkholderia sp. APQ4-4ca | reverse complement strand
GGCCCGCCGCTGCGCCTCAGCCGTCCTGCTACGGGCATCGCATGAGCAAGAGCGGTGTCTGGCTAGAACTGCGCGTACATCCTCACCAACATCTGCAAGCGCGCGCAGGACTGCTCCCTTCGTTTTGAAAAGCGCCGGATGATAGAACTTCACGCGTTTGCCCGTCAATGCTTCGACGAAACGCGACAGCTTCGCGGTAAACCCTGGGTAACAACTCCGATGCTTCGCCTCATGCCCGGTCACGATTAGGGATCCGCCTATGCTCCCTTGACCGTTCTCGGGAATCATGACCTTGTTTGCTCCCGACTCGATCGCCCCGAGGCCAGCCAGCAGATAAAACATAAACGGGCGCGACCTGAAGCTAGGCTCAGCTCTCCGCATCGGCTTCACGGAAACCGGAACCCGAACATACTGAATATGTTCAGACGTTCTGCGGTTCAAACCGTCGCCATGGTCAACGCCGGAGATATGGGTATCAGCAAAAACGCAGACCACTTCCGTGTCCGGATGCTCGCATTGCCAGAGACGAACTTGACCGTAAGAGTCCAACCCATGGCTGAACGGAACGAACAGGAGATCCCGGTTGCTCAGAGATATGTCGGATAGTGGGGATTGTCCTAAGGTCGGCGGACGGCCCGTACGCTCCGTGAAGGAGAACGACCATATATCCCCCGTTAAGTAGTTCAGGCAATGTACGAGCGAGTCTTGAACCGATTGTTGAAGCCAGATGTTGAGTCTGAAGACAGGAAGCTCAATGTGCAAATAACGCTCCCAGCCCTTCGAGTGGTGACGCATGAGCTTCCGGTCAGCGTATTTAACTGCGCCAATCAGTGTCATCAGATCGTGAGCAAGGCCATCCGATTGACGAAAACAATACGCGGAAAGACGATCCGGACGCACTTTGATGTCGTCGCCCAAACGCACTACGTGGACCTTGGCTGACTTTCGGACGCGCCGATCGGCGACACGGAAAAAGGCCGAGGGTGAATCGGCACGCGCAGCAGCTTGTTGTTTCATACACTGATGTCTAGAGGTAGATCTAAGACTTGGTCCTTGCTCAGCTTCTTCCGCGTACGGGAAGCGGGCTCCGAAGTAAAGTCAATTTCGGCAGCTAGTTTAGTCATGGCGCGCCTTAGTTGGACGCTCTGCCCTTCGTTAAACTGATCGGCGACACTGAGCGCACAGTGCTCAATGCCTTGGCGCGCACAGTCGCTGATGACAGTGGCTTGGACCACACGCTCCAGCTTATCTATCGGTCCACCATAAGCGACTTGTCGAGCGACCTCGCACACACTTCTCTCGAGCGGCCGGCTAGCGCTGACCTCAAAGCTATCCACAACGGCAAGAACGCTGTCGACGCCAAACAGACTCGAGCGAGCCTCCTCGACTTGGTGAACAAGCCCCGCAAACCACTCCGCACGCACGCCGTCCTCCCATTCGCGGCATGAAGCTCGATGAATTTCGAGCGCCGCTGCGCTCTGGTCCGGCATTTCGACCGCGCGCACGGCTTTCCGCCAGTGTGGTCGCAAGGCCACCGTCGTATGTAGATCGTCACGCATCCCCGCTCCTGAGGAGATCACATGTAATCATATTAGGCCATAAATTGACAATGTCAAATATTTTTATTTAAGAAATCCGACATTGTCATAATTGGTTCGACCCCAGTCTGGCCAGCCCGCTGTGTACCAGCCGTAAAACGGGCAGGGCCGCTGCGTGTTGCGGACCTGCCCATACATGTCCTGGCTGCGCGACGCACTGAGGCATGACACGTGCAGCCGACAGGAACCCGGAGTCAAGGCGATGCGTACAATTAGGGCCGCATCGTCAGGACCTCATCGAGATACAACGGCATTCTGTCCTTCTTTTTGTCAATCACTTCCAGTTCTAACAAAACGCACACGCCAACGATTGTGATCTCCTACCACAATCGGCTACCGTCGTCGCCTGCATACGCGGCAGAAGTACTCTCGAGCCTCCGATCCCCTCGAAACGCACGAATATACGATGCGCCCGACTCGATCGGTGATTCGCGGCAAAAAGCGATCACGTCCATGAAACCGTCGGTTTCCTCGTGAGCGATTTTCTGCCAAACTCGAAAAACAGAATCTTGGCTTGACGACGATTACTAACTTATCTAGGCCCAAGTCATTCGGGCAAGCACTTCGGGGAAAAAATGAACGAAATTGTGGCGTATTGCGCTGCGGCGAGCACCGTCGTAGTTGCGGGGGGTATCGGATACTGGTTCTCGCGCGTCCGATCAAAAGCGGCGTTCCATCGAACGCTTGCGCCCACCGTGCAAGCCACCGACGACGTCACGCCGCTTTCTACTGCGGTCTCGGAGCAATCGCTATCAGAGTCATCGGTGCTCGGCATCAATCTGGATTTCGTCGATTCGACGGGGAACGTGGTGTTCAATACACGGGAACTCCCTCACTTTCCGTCTGACGCAGTGATTCTCGATGATACACAAGGCGTAGCGCTCGCCCGTGGAAGACAACTGGCCGCCGACGTGTTCAAAGGTAGTCTCGGTCTGCCGAACAAGACGGTCGAGATAGTTTTTGATCCGGATATCCAACGCAAACTGGCAGAGGGCACACTCGAAGTCATGCCAGCAATCGGCGGTGGGACTCGCGCTATGGCGCGTCGGGTCGACAACGGACAGATCGCCGGTCATGGCCGAATTCTTGAAGGTGGTCGCGTGAGGCAAATGGCCGCCGGAGCATTCCAACTCCTGAGCATTGCCGTAGCGCAGTCGCATCTCGACGATATCAGTCGAAATCTCATTTCTATCAAAAACGAGATCGCAGGCATTCGCGAGCAACTGCATATCAACGACAAGTCGAGGCTCACTGGGACTGTCGACTATCTGAGTCGTGTCGTGGCCTTGATCCAAAAGATGGCGTCACCCGACGAGATCCGTAGCGAAAAGAAAGTCGAAATGGAAGCCATCTCGCGTGAGGTGTCAGCGTGGATCGAACAGATTCGGCTTGAAGTTGAGGCCTTCAACAGACGGGTAGCGAATGTAGACGATCAGGATACGTTTGGCGGGACAGAAACCACATATAAATCGCTCAAACAGCATGCCGACGCAGCTCGCACCATCCTCGAGAAGCATAACTTGGTCCTCCGCATTGTGGCCTTGATGCGCCTCTGCGAGGCATACATCGCTCCATTGGAAACAGACTCCTTACCGGAGTCCTGGACGAGTCAACCACCCGCTACAACCGCCGATTTTGAGCGGTCGATGATCACGCTGCGTGACAAAGCCAATCAATTACTTTCGCGCGCTCTATGGAATAAACAGGAGACGCTGGAGCAGCGCCGCAACAATGTGATTTCAATGACGGAGCAGCTCCTCGGAACAGCCAGGCAAGAGTTCGCAGGATACGATTCCCTCATGGATCGCATCAACTTCAATCTGAAGCGACTGGCGCAAAAGGATGGCAAGGTTCGGATGGCCGTCTCCTTTGATGCAGATAGCAATGTGAACTCAGTCGCGCTTGTTTGAGGCGCCCCCCCCATCGAATTGTTATTGATCCACGCGCGCATGCCATTTGACCCAGCGTACGTGGCTCCGCTAGAACCATAGCTGTAAAATGTAATAAGCTAGAGCCATGCACGTCTTCGTACCAGACACGAACTTCTTCCTGCAATGCAAAGACTACGATCAGCTCGACTGGTCGTTGGCAACCAGTGACTCCGAGATCACAATTGCCGTACCCCGTGTCGTGCAGCGAGAGATTGACCGTCACAAGGACGGTGGAAACGCCCGCCGCGCATCAAGAGCCCGGAAGGCATGGACAACATTTGCCCAGATTATCGATTCCGCTGACAACCGCATTACGACTCGGGCCAGGGGCTGCACCATCAGCCTTGAACTATTGATGCCGAAGCTGAAGGCCGACGACTTCCCTCAGCTTGACTTGCAGAGCCCAGACGATCAGATCATCGCAGAAGCCGTCTGGGTACAGCAGCAACGCCCTGATGCGACGGTGACATTTCTTTCGAACGATACACCCGCACTTACAACCGCGAAGTCGATGGCACTGCCGTTCCGCCGTCCGCCGTTGCAGTGGGCGCTACCGCCAGAGAAGGACGAACGCGACAAAACGATCGAGGAGCTACGCAAGAAGATCGATCTGCTGTCCAACCAGTATCCTGCGCTCACATTCACATTACCTGATATCCCTGACAATCGCATTTCGACACAAGCCATCTGGTTTCCGGCTCTGACTCGATCCGAGATCCAGTTCTTGGTGAAAGACATGAAAAGGCTGTTTCCGATGGAAACCCACTTCCCGCAAGACCCGCCAAAGCGTGAGAACGGCCGACACTTCGGCTTTGCAGCAATCGCAACCTCCCACGAGCGGTGGGAACCCGCCAGGCCGGAAGACATCGAACGGTATCAAAAAAAGTCCTATCCTGAGTGGCTGCGACAGATTCAATCGGAATTGGAAAACGTCCATCAGAGGCTAAATAATGAATCGCTTCTGAAGTTTACTGTCACCATCGAAAACGTCGGGAGACAACCAGCAATGAATTTTTTGCTCTCCTGTCGGACCGAGGGTTCAATCATCTTCGATGTGCCGAATACCAAGCAAGACGACGAGGAATCTGACGACAATAAGCCACTATTCTCCGATGTCCCTACACCGCCGAGCGGCAAATACGTGAATCTCATGGATCGATTCGTGCAGATACATTCCGTCCGGAATACTCCGTTCGGAATCGAGTTTGACCGTCTTATTCCTAGCCTAGCGGGCAGCCGAGCAATTGAACGTCGGGATCCGAATAGCTTGTACTGGAAACATACCCGTCCAATTAGCAAATCTAGAGAATGGGTGCTCGAGTGTGACACGTTTCGGCATCAGCATGAACCTCATACCCTCGAGATCATCGTCCGCCCCGATACCACAACCGGAGACACTGCTAGCGGCGCCATTCGGTGTTCGGCGCATGCGTCGAACCTGCCCGCGTGCACCGAACTCGTCATTCCCGTACGCATTCAGATCGAGCGTGGGAACACGCTACAGCGAGTTCGAGAAGAGCTATTCCGATTACGCTGAAGAACAGGCAACCGCCCCAACCACGCCCCGCTATCGCTTGCGCTCGTCTCGGAAATACGGCCTGTCAGTGGGGATGTACGCTGATGCACGCGGCCGCCCCTGAGCGCCGGTGGGAGCGCCAATGAACCAAAAACACTGGCGGGCTGCCCGCGTGATAGCAACGTAGGCAAGCCGGAGAATCTCATGGCGCTGGGCTGTGTCGAACGGCGTAATGTCGTTGTCGGCACCCAGCCCTGCCGCGATATATGCCTGATTCTTGTACGGTGAGTCCGTCATGTGGACACAGTCACCAATTAGAAATACCGCGTCTGCCTCCAACCCCTTCGAGCGATGGTAGGTAAGCAGCTTCAGACGCTGCTTCTTTTCCGGAAGACGCTTGTCGACTTTGATCAAGTCGGCCAGCAATTGCTTCATCGCCTCTCCGTCGTCGCCTCGACGAAATAGAACCATGACAGAGTCCCCCCTAGCATATAGCTCGCGGACACGCTCCGTGAGGGCCGCATCGTTTCGATCAAGCACCACCACCGGAACAGGATCCGCCGCCGCAATGCCTGCGGATCGAGCCTTCTTACCAGGAATCGCCGGCGCCGATCTAACGATGTGCTCGGCCGCATCGATAACGTACTGGTGGCTGCGAAAATTCTCGCTCAGCATCACCTGCGTCGTGGCAGGCGATTCGAATTCGCCCTCAAACTCGAGGAAATACTTTGGCGAGCTGCCCCGCCAGCTATAGATCGATTGCCAGTCGTCTCCCACACAAAGCAAGGAGCTGTGCATAGCGTTGCGCCCAGCATGCAGCGCCGCGCCACGACGTCGAATCTCGGTCAACACCGCTCGAACCCATGACACGATCTGCGGTGAGATGTCCTGGAACTCATCGACCATCAGGTGCGACATCGTGCGCAACACCGGACCTGGCACAAGACGCAAATTGGCTGGTGAGTGCTCTCCGAACAGCGCGAACATGCGATTGAATGTCATGATTTTCGGCTGCTGAGCATCCAGGTGACTTTCGAATGCCGGCCAGAAAATCGCCAAAGCCTCGAAGAACAAACGATCCGGATCAGACGAAGTGAATTTCATCTGACCGACGGTCGCAGGCACGTCAAGCCCTAGGTTTTCAATGAACGACGCCGCCGAGAAAAAACACTGCAACAGCGACTCGGGCCTGATTTCGCCTGCAATTTGGTACTCGAATCCCGGAGGCGCACTCGCGCCGTCGGCCAACCATCTCAGCAGACCATCCGTCGCGTTTGGCTCAGTAAGCCAGACAACAGGCACGTCGCAGCAAGCACGGAAGATTGTTTGCTTGAGCCCCAGTTCCTGCCCCAGTCGATATTTGCTTCCCGGCCTGCTGAACGCCGAACCTGGAAGTTTGTCAGGCATCAGTATCACGGGCATATCGAGAGCGGTGATTCTGCCGTGAACGTAAAACGTGCGCCCTTGGACCTTGATGACTTCGCGGCACTCAGTAACGCCAGCGATCGGCCATTTACCAGCGCTTCGCCATTCGGCTTCAACTGCGTCCATCACGGCAACGTCATTCTCCGAAGCATTCTTGATCAGCCGAAGCTTTTTCTTCACCTCCTCATCATGCTCAACCGGCGGAAGGATCAACGAGCGCCTGTACAGGATCTGGACGAGTGCACGAAATGCTTCGTTGTCAGCGTACAGCTTGGTGAAGGTCTCGTTCAAAAGCTCCTGTTGCAGACTGTTCAGGCGAGTTTCGAACGGCAGTCGATCTTCGTCCTCGCCATCGTCGACACTATCCCGCTTCTTGACGAACTCAAATGCACTCACCTTCGCGTACCCAGGCAAGCCTCGAACGAAGGTCAGAATCTTTGAATGAAAGGTACAAACAACGTCTTTCGCCTCTTTGAAAGGTAAGTCGATACCCCAAAGCGCAAACGTCTCGATCAGCTTCGCAACGAAGTCCCAGCGCGACATGTTCGTAAACGTCACGACAGTAAGCGACGACAGCTCGAATCCGAGATAGTGATGCAGTAGCAGTATGCGGAGCACCAGTGTCGTAGATTTCCCGGAGCCCGCCCCCGCCACAACACAGGTCGAAGGCGTCGTACTGAAGATCATTCGCCATTGATCGTCAGTAGGCTGCTTGTACGCCGGCAGCTTCGCCCGGACGTCTGCTATGACGCGTTGCCGGAGCGATTCATCGATCGGAAGGGACCAGCTATCAAACAGATTGTTGTCAATTCCCGGTCTTGCAAAATCCTTACTGCGCCGATCGACGACTTCCAAAACCTGCTTACCCTCTTCCAACCCTTCCGCATATCCAGCCTTATGCCCAGCCTTCTCACCTACCCCCTTTCCCTTCGCATAGCCAGCTACATGCCCCTGTTCAAATGAAGGATCATGCAACACTCCAAGGCGCGTCAACGCTCGCGAGAGCAACGATGCAACGAGTCGTACTCGGAAAGGTTGGTGTTTGCTGGAAGCAAGTGGCACCGACGAAAAGAATTCATTCTGATCAGCTTCGGACAAGATGACGCCTTACGTAGAAGTTCGTTGTTCAGTATCACGGCTTGGTCTATTCTGACATACGCAGCGGAGATGTGACGGATTGATTTTGACGTTTCACACAAGCAGATATATTCTCTACAATGTCACATCATCCTTTACACACAACAACGGATAGTCAATACAGATGACGACAAGCGAAAACATTGCCGCAGAAATAGCCGAGCTCGAGCAGAAGCTCAAAGAGCTCCGAAAAGCCGCCGACGAGCAACTCGCCCGAGAGAAGGCAAGCATCATCGGTCAAATCAATGAACTCATAGCCAAGTACAGCATCTCCCCCCAAGAACTGGCCTTCCCCAAAGCAACCAAGGGCAGTAAGGCACCGTCATCCAAATCTCAGAAAGGAACTCCTGGCAAGCCCAAATACCAGGATCCCAATACTGGAGCGACTTGGACGGGCAAGGGAAAACCCCCGGCCTGGATCCGAGATGTAGCTAATCGCGACCAATTCTTGATCCAAAACTGAAGAGTCGACGAGAAGGGACGCCCCTTCTCGTTATTTTCTCGGTGCGCACGCTACTTAGATTTTTTATCTAAAGTTGCGTTGCAACACTCACGAGCCATTTTTTCCAACCCTATTACGCACCAGCCCAATTATTCCGATAAAATCGACTTCCCAAAGCTATCGAACAGTTTCCATGCAGGTGCGTGTCGCATACGAACATAGCCTAACCGATGCGCCTGACGACTTCATCGTACGAGTGCCGTCTCAGCTCATCGATGACGTTCCAGCAAACATTCCCCCTGTACTGCTTCCCGAGTACGTCACGAACCTGATTCTTCAACGATCACCTCAGATCGGAAAGGTTCGTAATCTTCGGCTGCTTTGAGGCTGAAGATTGCCATGATGCGCGCAGTAGAGAATGGCATTCGATTGTCCTGTCGGACATAGGGTAGATAGACTACTTATTTTAAAGATCAGTCTCGTGGTCGACTCGACCACTTCGAGTTGAGAACTACGCTGCGTGTCCTTAGCGCCCACAAGGCGCATTGGACACTTCGCTATTTCAAAGTTAGATCTCATCCCTTCACAGGGACTCGATAAGTTGGCGCTCCACGAGGAGTCCTCGTTCCGCTCAATAAAATTAGTCGGTGACCTTTGAGGGTCACCGATAAAAGGGTAACGCTACGCTTATGCTTAGCAGCATAAGCTCCGCTAATTAGCCTCGACGTTGCTTCGCTCGTCTCGGAGAACGGGGTTGGTTCAAACCATAAGCAATGCAATAAATTTTTATACAAAACCCCATGTTCAATAAACAAATTGCTTCCGTGCAAACTATCGGGCTAAAGCCCTATCGTTCGAACGAAAGCAATTTGTTGCGTACTATGTGATTTCCCCGAAGGGGAACCTGTAGTCAATTTTGTACCATGCGCGCCGGGCGCCTGCTCATCACTGGTAGTTCAATCAAAAAATCAAAACGCCCCACCGTGCGGAATGATGCGCCACCCAAGCATCAACGCGCTCACCACAATCTTCCATCCATTCCATCGAGGTAGCATCGCAAGACACTGCACCGAGCGCATCGATTAAGGTGCCGTGGGCTCGTCATATGGCTGCATACGGGGTGCGTACGCTGCGCTTTTGACAATACAACCGATCGTGGTCGCGCAGCCACAAGCCACTTTTTCGCCCTATAAAAGGCGAAAAAGCGGTTGGGGCATGAACGGTTTCATCTATTTTGGAGAGACGTGCGCACAGATCTTCCGGAGGCGCACGATGAAAAGGGACGAACAAGGCACTTAGATCGACAACACGAGTCACGCCTACTCACATCAGGCAACGATAAGCATCGGCATTAGGTAATTTTTACCTATGCAAAGTCGGGAGAATCGATGTTGCGGGTCATTTCGACCGCTTCTTAGCACGGGAGGAGTCGTCGTGATAACGTGTGCGGCGCCACATTGAAATTAAGGACTTCGGTGTGCTTGAGCCTGCTTCAAAAATGGAAGAAATTCCTCCAAGCTACCGTCGTCCACAAGCCGGTATCCATGACCAGGAGGGGACAGATCAAGTAATACAAATTCCGTCCCTTTCGTTGAGGATCCGACTTTTTCCGATCTTCTACGAACTATGCTTCTCTCGTTCAGCCACGCGAGTACCGTATCGTAATAAGTTGGATTATTTTTCAGACCGAATCGATGACAAAACTCGCGAAGTTCGTTCGAACGAATTCTTATATTCGCATCACCAGTTGTCGCGCGTTCAGGAACTCGGCCACCATTAGCCGCCGCGACGCGATCCAGCAACTTTTTGTAGACGTACTTCGCAGCTTCCTTGATCGATTTATCAGGATTGAATATCCTTGAAAATTCGTCCAAATACCAGTTGGCAACCTTAATTGCATCAACAAGTGTTTGCTCACCTATCTCCATGGCAATATCGATTCGCATGTCATCTGAATCGGTATGAGTCACGCGCGCACTGGCGAAGAAGTGAAAAAGAGCGGCGAGTCTAGCAACATGCTCAGAATATCGATTGACAAATTCTCGTTCATAGACGTACTTACCACCGTCCGCCATTCCGCGCTCTTTTTCATCATGCTCTCTTTCCCATCGAAGCTGAGCAGCAGGCGAAAACCGCAGGCGTACTCTGTTCCGAGCACGTGCCGCGATATCAAAATTCCCAGCATCGAGAAGCTCTTGTATCCGGCTATTGAACCTGTCAATCCATACGGTCGAACGCTGCTCCGTGCTGTCAATTGTGCGCGTTCCATATACCGTCTCTGGTCGAGCGATTAGCATCCGAGGAATGAATCCGATCGTCTTTGCGCGCTCGCCCTTCTTCTCGAGAAAACTGTCAAATACCGATGGTTGGATCATTAGCGACATCGTTAGACGAGGATCACTCACTGAAAATGTATCTCGCGGCGTTCGCCCGACTACATCTATTCCCTGTCCATCCCAAATTCGGTCAAGCCGCGCCATATCGGAATCACTTCGCGCATTCAGAAAGTCAGCCGCCTCGTTGCTAACTAGTCCTGCTGCCGGCCAATTCTCACACAATCCACGCTCGATCTCACGTATCGAGATGGCGGAATAGAGCATGCGACGAAACTTCGGCTTAGGATTTTGAAACGGCCTCGAACGCAACTCGCCAAGCTCTTCCTCGACCTGTGCGAGACGTGCCTCTACGTCCGCAGCTTTGTCTTCGGAAGTACTGCGAGTCTTTCGAATGAGAGTCATCAGCGTTCGCTGAAGCCCGCGCTCCATATCCTGCCGGTTCTTTAGCTCTATTTCGTAGGCTGACTTCTGCCGCTCGTACTCTACTTTCGCACGTCTATCGTAGGCTTCTATAGTTGGTGTAACAGCCCTGTCGGCACGCGTTTTGCGCGCACCAGAGTCAGCCACCACGAGCATGAAAAGCGAGCAAACGGATGCTTCACCGAAACCTCGATCAACCAGCACAAGATCTTGACAAGCAACCGATACAGCCGCAAGTGTCGCTTGGACCGCAATAGGGGCAGCGAGCTTGTCTCTCCGACAGATTTCTATTACGGCAGCCCGAATACTCTCCGGTAGCGCGTCCAAAGGAAAATTCGTGGCAACTTTGTATTCAGGAAACGAAAGGGCATCATCCCCTTGATTCTCGTGTGCAGTAAGAAACGTCGACATTCTTGATATTTCCGCAGATCCGTAATCCGTCCAGTTCGCCGGGAAAATCATTTGATTGTCGCCGAGCGTCACCACATATTCCCAACATACGCATGCACTGGGCCGCTGTCACGGACTAGCGCTCTGAGTAACGATGGGGACCAACACGAAAAGGCGATTACTTGTCCGACACGGTTCCTTTCAGGATGCGGTCAACCGAGTCGAGCGGCCAAGCAAGGGATCTATTTGCCTGCTTGGCTGGCGCGACACCACGATAGTGGCCGTCTTCCGAATGGCGTTTGTAGATCGTCTGCGGCTGAACGCCGAGTGCAGCTGCAAGCTCTTCAGTAGTCAGGTGTTGACGAAGGGGATTGATTGCAACCTGTGCGTCCCCGACACTAGACGCTATAGGCACTACGGCAATTGAGCCACGGCGCGCCGCTTTAATCGCACGACGATCAATCTCGTTAAGCTTCTCCAGGATCAACTCAAGCGGCTGGGCCGTCTTCGCAGCATATAGAGCCACCTCGAACGGCAAATGACCGCTCGGGTAGCCAACCATATCTTTGAATACGTCGATCCACTGGAAGCGATGGTGGACAGCAAACCGCTCTTTAATCTCGTCCTCGACGCACCAGTCGATGAACTCGATGGGTTTCATTCCGATCTCGGAATCGCGTCCGCGATCTTCGCACCAGTCTTTCCACTGCTTCAAGATTGTTCGAGCTTCGTGATACTGGCCGATCCCGAAGCCAACAATCTCGGTGCCATCCAGGCTGACACCACCACTTTTCGGAAGCTCGGCACTGTCACCTTGCGGCTGAATGCCGGATAGCAGCAACGCCGCCATCACCGGCGTCCAATTCGCCATATCGAGATAGCCGCGCAGTGTCTCGTGTAGCTTCGCGCTGAATTCGATGATTTCCTGTGGCGTCTTCTGGCGCGTCACTCTTCACCCCGCTCCGTTATAGCACCGCCGGCCGATCTGGCCTGCCCGAGCGTCGTATCGTGCCACACCTGAAGCGGAACGGACACACGATGGCTGCCCTGCCCCTCGGCTTTACTGCGCGCCATCAGGAGGGCCATTCTGAAGTGGATTGAGCGCGATTTGCGTAGGCCGCGAACACCTACACGGCGCCTACATGAACTTCTTGATAAGCGGGCATAGGATTCGAAACGCAAGCTAACCCGTTGATTTCATTGGCCCGCCCTACACGATTCGAACGTGTGACCTACGGCTTAGAAGGCCGTTGCTCTATCCAACTGAGCTAAGGGCGGTCGGGGAGAAAAGACACGGCGTGACGCGGACCGCATTCGGCACGGGCTTTTGAGTCACGAAGCAGCAGTACCGCCCACTGCCCCACGACACCTCAAACCCCCGAAACAAAACGGGCCCGGCATGAAGCCGAGCCCGAAATTATACCCGATCATCGCACCAGATCACGCGAGACCGGTGCCCACGGCATCAAACCGGCTGCGGATGCAGCATGAACCAGCCGAGACAGAACACGCCGGCGATCACGCAATACACGCCGAACGACGCGAGCCGGCCGCGGCCTTCGAAATAGCGCATCAGGAACCGCACGCTCAGATACGCGGCGATCGCCGTCAGCACGCCGCCGAGCAGCGCATCGGCGAGCTGGTCGCGCGCATGGAACAGCTTCGGCAATTCCAGCACGCCCGCGGCAAAGATGATCGGCGTGCCGAGCAGGAACGAGAATTCCGCCGCCTTCTCCGCCGTCAGGCCGGCCACGTTGCCGGCGATCATCGTCAGCCCGCTGCGCGAAAAGCCGGGAATCAGCGCGCCGATCTGCGCGAGGCCCACGAAGAACGCCTGCTTGAAGGTCATCTTCTCGGGCGGCTGATGCGCGCGGCTGCGCTGGATGCGATCGCCGACCCACAGCAACACGCCGTTGACGATCAGCGCGACCGCGACGATCCGCAGATCGTGAAACACGCGCTCGATGCGCTTCTCGAGCAGCAGACCGACGATGCCGGTCGGGATCGTGCCGATGATCAGCGCCCACATCAGGTGCCCGTCGTCGTTCTTGCGGCCACCGAGTTGCGCGAAGAAGCCGCCGATCAGCGCGATCCAGCGCGCGCGGAAGTACCACAGCAGCGCCAGCGCGGTGCCCAGATGGAGCGCGACGAGGAACGGCAGCAGTTGCGGCGCGTGCTTGTCGATGTGCATGCCGAACAGCGCCGGCACGAGCAGCGTGTGGCCAAGGCTGCTGACGGGGAAGAGTTCGGTGACGCCCTGCAGGACGCTCAGGAATACCAGAAACCAGAGGCTCACGCGTCGGTCCTTTTAGTGAAGATTAAGCGGAAGGAAGGCGGACGACGCGATGCGCGTCCTGAAAAACGCGCCCCGATTATGCCGAGCCAGGATTACTGCGCCAAGGCATTTGGCAGGATATTGCGGCGATGCACACAAACACTTGCAATTTGTAAGCGAGCAGAAAGCAAAAAGCCCGCCATTTGCATGGCGGGCCTGTCGACTTCGGCAGGAATTGCCGTCAGCGGCCGAGCTGATAGAAAAATAATACCGTGCTGCCGGTAAACATGCCGAACAGTGCGATTCCCATTGCCATTGCCAGATCCATGGCCCCCTCCACGAAGTGTCATGACCCGGCAACATCACCGGTTTAGAGGCATTATCCCGACGGTTGACAGTGTTAAAAACTCGCAATTTCCCGAGAAGGGTTTTCCCCGAGCGGCCGCGGCCCGATAATGGAACGCACGTTGCTCCCCTCACCCGCCCAACCCGATTCGCCATGCCGATCTTCCAGCAACACGACATCCACGAACTTCACGCCGGCCCGTCGCTCGTCCGGGTCGCCCCGCAATTCGGCGGCCGCCTCCTGTCCTGGCACGTCGATGGCGAACCGGTGATCTTCTGGCCGGAAACCGCCGACTGGAGCAACCTCGCCCGCGTGCGCGGCGGCAATCCGCTGCTGTTCCCGTTCCTCGGCCGCCACCGCGTCGACGGCGAGATCGGCCGCTGGCGCGACGCGGCCGGCGTCGTCCGCGACCTGCCGATGCACGGTTTCGCGCGCGATCTGCCATTCGACGCGCACCCGTCGGCCGACGGCGCCGCGCTGTCGATGACGCTCGACGCGAACGACGCGCTGCGTGCGAGCTACCCGTTCGATTTCCGGTTCGAAACGACCTACCGGCTGGCCGACGCGCATACGCTCGACGTCGCGCTGACGACGACCAATCGCGGCGACACGCCGCTGCCCTATTACGCCGGCCACCATTTCTATTTCGCGCTGCCGCACGGCGAGCGGGCCGACACCGTCCTCGAGCTGCCGCCGACGCACCGTTGCCGACAGCGCGAGGACGGTTCGATCAGCCCGTCCGAACCGGGCCAGGCCCGTTACCGCCTCGACGATCCGGACATCCTCGATCGGTTCCATTGCCTCGACGGCCAGCCGTCCGCGCCGGTGCGCATCGTGATGCCGGGCCGCCGCCGCACGATCGACATCGCACTGGACGTGCCGGGCTCGATCCCGTGGTACGCGGTCACGACGTGGACCGAAAAGCCGGATTCGGATTTCTATTGCGTCGAACCGTGGCTCGGCCTGCCCGATGCGATCCACAACGGCCGCGGGCTGCGCATGCTCGCGCCGGGCGCGACCGAAACGGCCACGCTTCGGATCCGCGTCGCGCCGCTCGCCGGCTGATTCGACACGCACCGAACCGGGGCGCGGAGCCGCACCTGCCACCGAAACTGCGGTGCGCGGGTCGAACCCGTTAAAATCTGACGTTTTGTGTTGCCTGCCGCGTCACGCGCGGCGGGGTTTTGCGAGGTTCAATGTTCGGAACAACAACGAAGCGACTCTTCGCAGCCGCCTGCGCCGCCCTGCTCGTCGCGTGCGGCTCCGCGCCCGTCGGCCCCGGGTTCTATCGCGTCGAGCGTGGCGACACGTTGTACAAGATCGCGCGCGACAACCGCACGTCGGTACAGAACATCGTGCGCTGGAACCAGATGACGAACCCCGACGCGATCGATGTCGGCCAGGTGTTGCGCGTCGCACCGCCGCCCGGCACGACCACCGCGTCGAGGCCGTCGACCACCGGCACCGGCAGCGCGGGCCGTGTCCGCCCGGCACCGTCCGCGCCGGTCGAATCGGCCGTGAAGCCGGCCACGAGCATTGCGCTGATCTGGCCGGCGGCCGGCAACGTCGTGCGCACGTTCGACGGCTCGAAATCGAAGGGCATCGACATCGCGAATTCGCCGGGCACGCCGGTGGTCGCGGCCGCGCCGGGTGTCGTGGTCTACGCCGGTAACGGGCTGCGCGGCTACGGCAACCTGATCATCCTGAAGCACAACGCCGATTACCTGACAGCCTACGCGCACAACCGCGCGCTGCTGGTGAAGGAAGGCCAGTCGGTCACGCAAGGGCAATCGATCGCGGAAATGGGCAACAGCGACAGCGATCGCGTCGCGCTGCATTTCGAGCTGCGCTACGGCGGCCGCTCGATCGATCCGTCACGCTACCTGCCGGCGCGCTGAGCGCGCGACAGACGGCACGCGACGCCGGCGCGCATCGCGTGCCGTCGCGTCGAAAACGGAAAAAGTCGAGTCAGCGCTTGCGCAGACGTCCGGTGAAACGGCCGGACAACGGATCGACGTGACGAGCAAACGCCACCAGCACCCCGATTCCAATCAGGCTGAACCCCGCAGCTATCAGAAGCAAATCCATGGTCACACCACTGTTTTGTCTTGATGTTATGCGTCATTGTCGAATCGTGCACTGAGCCTCACCTATTGGACGAGTCCGAACATTCCCTATCAGGAAACACCATTGTCGATTCGTCTACGTGAATTCCTGATGTAAGCCGTTCACCCGACGCCACGCTCGACACCCGGAGACCATGCGATGCTGCCCGCCGCCGATTGCTACGACCAGCTCCTCTCCCGCTTCCAGTGGGGCATTCCGGCGCGCTACAACATCGGCGTGGACGTGTGCGACAAATGGGCCGACGGCAGCGGACGCCTCGCGCTGATCCACGAAACGGCGCAAGGCGACGTTTTCCGCGTCACGTTCGACGACCTGAGGAATGCTTCTAACCGGCTCGCGAACAGCTTTGCGCGCGCCGGCCTGCGGCGCGGCGACCGGATCGCCATCTTTCTCGCGCAAGGCCCCGAAACGGCGATCGCCCACCTTGCCACGTACAAGTTCGGCGCGATCGCGGTGCCGCTCTTCACGCTGTTCGGCGTCGATGCGCTCGAGTACCGGCTCGCGAACAGCGAGGCCGCCGCGCTCGTCACGGACGCGGCCGGCTACGCGAAGATCGCGCCGCTGCGCGCGCAACTGCCGGCGCTGCATACCGTCTACTGCATCGGCGACGATGCGCTCGACGCGCCGGGCGTACTGCGCTACGACGCGGCGCTCGCCGCCGAAGCGCCGGATTTCGTGCCCGCGGATACGGCCGCCGACGATCCGGCCGTGATCATCTATACGTCCGGCACGACCGGCAAGCCGAAAGGCGCGCTGCATGCGCATCGCGTGCTGCTCGGCCACCTGCCGGGCGTCGAGATGTCGCAGCAGTGCTTCCCGCGCGACGCACGCCTGTTCTGGACACCGGCCGACTGGGCATGGATCGGCGGGCTGCTCGACGTGCTGCTGCCGTCATGGCATCACGGCGTGCCGGTGCTCGCGCGCCGCTTCGAGAAATTCGACGGCGACGCGGCGTTCGCGCTGATGGCACGGCACGGCGTCACCCACGCGTTCCTGCCGCCCACCGCGCTGAAGCTGATGCGCGCCGTCGCGGCGCCGCGCGAACGCTACGCGCTGTCGCTGAAATCGGTCGCGAGCGGCGGCGAATCGCTCGGCACCGAACTGACCGCGTGGGGCCGCGACGCGCTCGGAGTGACGATCAACGAGTTCTACGGGCAAACCGAGTGCAACATGGTGCTGTCGTCGTGTGCGGCGCTGTTCGATGCGCAACCCGGCGCGATCGGCAAGGCGGTACCCGGTCATGCGGTCGCGATCGTCGATGCGGACGGCACGCCGCTGCCGCCCGGCGCCGAAGGCCGCATCGCGGTGCGCCGCCCCGACCCGGTGATGTTTCTCGAATACTGGCGCAACCCCGGCGCGACGCACGACAAGTTCGCGGGCGACTACCTGCTCACCGGCGATACGGGCACGATCGACGCGGACGGTTTCGTGCGCTTCGTCGGCCGCGACGACGACGTGATCACGAGCGCCGGTTACCGGATCGGCCCAGGCCCGATCGAGGACTGCCTGCTCACGCATCCGGCGGTGCGAATGGCGGCCGTCGTCGGCATGCCCGATGCGACGCGCACCGAGATCGTCAAGGCGTTCGTCGTGCTGAACCCCGGCCACGTCGGCGACGACACCCTCGTCAGCGCGCTGCAGGCGCACGTGCGCACACGGCTCGCCGCGCACGAGTATCCGCGTGCGATCGCGTTCGTCGACAGCCTGCCGATGACCGCGACCGGCAAGATCGTGCGCCGCGCGCTGCGCGATGCGTGAGCGGCCCGGCCGCGCTCGGCCCGCCCGGCCGGATGGTTTATAGTGGCGCCACGCAGCCTTTCCAAGAAACCGATGTCCTCTGATCAACACGCCACCGCGGGCGCGTCGCACAGCCCGCTCTACGCCAAACTCCTCGGCGAGACCGCCAAAATCGACTGGTGCGATCTCGAGCGCTTCTTCGCGCAGGGCAAGCTGTTGTCGATCGCACGCGACCTCGATCTCGTCAGCGTCGCGGAAGCCGTCGCCAGCGACGACGCCGAACAGGTCACGCGCTGGCTGTCGTCCGGCCTCGTCGCGCGCATGCCGGCAGAGACCGCCGCCGACTACGCGGCGCGCAATCCGGAGCTGTGGGCGGTCGTCGTGTCGCCGTGGGTCTGCGTGCAGGAACGCGCCTGACGCGTCCGCCATGTCCGACTCCGCCTTACCGCACGGGGCCGGCGGCGCGTCGGCCGCCGTCACGCATCGGCGCGTCCTCGCGCTCGCGTTCCCGATCGTCGTCGCGAACCTGACCCAGCCGATCCTCGGCGCCGTCGACACGGCCGTCGCCGGCCACCTCGACGGCGCGCAATATCTCGGTGGCGTCGCGCTCGGCGGGCTGTTCTTCAATTTCGTGTTCTGGGGCTTCGGCTTTCTGCGGATGGGTACGACCGGGCTCGTTGCGCAGGCACATGGCGCCGGCGACGCCGCCGGGATCCGCCTGAACCTGCTGCGCGCGCTGATCGTCGCGTTCGCGCTCGGCGCTGCGGTACTGGCGCTGCAGGTGCCGCTGCTGTCGTTCGCGCTTTGCGCGCTCGGCGGCAGCGATGCGGTCCGTGCGACGGCCCTCGCATACAGCCATGCACGGATCTGGAGCGCACCGTTCGCGCTCGCGAATTACGTGGTGCTCGGCTACCTGCTCGGCATGCAGCGCGTCCGCCTCGCGCTCGTCGCGCAGGTGTTCGTCAACGCGGTGAACATCGCCGCCGTGCTGCTCTACGTGTACGGCTTCGGCTGGGACATCGCGGGTATCGGCGCGGCGACCGCCACCGCGGACGCATGCGGCTTCGCGCTCGGCGCGTGGATGCTGTGGCGGCTGCGGCCGCGCGGCCTGGCGCCGCTCGCGGTACGCGCGCTTGCCGACCGCGACGCGCTCAGGCGGCTGATCACGCTCAATCGCGACATCTTCCTGCGCACGCTGTGCCTGCTCGGCGCGTTCGGGTGGTTCGCGCATCTCGGCGCGAAACAAGGCGACGCGACGCTTGCCGCGAATGCGCTGCTGCTGAATTTCCAGACCTTCATGGCATACGGCCTCGACGGATTCGCACATGCGGCCGAGGCACTCGTCGGCGCGGCGGCCGGCGCGCGCGATCGCCGCGCATTCCGGCAAGCCGTGCGCGTCACGCTGTTCTGGTCGGCACTCGGCGCGCTGCTGTTCGCGCTCGTTTACTGGGCAGCGGGGAGCTGGATCGTCGCGCGCCTGACCGACCAGGCCGAAATCCGCGCCGTCGCGCTGCACTACCTGCCGTGGGCCGCGATCTCGCCGATCGTGTCGGTCTGGGGCTTCCTGCTCGACGGCGTGTTCATCGGCGCGACGCAGACGCAATCGCTGATGCGCGCGATGGTCGTGTCGTTGTCGATCTTCATCGCGGCCACGCTCGCAGCCGTCGGAACGTTCGGCAATCACGGCCTCTGGTTCGCGCTGCTGCTGTTCATGGCCGCGCGCGGCGCGACGCTCGCGCGCTACCTGCCCGCGCTGTTGCGACGCATTGGCGCCGACCCGCAGGCCGCGTCCGCGGCCCGCGCGTGACGGCGGGCCGGCCGAGCGTTACTGCACCGGCTTCGGCGACGGCGCGTCGAGCATCGATGGCGGCGTCATGTCGGTCGGCACACCGTGATAGTCGGCGGGATCTTCCGGCGGGTGGCCGCGGCGCGCCTGGTGCGGATCGCTGCTGCAGGCGGCAAGGAGGGATGCGGCCAGCACGGCCAGCATGAAACGGGTCATCAGGTCAGGCTCCGGAAAACGGCGCGCCCATCGCACGCCGGGACCGCGCCGAGTCTAGCGGAAATCCGGTTTCGGGGTTGCGCCGCGCATGTCCTACTATGTACGCATGGCGCTGTGCCGTTGAAAGGAGGCTGCCATGTCGTCTGAAGAAATTGCGGGCCTGATCGGCCTGTTCATCGGTCTGATGGTGCTGGCCGCCCTGTCGTACTTCGAGTCACGCGAATACAAGCGCAGCCACGAAGGCGAAGGGATGATCCACCACTGGATGGCGGAACACCACCTGCTCGACTGGCGGCGCAAGCACTGAGCGCGTCGCGGCCGTCCGGCCCTCCCGCAGGGCTGCGCGAACGTGCCGCTCGGCGGTACGGTAGTCATTGCGTGTCGCTGAAATTATCGGGGCTCGATACGCACCCATGGACCGGATACACGAACGCCGTCGCGCAGGACTTGCCACGCGACGGCGCTCGCTTGCGTGCGCCACAGGTCACCGGCGCGACGCGGTTCAGACCGTTTAGCCCAGGAAGTGGCGGGCGTAGCGCGCGTTGATGTCGGACAGGCGGAATAGAGTCAGGAAATCCGCGCAGTTGAAGTCGGGATCCCAGGCCGGTGCGCCGCAAATCTTCGCGCCGAGCCGCAGGTAACCCTTGATCAGCGGCGGCGGCGCGACGACGGTGCCTGTCTGCAGTTCGTCGACCGGCAAAGCCGTGTGCGGGAACGCGCGATACTCGGGCGCCGTCAGCGAGCCCGCCGACAGTGACTGGTACAGGTTCGCCGCGTAGTGGCCGCCGTCGGCCATCGACACGCTCGCGCAGCCCAGCATCGTTTCATAGCCGTTCTGCATCATGTACGCGCCCAGGCCGCCCCACAGCGCCATGATGACGGCGCCGCTGCGGTAGTCGCTGTGCACGCACGAGCGGCCGACCTCGACCATCTTGCCGCGCAGGTGCGTGAGGCGCGACAGGTCGAATTCGCCTTCGGCGTACAGGCGGCCGACGCGTGCCGCCTGGTGCGGCGGCAGCACGCGGTACGTGCCGACGACTTTCAGCGTGTCGAGATCGCGGACCAGCAGGTGGTCGCAATATGCATCGAACGGATCGACGTCGAGACCTGACGGGCCGCTGACCTGCGCGCCCATTTCTTCGGCGAAGACGCTGTAGCGCAGGCGCTGGGCTTCGCGCAATTCGTCTTCCGTACGCGCCCATGCGGCGCGCAGGCGATATTCCGATGTGACGGTTTCACTGGCGCGCGGCAGGTGGCGCCGCGACGTGTCGAGGGGCAGCGAGGCAAAAGGGAGCGTAGGCGTCGGCAGTTCTCGCATTAGGCTTTCCTGATCGTAAGGAATAGGACGACATGCCCGCCAATGTAGTAACCGGCCGTGACCGTTACGTGGCACGACCATGTCTTTTCAATGACGTGTCGCCAAATTGACTTTAGCAGAAAGCTTGCAAAACCGTATGATCAATCCCTTCAAACCCATTCAGGCAAGCTTTACACGAGTTCGGGCGTCAAAACCGCCCGCAGCACGGCCTGCCGGCTGCCGTCGCGCGTGCGGCTCGCGAGCCACACGATTCCGCCCTTCTTGACGCTCCAGCTGTCGTCGTCGCCGGCGATCAATTGCGCGGCGACGCTGCCGAGCGTCGGCTGGTGGCCGACGATCACGACCGTCGGCGCGATGCCTTCCGGCCAGCCGGCCGCCGCCAACACGTCGTCGATGCTGCCGCCCGGCGCGAGCGCGTCGATGGTCCGGTACTGGTCGGTCAGTGCCTCGACGGTCTGCACGGTGCGCGCCGCCGGGCTCGCGAGGATCACGGTATTCGTCTCGAGCCGGCCGCGCAGCCATTTGGCCATCGCCTGCGCGTCCTTGCGGCCGCGCACGGTCAACTGCCGCGCGAGATCGCTCGTCGCGTAATCTTCGGCTTCGGCGTGGCGCCACAGGATCAGGTTCATCATGATGTCTCCTTGCTTCGGCGAGCGGTCGCGCGCGCATGCGTGCGGGCCGGCCGATTGTCCCGTGAATTGTCGCAAATCGCGGGCCGCTCACCGCCGCGGCATTTACCCGCATATCGTGATTGACCGATTCGGCCATTCGACGTTATTATCTTTGGCTCGTCGGAGCGTAGCGCAGCCTGGTAGCGCATCTGATTTGGGATCAGAGGGTCGTAGGTTCGAATCCTATCGCTCCGACCAAGGAATCAAAGGGGTTACATGCCAAAAGCGTGTAACCCCTTTTTCCGTTTACGGGCGCTTTTTACGAGCCCTTGAATCGCCTGCCGCTTTTCAGGACTCGCCGCAGCGCGGGCCGAGTACGCACCAACCGCCGCGTCGACGCGCCCGCGCCTCCTCGCGCAGCCCGCGCACGGAACTTGCTGGAACACGCGATAATACGTGTGAACAATCCGCATCCGCGCATGAAAAACAACATTCTCGAAACCGCTCTGTGTGCGTCGCTGCTCATGCTCGCCACCGCCGGCCCTGCGTCGGCGAAAGCGCTCGACGACGCGCTCGACTGCCATTCGACCGGCCACAAGTTCGTCGCGCCGCTGCTCGCGGCCGGCGACATCCAGTCGGAGCCGATGCACGTCGAATCGAATTCGGTCAATGCGTTCCGCACGAACCGCTCGCTGACCGCATACGGCTTCGGCGTCTACGTCGTGCTCGGCTACCAGGCGAACGACCCGATCTTCCGTCCGGGCGACGGCAAGCCGATCGGCGACTGGGCTTACGGTGTCGTCGTGCGCGGCACGAAAAGCGCGGTCGAGGAAGCCGTGCGCAAGGCCGGCAGCGACGCAACCGTCAAACAGGCTTTCCCGTTCCTGACCGCGATCGTCTGCTCGTCGGATTGAGCGGCCGGTCAGCGCCCGCGTTGCGCGGCCGCTGACGATCGTACGGAGCGACGCCTGACGGGCGCCGCCATCGGCACACTCCAGTGGAACCCGCCGTACCTTCCGGGCCCGCTATCGGGCCGCTATCGCCCTGTCACGCACCGGTATAAACCACGCGATACGGGATACCGACTTTCTCCCACTCCGCCGCCTCCTGGCTGAGGCTGTAGTCGGTCAACGGGTTCTGCTCGACCCACGCGTTCGGCAGGCGCACCTCGTACCCGCCCTTCTTCATCTGCGAAACGGAAATATCGGGCAGCCCCGCATCGGTCCGGCGCCGGCACAGCAGCGCCGCGAGCCGCAGGCAGAACAGCAGCGGCCACTCGACCTCGCGCGCCTGCGACAGCTTGCCGAGCTTGCCCGCATGGCCGAGCACGAGCGCGGCGAGCCGCGCCTGGTCGGTGCGCGAGAAACCCGGCATGTCCGCGTTGCTCGCGATATAGGCCGAATGCTTGTGATACGCGCTGTGCGAGATCGACAGGCCGATCTCGTGCAACGCGGCGGCCCAGCCGAGGAACATCCGCCCTTCCTCCCGCGCTTCCTCGTCGTCTTCCTCGAGCTCGTCGTAGAAACGCGCGGCGAGCGCACCGATCCGCTCGGCCTGCGCACGGTCGACGCCGTAGCGGCGCGTGAACCCCTCGACGGTCACCGCGCGCATGTCCTCGTGCTGCGTCCGGCCGAGCAGGTCGTACAGCACGCCGAGGCGCAGCGCGCCGTCGGTCGTATCGACGTAGTCGACGCCCAGCTCCTCGAACACCGCCAGCATGATCGCGAGGCCACCCGCGAGCACGGGCACGCGGTCGGGCTTCAGCGCGATCAGCTTCAACCGGTTGACGTTCTCCGACTTGATCAGCGCACGCTTCAGCCGCTCGAGGCCGCCGCGCGAAATGCCGTGCGTGATGCCCGGATCGTTGAAGCCGTTCGCCTCGACGAGCTCCGCGAGCGCGCGCGCGGTGCCGGACGAACCGATCGCCTGGTCCCAGCCGGCCTTCTTGTATTCGCTCGAAATGATCTGGATCTCGCGCTTGGCCGCGAGCTCGGCCTGCCGCATCGTGTATTCGTCGACGTTGCCGGCCGGGAAGAAGGTGCGGCTATGGCTCACGCAGCCGATATAGAGGCTCTCCATCACGATCGGCGTGTAGTGCGAGCCGATGATGAATTCGGTCGAGCCGCCGCCGATGTCGACGACGAGCCGCTTGCCGGCGCTCGCCGGCACCGAGTGCGCGGCTCCCGCATAGATGAGGCGCGCCTCTTCGCGGCCCGCGATCACTTCGATCGGGAAACCGAGCGCCGCCTCCGCCTCGCCGAGAAATTCGGCGGCGTTCTTCGCGACGCGCAGCGTGTTGGTCGCCACCGCGCGCACGTGATCGGGATGGAAATCGCGCAGGCGCTCGCCGAACCGCTTGAGCGCCTCCCAGCCACGCTCCTGCGACGCGCGATCGAGCATCTTGTCGCTCGACAGCCCCGCGGCCAGCCGAACCGGCTCGCGCAGCGCGTCGACGGGATAGATCTGGCTGCCCGCCGGCGTTTCCTCGACGCGCCCGACGATCAGCCGAAAGCTGTTCGAGCCGAGATCCACGGCAGCCAGCAAGTGGGGAGTTGTAACCATCAGAAGGGGGCTCCGTGCGCGTTCTTCCGCGGTAGCCGTTCCGGCCACCACGGGCGATCAATCAAAGGCGACATTTTAAGCGTGGAACGCTTGCCGCTGCCACGCTTCACGGGCATGCACACCGCGCCATTCCATATAGCCGAAACATTTATGCGACGAAAGCGTTCGGGCGTAGAATTTCCCGATATAAAACCATGATTGTCATCAGCACGTCATCGTACCGTGAGAGTTTCCGAGCGTCCTTTCGAATCATCGCCTGAATTACCCCCTACTCTGCCGATGTCCGTCCGTTACCCGCTTCTCAATCGTGAACTCGGCATCCTCGGTTTCAACGAGCGCGTGCTGGCCCAGGCGGCCGACCCGCAAGTCCCGTTGCTCGAGCGCCTGCGCTTCATCTGCATCACCAGCAGCAACCTCGACGAATTCTTCGAAGTCCGGATGGCCGGCCTGCAGGAGCAGATCCGCGACAATCCCGGCGCACTGACACCCGACGGCATGTCGTTGCAGCACGCATACGATCTCGTCGTCGAACGCGCGCAGCGGCTCGTGCATCGACAGTACACGATGCTGCACGAAACCGTGCTGCCGGCGCTCGAACAGGAAGGCATCTACTTCCACGCGAGCGACACGTGGAACGACGAGCAGCTCGAATGGGCGCGGCGCTACTTCCTCGACGAACTGCTGCCCGTGCTGACGCCGATCGGCCTCGATCCGGCCCACCCGTTCCCGCGCGTGCTGAACAAGAGCCTGAACTTCGTCGTCGAGCTCGAAGGCCGCGACGCGTTCGGCCGCCAGGCCGTGATGGGCATCGTGCAGGCGCCGCGCGCGCTGCCGCGCGTCGTGCGCATGCCGCATGCGCTGTCGGGTTTCGAGCATGGCTTCGTGCTGCTGAGTTCGTTCATGCAGCGCTTCGTCGGCGAACTCTTTCCGCAACTGGTCGTGAAGAGCTGCAACCAGTTCCGGATCACGCGCAACAGCGAGCTGTTCGTCGACGAAGACGAAATCACGAACCTGCGTGTCGCGTTGCAGGGCGAACTGCCCGCGCGCCACCTCGGCAACGCGGTACGCCTCGAGGTATCGGCCGACACACCGCTGCACATCGTGCGACGCCTGCTCGAGGAAAGCGAACTCGGCGACAACGATTGCTATCGCGTCGCGGGTTCCGTGAATCTGGTGCGCCTGATGCAGATTCCCGATCTTGTCGACCGCCCCGACCTGAAGTTCGCGCCGTTCATCGCGTCGACGCCGGCGGCAATCGCCAACGCGCCGACGATGTTCGACGCGATCGATGCCGGCGACATCCTGCTGCACCACCCGTACGAGAGCTTCCAGCCCGTGCTCGAGCTGTTGCAGCAGGCCGCGAAAGACCCGAGCGTCGTCGCGATCAAGCAGACGATCTACCGCACCGGCACCGACTCGCCGCTGATGGACGCGCTGATGGAAGCCGCGCGCAACGGCAAGGAAGTGACCGTCGTCGTCGAGCTGCTCGCGCGCTTCGACGAGGAGACCAACATCAACTGGGCGTCGCAGCTCGAAGCCGTCGGCGCGCACGTCGTGTACGGCGTGGTCGGCCACAAGTGCCACGCGAAGATGATGCTGATCGTGCGGCGCGTCGTGCAGGCCGGCAAGGCGTCGCTGCGCCGCTACGTGCACCTCGGCACCGGCAACTATCATCCGCGCACCGCGCGCCTCTACACCGACTTCGGGCTGATGACGGCCGAGCAGAAGATCTGCGAGGACGTGCATCACGTGTTCCAGCAATTGACCGGGATCGGCGGTGAACTGACGCTGCACGAGCTGTGGCAGTCGCCGTTCACGCTGCATCCGCGCATCATCGATTCGATCCGCGCGGAGATCGACAATGCGCAGGCCGGCAAGCGTGCGCGCATCGTCGCGAAAATGAACGCGCTGCTGGAGCCGTCGGTGATCGCCGCGCTGTACGAAGCGTCGCAGGCCGGCGTCAAGGTCGACCTGATCGTGCGCGGCGTCTGCGCGCTGAAGCCCGGGGTGCCGGGGCTGTCGGAAAACATCACGGTGCGCTCGATCGTCGGCCGCTTCCTCGAACACCACCGCATCTACTACTTCCACGCGGGCGGCGCCGAGCACGTCTATCTGTCGAGTGCCGACTGGATGGACCGCAACCTGTTCCGCCGCGTCGAAGTCGCGTTCCCGATCCGCGAGCGCAAGCTCAAGCGGCGCGTGATCGCCGAGGGGCTGTCGGTGTGCCTCGGCGACAACCAGTCGGCATGGCAGATGCACAGCGACGGCCACTATCGGCGCCGCCGCACCGGCAAGACGATCCGCAACGCGCAGCTCGGGCTGCTCGCGAAGTTCTGCTCGTGAGCCGCCGGTGCGATGCGAGTCGCGCCGACGCATCGCCATGAAAAAAAGCAACCCGCGGGTTGCTTTTTTTCGACCGCCGAGCCGCTACGCGATCATGCTTCGTAAGCGGCCGGCCGGATCGCGATGACGCGCGAGCCCGGGAACCGCGCGGTGAACGTACTGCCGCGCCCTTCCTCGCTCTGCACGTACAGATGCGCGTCGTGCCGCTGCAGCACGTGCTTGACGATTGCGAGCCCGAGGCCCGTGCCGCCGGTATCGCGCGAACGGCTGCGATCGACGCGGTAGAAGCGCTCGGTGAGCCGCGGCAGGTCGGCGGCCGGAATCCCGAAGCCGCTGTCCGTGACGGAGAACACGCCCTGCGCGCCCTCGCGCCGCCACGACACGACGATCTTGCCGCCGTCCGGCGTGTAGCGGATCGCATTCGTGACGAGATTCGCGAACGCGCTGAACAGCTCCGTCTGCGCGCCCGTGACGCCCAGCGTCTCGTCGATCGAGAACGCGATGTCGTGATGCCCGTTCGACAGCGTGTGCGCATCTTCCTTCAGGTGGTCGAACACCGCCCGCATGTCGATCGCGTGATCGACCGGCGGCTTGCTTTCGCCTTCCAGCTTCGCGAGCACCAGCAGGTCGGTCACGATGTGCCGCATCCGCGACGCCTGCTGCTCCATCATGTCGAGATAGCGCGCGCGGTCCTCCTCGTTCAGCGGCAGCTCGCGCATCGTCTCGAGGAAGCCCGACAGCACGGTGAGCGGCGTCTTCAACTCGTGCGACACGTTCGCGACGAAGTCGCGCCGCATCGCGTCGGTGCGCTCGAGCTCGGTGATGTCCTGCGTGAGCAGCAGCTTGCGGTTCTCGCCGTACGGAAACACCTGCACGGCCAGCACGTTCTGCCGCGCGTCGCCCATGCCGCGCATCAACAGCGTCTCGTCGTAATGCTGCGCATTCAGGTAGCGGACGAAATCGGGATGGCGCACCAGGTTCGTGATGTGCTGGCGCAGGTCGCGCTTCGCATCGAGGCCGAAATGGACTTCGGCGATCGCGTTGCACCACTCGATCTGGTCGTGGTCGTCGAGCATCGCGACGCCATTCGGCGAGGCCTGGATCGCCTGGATGAAGCGCGAATGCTGCTGCTCGACCTGCCGCACCTGCGCATGCCACTGCTTCGCGAGCTTGTGCAGACGATAGTAGATCTCGCCCCAGATGCCCGGCGCGCTCGGCACTTCGCCGTAGACGGGCGCATCGAGCAGGCGCCACAGACGCTGCGTATGGAAGGTGCTGAAAAAGCCCTGCGCGACCAGCATCACGACCACGAACACGAGGCCCACGGTCGGGCCGGCGAAGACGCCGACCAATACGCCGATCAGCACGAGCAGCACGAGCGACACCAGAAAGCGCGCCCAGATGATGTTCATGATTCAGCGTCCGAAAGAAGGAACGACACGCCGCGGCACACGGCATGCCCGAATACGTTACGCGTGCTTCGCGAGGCGGTAGCCGCTGCCGCGCACGGTTTCGATCATCGCATCGCAGCCGGCCGGTTTCAAGGCCGCGCGCAGTCGTTTGATGTGCACGTCGACAGTGCGCTCCTCGACGAACACATGGTCGCCCCACACCTGGTCGAGCAGTTGCGTGCGGCTGTGCACGCGCTCCGGATGCGTCATGAAGAAATGCAGCAGGCGGAACTCGGTCGGGCCGAGATCGAGCTTGATTTCGCTGCCGTCGCCGTGCGCGGCGACGCGATGCGTGGCCGGGTCGAGGCGCAGCCCGTTGATCGACACGACGTCCTCGGTCAGTTGCGGCGCGCGGCGGCGCAGCACGGCCTTGATGCGCGCCATCAGTTCCTTCGGTGAAAACGGCTTCGTCACGTAGTCGTCCGCGCCGATTTCGAGGCCGAGCACCTTGTCCTGCTCGTCGCCGCGGGCGGTGAGCATGATGATCGGAATGTGTTTGGTCCGTTCGTTGTTGCGCAGGTCGCGCGCGAACGCGATACCGGACTTGCCCGGCAGCATCCAGTCGAGCAGCACGAGATCGGGCAGCACGTCGCTGATCAGGTTCTGCGCCTGTTCGGCGTTGTACGCACGGATCGGGCAATGACCGGCGTGCTGGAGATTCACCGAGATCAGTTCGGAAATCGCGGGCTCATCTTCAACGACGAGAATGTTGCTGGGCATCGGCACCTCTGTTCTTCCTATGGAGTCGATTAACTGTTGGCTTCACGATCGAGCGTGTCGCGCGGCTGGTGCCGCACGTCGGTGCCCTTCACGATGTAGATGATGAATTCGGCGATGTTCTTCGCGTGGTCGCCGATCCGTTCGATCGCCTTCGCGATGAACAGGTAGTCGAGGCCCACCGAGATCGTGCGCGGATCTTCCTGCATGTACGACACGAGCTTGCGCACGAACGCGCGGAATTCCATGTCGATTTCCTTGTCGTCCTTGACGATCTGCGCGGCGGCCACCGTATCGAGGCGCGCGAACGCGTCGAGCGCGCGGCGCAGGATCGTCACGGCCATCTCGCCCGACACCTTGATCTCGGCGATGTTGACCGCACGCGCGGACGGCTCGTCGACCAGGCGGCGCACGCGCTTGGCGATCTTCTCGGCTTCGTCGCCGGCGCGCTCGAGGTTCGTAATCGTTTTCGAAATCGACATCAAAAGACGCAGGTCGCGCGCGGCAGGCTGCCTCCGCGCGATGATGTTGCCGCATTCCTGGTCGATGTCGACTTCCATCGCGTTCAGCGTTTCCTCGGCCGCGATCACCTTCTCGGCCGTATCGCGATCGAACTCGTTCAGCGCGCGCATCGCGCCGACGATCTGCGACTCGACGAGTCCGCCCATTTCCAGCACTTTCGACGACACGGCATTCAGGTCCGCGTCGAACTGGCTCGACAGATGTTTATCCGACATGGTTGTTGTTCTCCGTCATCAGCCGAAGCGGCCGGTGATGTAGTCTTCCGTTTCCTTGCGCACCGGCTTGATGAAGATCTTTTCGGTGTCGCCGAACTCGATCAGCTCGCCCAGGTACATGTAGGCCGTGTAATCCGAGCAGCGTGCGGCCTGCTGCATGTTGTGCGTGACGATCACGACCGTGTAGTCGCTCTTCAGCTCCGCGATCAGCTCCTCGATGCGGCCCGTCGAGATCGGGTCGAGCGCCGAGCACGGTTCGTCGAGCAGCAGCACTTCCGGACGGATCGCGATGCCGCGCGCGATGCACAGACGCTGCTGCTGGCCGCCCGACAGCCCGTAGCCGCTCTGGCCCAGCTTGTCCTTGACTTCGTTCCACAGCGCGGCCTTCGTCAGTGCCCACTCGACGCGGTCGTCCATTTCCGAGCGCGTGAGCTTTTCGAACATCTTCACGCCGAACGCGATATTGTCGTAGATCGACATCGGGAACGGGGTCGGCTTCTGGAACACCATGCCGATTCGCGCGCGCAGCAGCGAGATGTCGCGCTTCGTCGTCAGCAGGTTCTCGCCGTCCATCAGGATTTCGCCTTCGGCGCGCTGCTCCGGATAAAGCGCGAACATCTTGTTGAACGTGCGCAACAGCGTCGACTTGCCGCAGCCCGACGGGCCGATGAACGCCGTCACCTTCCCTTCGGGAATGCGCAGGTTGATGTTCTTCAGCGCGTGGAACTTGTTGTAGAAGAAGTTGAGGTTGTTGACCTCGATCTTCGCGTTCAGCGGCGCGAGCGGACGGCCGTGCGCCGCGTCTTGCGTGCCGGCGGGCGCAGCGGTGCGCTCGACGGGATTCAGGTGGCTTTCTGCCATATTCATCGGATTGCTCCGCCGTTACTTTTTCGAGAAGATCGAGCGCGCCAGGACGTTCAGTCCGAGCACCCCGAGCGTAATCAGGAACACGCCCGCCCACGCGAGCGACTGCCATTCCGCGAACGGGCTCATCGCGAACTTGTAGATCGTGACCGGCAGGTTCGCCATCGGCTGGCTCATGTCCCACGAGAAGAACTGGTTCGACAGCGCGGTGAACAGCAGCGGGGCCGTTTCGCCGGCGATCCGCGCGACCGCGAGCAGCACGCCCGTCACGATCCCGCCGACCGACGCGCGCAGCGTGATCTTCAGCACCATGCGCCACTTCGGCGTGCCCAGCGCGACGGCCGCTTCGCGCAGCGCGTTCGGCACGAGCTTCAGCATGTTCTCCGTCGTGCGGATCACGATCGGGATCTGCAGCAGCGCCAGCGCGATCACGCCGGCCCAACCGGAGAAGCGCCCCGACTTCGCGACGACGATCGCATACACGAACAGGCCGATGACGATCGACGGCGCGGACAGCAGGATGTCGTTGATAAAGCGGATGGTGCTCGCCAGCAGGTTCTTCTGCCCGTATTCGGCGAGATAGACGCCCGCGAGGATGCCGATCGGCGTGCCGACCAGCGTGCCGAAGCCGCACAGCAGCAGGCTGCCGACGATCGCGTTCGCGAGACCGCCGCCTTCCGTGTTCGGCGCCGGCGTCGATTCGGTGAACAGTTGCAGCGACAGGCCGCCGACGCCGAGGTGCACCGTCGTGTAGAGAATCCACACGAGCCACAACAGGCCGAAGGCCATCGCGCCGAGCGACGCGGTGAGCGCGATCGCGTTGACGGCCTTGCGCTTGCGTTGCAGGCGATTGCGCATCGCGTCGAGCGCGGCGCCGCTCGGCCCCGGGAAATTCATGATGGGCTCGCTCATTTCTTGCCCTCTCCCTTCTCGAGACGAAGCAACAGCAGTTTGGAGATGGACAGCACGATGAACGTAATCACGAACAGGATCAGGCCGAGCTCCATCAGCGCGGACGTATGCAGGCCCGGCTGCGCTTCCGCGAATTCGTTCGCGAGTGCCGACGTGATGCTGTTGCCCGGCGCGAACAGCGACACGCTGTCGAGCAGGTTGGTGTTGCCGATCACGAAGGTCACGGCCATCGTTTCGCCGAGCGCGCGGCCGAGGCCGAGCATCACGCCGCCGATCACGCCGGTCTTCGTATAGGGCAGCACGACCTTCCACATCACTTCCCAGGTCGTGCAGCCGATCCCGTATGCCGATTCCTTCAGCAGCACCGGCGTGACCTCGAACACGTCGCGCATCACCGATGCGATGTACGGGATGATCATGATCGCGAGGATCACGCCGGCCGCGAGGATGCCGATGCCGATCGGCGGGCCCGACGTCAGCGGACCGAGCACCCAAACGTCCTGGAACAGGCGGCCGAGCGGCTTCTGGAAGTATTCGGCGAAGATCGGCGCGAACACGAGCAGCCCCCACATGCCGTACACGATCGACGGAATCGCGGCGAGCAGCTCGATCGCGATGCCGAGCGGACGGCGCAGCCACACGGGCGCCAATTCGGTGAGGAACAGTGCGATGCCGAAACTGACGGGCACCGCGATGACGAGCGCAATGATCGACGTCACGATCGTGCCGTAGATCGGCACGAGTGCGCCGTAGATGTCCGAGTTGGGATCCCACTCGGATTGCCACAGGAAGCCGACGCCGAACTTCTGGATGGTCGGCATCGACGCAATGATCAGGGAAACGATGATCCCGCCGAGCAGCAGCAGGGTCACGATCGCGGCGAGCCGCGCAAGGCCGCCGAACAGGATATCCCCGAGACGGCTCGGCGCGCGCTGCTGCGCATTGTCGGGCGATCGGGAGGACGGGTATGAAATATCAGACATGGGTGCCTGCTTTTGATCGCCGGGCGCCGTAACGCCCGGCTTTACCGCACACACTGCCCGACCGGCACGGCCGGGCAGCGAACCGCTGCAATGCTTACTCGGCGGCGACCGGCTTGCCCGACGCGTCCGTCACCTTCGTCTTCCACTGCTTGCGGATTTCCGTCTCGACCGTCGCCGGCAGCGAGATGTAGTCGAGGCTGTCCGCAGCCTTCTCGCCGTTCTTGAACGCCCAGCTGAAGAACTTCAGCGTTTCCGCGCCCTGTTCCGGCTTGTCCTGCTTCGCGTGCAGCAGCACGAACGTCGCGCCGACGACCGGCCACGCTTCCTTGCCTGGCTGGTTCGTCAGGATCTGGTAGAACGACTTCGACCAGTTCGCGCCTGCCGCCGCGGCCTTGAACGTTTCCGTCTTCGGCTCGACCACCGTGCCCGTCGAATTCTTCAGGGCCGTGTAGGTCATGTTGTTCTTCTTCGCGTACGCCCACTCGACGTAGCCGATCGCACCCGGCAGGCGCTGCACGAAGGCCGCGACACCGTCGTTGCCCTTGCCGCCCGTGCCCGTCGGCCAGTTGACCGTCGTGCCTTCGCCGATCTTCGACTTCCACTCGTCGTTGACCTTCGACAGGTAGTTCGTCCAGATGAAGCTCGTGCCCGAGCCGTCGGCGCGGCGGACCACGGCGATGTCCGTATCCGGCAGCTTGACCTTCGGGTTCAGCGCGACGATCGCCGGATCGTTCCACTTCTTGATCTTGCCGAGGTAGATGTCGCCGAGCACCGGGCCCGACAGCGTCAGTTCGCCGGCCTTCACGCCCGGCACGTTGACGACCGGCACCACGCCGCCGACCACCGTCGGGAACTGGAACAGGCCTTCCTTCGCGAGCTCCTCATCCTTCAGCGGAGCGTCCGAACCGGCAAAATCGACCGTCTTCGCGTTGATCTGCTTCAGGCCGCCCGACGAACCGATACCTTGGTAGTTCACCTTCGCGCCGCCGGACTGCTGGTAGTCGGCAGCCCATTTCGTATAGATCGGCATGGCGAACGTGCTGCCTGCGCCCGTGATGTCGGCAGCTTGAGCGGCGACGGCGAAAAGCGCGCCAGCCAGGCCGGCAATCGCGGTTTGCATCAATTTCATGAGACCTCCAGTGTGTGAGCGGATGACTACGGCACCGCGAAGGTTAGGGGCTGCTCATGACGGTAATGTGACAATCGATGAAACTGGCGTGACAGTAACATGACTGGTTGAAAGGGAGTATCGGGTGGCGCGTCGGGGCGCGGGAGCGGCGCTGGCGGCAAGGATCGCCTGGCTCGGAGGGAGGGATGAACGCCGGGTTTTAAGCGACGTTCGGGCGCATCGTAGCGCAGCGTCGGCCGGAGGGAAAGCCCGGGCCGGCGGCAGGCAGGTTCCGGGGTCGGATGCCTGAGTCGATCGAAAGGACGCGGTTGCCGGCGCTTGCTTCTATTAGGTAGCGCAAACCTTTGCGTCTGACGAAACAACGGCGCCCGAGGGCGCCGGCGCGCGGGCGGCCGGACCGCCGCGCGCGCCTGGCCGGATCAGGCCGTCGCGGCGCGCACCGCGTCGGCGATCGTCTCCGCGTGGCGCACCGCATCGACGGCCTGCTGCGCTTCGACCATCACGCGCAGCACGGGCTCCGTGCCCGATGCACGGATCAGCACGCGACCGCTGCCGGCGAGCTCGGCTTCGGCGGCATCGATCGCCGCACGAATCGACGCACTGCCCTTCCAGTCGGCGCCCGGCTTCATCCGCACGTTGATCAGCTTCTGCGGGAACAGCGTGACGCCGTCGAGCACCTGCGCGAGGGTGCGACCGCTGCGCTTGAGCGCGGCCAGCACGAGCAACGCCGACACGATGCCGTCGCCGGTCGAGTGCCGGTCGAGCGACAGGATATGGCCCGACCCTTCCGCGCCGAGCTGCCAGCCGTGCTCGCGCAACTGCTCGAGCACGTAGCGGTCGCCGACCGCCGCACGGACGAATTTCACGCCCTCGCGCTGCAGCGCGACTTCGACGGCGAGGTTCGTCATCAGCGTGCCGACCGCGCCTTCGACCTTGCCGTCGGTCGCGATCCGGTCCTTCACGAGCACGTAGAGCAGCTCGTCGCCGTTGTACAGGCGGCCGGTCGCGTCCACGACCTGCAGACGATCGGCGTCGCCGTCGAGCGCGATGCCGAGATCGGCATGGTTCGCCCGCACCGCGCGTACCAGCGCGTCCGGCGCGGTCGCGCCGACGCCGTCGTTGATGTTGAAGCCGTTCGGCGCGACGCCGATCGGAATGACGTCCGCGCCGAGCTCGTGGAACACGTGCGGCGCGATCTGGTACGCAGCGCCGTGCGCGCAATCGATCACGAGCTTCAGCCCACGCAGGTTGAACGCGGCCGGGAACGTGCTCTTGCAGAACTCGATGTAGCGGCCGGCCGCGTCGTCGAGGCGGCGGGCCTTGCCGAGACCGTCGGACGCCGCACATTCGAGCGGCTTGTCGAGCCACGCTTCGATCGCGGCTTCGGTGTCGTCGGGCAGCTTGTTGCCGTCGGCCGAGAAGAACTTGATTCCGTTGTCGTGATACGGGTTGTGCGACGCGCTGATCACGACACCGGCCGACAGGCGCAGCGCCCGCGTCAGATACGCGACGCCGGGCGTCGGCATCGGGCCGGCCAGCATCACGTCGACGCCGGCCGCCGAGAATCCGGCCTCGAGCGCGGCTTCGAGCATGTAGCCCGACACGCGCGTGTCCTTGCCGATCAGCACGGTCGGACGCGAGCCCGCCGCGACGTCGGCCGAGCCGGCCAGTACCTTGCCGGCCGCATAGCCGAGACGCAACACGAAGTCCGGCGTGATGGGCGCTTCGCCCACCGTGCCGCGAATGCCGTCCGTGCCGAAATATCGACGTCCCATGGGGTCCTTCCTCCTTCGTCTTTCTGACTTGCTTATCGTTGCCGCGCGGCTGCGCGCACGGCATTCCATACTTTCAGCGCATCGACCGTCGCCGCGACGTCGTGCACGCGCACGATCGCGGCGCCCCGCTCGACCGCGCACAACGCGGCCGCCACGCTCGCCGCGACGCGCTCCATCGGCGGCTTGCCGCCGATCACCGCGCCGAGCATCGACTTGCGCGACATGCCCGCGAGAATCGGATACGCACGCCCGTCGGGCCGCGCGGGCGCCGTGTCCGGCAACGCGGCCAACAGCGCATAGTTGTCGTCGACAACCGCCTTGCCGAATCCGAAGCCGGGATCGACGCAGATCCGCTCTGCCGCCACCCCCGCGTCGCGCAGCGCCTGCGCGCGCGCGGCAAGGAAATCGCGCACGTCGGTCACGACGTCGCCGTAGTCGGGTTCGCCGACCTGCATCGTCTGCGGCTCGCCAAGCATGTGCATCGCACACAGGCCGCTATTGCCGTCGCGCACCGCATCGATCGCGCCCGGCTGGCGGAACCCCCAGATGTCGTTGATCAGGTCCGCGCCGGCGGCCAGCGCCGCGCGCATCACGGCCGGCTTGTAGGTATCGATCGACAGCGGCACGTTCAGCGGCCGCAGTGCGTCGACGAGCGGAATCACGCGCGCGAGTTCCTCGTCGAGCGGCACCGGCGGCGCGCCGGGACGCGTCGATTCGCCGCCGATGTCGATGAGATCCGCACCGTCGGCGATCATCCGCTCCGCCTGGCGCAGCGCATCGTCGCGCACGAGGAAGCGGCCGCCGTCGGAGAACGAATCGGGCGTGGCGTTGAGGATGCCCATCACGAGCGGGCGCTCGAACGTCAGTTCGAAGCGGCCGCACCGAAGCGGCGCGGGAATGAACGGGGACACTGCGGAATCGGACACGAGCAACGGGCGTGGATGAATGCAAAACGGGCCGGTGTGAAGCCACACCAGCCCGTGAACGGTGCTAAAGCGGAGATTATGCCGCCGGCGTAGCCGCGCCGGCGCGCTGCCGGGCTTGACCTCGGCGCTGCCGCCGCCCGACGAATCGCCGCCGACAGCCGGCGAGCTCTTCGGCGAGCGTGGCGGACGACCTTCCATGATGTCGTTGATCTGATCGGCGTCGATCGTCTCCCACTCCATCAGCGCGGCCGTCATCGCCTCGACCTTGTCGCGGTTATCTTCGAGCAGGCGGCGTGCGAGATTGTACTGTTCGTCCAGCACGCGGCGGATTTCCGAGTCGACCTTCTGCTGCGTCGCTTCCGAGATCGTGCGCGTGAAGCCGCGGCCGAACGGCGATGCATCGTTCTCGTCGTCGACGTAGACCATCGGCCCCAGTGCGTCGGTCATGCCGAATCGGGCAACCATCGCACGCGCGGTCTGCGTGGCCTTGTTGAAGTCGTCCGATGCGCCGGTGCTGACCAGGTTCATGAACAGCTCTTCCGCCACCCGGCCACCGAACAGGATCGCGAGGCGGTCCAGCAGGTAATCCTTCGAATACGTCTCGTTGTCATGCTCCGGCAACTGCCACGTGACGCCCAGCGCGCGACCGCGCGGGATGATCGTGACCTTGTGCACCGGGTCGGCCTTCGGCAACAGCTTCGCGATCACCGCGTGGCCCGACTCGTGGTACGCGGTGGCCCGCTTCGCTTCCTCGCGGATCACGGCCGACTTGCGCTCCGGACCCATGAAGATCTTGTCCTTCGCGTCCTCGAAATCCTGCATCTCGACGATGCGCTTGCCGCGACGGGCGGCGAACAGCGCAGCCTCGTTCACGAGGTTCGCAAGATCGGCGCCCGAGAAACCCGGCGTGCCGCGTGCGATGACCGCCGCGTCGACGTCGTTCGCGATCGGCACCTTGCGCAGGTGCACGCGCATGATCTGCTCGCGGCCGCGGATGTCCGGCAGGCCGACATAGACCTGGCGGTCGAAACGGCCGGGACGCAGCAGCGCCTTATCGAGCACGTCGGAACGGTTGGTCGCGGCGATCACGATCACGCCCGAGTTCGCCTCGAAGCCGTCCATCTCGACGAGCATCTGGTTCAGCGTCTGTTCGCGCTCGTCGTTGCCGCCGCCCATGCCGGCGCCGCGATGACGGCCGACCGCGTCGATTTCGTCGATGAACACGATGCACGGCGCATGCTTCTTCGCCTGCTCGAACATGTCGCGCACACGAGCGGCGCCGACGCCGACGAACATTTCGACGAAGTCCGAACCCGAGATGCTGAAGAACGGCACCTTCGCTTCACCCGCGATCGCGCGAGCGAGCAGCGTCTTGCCGGTACCCGGCGGGCCGACCAGCAGCACGCCGCGCGGAATGCGGCCGCCCAGCTTCTGGAATTTCTGCGGATCGCGCAGGAAGTCGACGAGCTCGGACACTTCTTCCTTCGCTTCGTCGCAGCCCGCGACGTCGGAGAAGTTCACCGCGTTGTTGTTCTCGTCGATCAGCCGCGCACGCGATTTCCCGAACGAGAATGCGCCGCCTTTGCCGCCCCCCTGCATCTGCCTCATCATGTAGAACCAGAACACGATGATCAGGATCGTCGGCCCGAGATAGTACAGCGCGGACATCAGCGCATTCGGCTCGTCGTCGGCCTTGCCGCTGACCTGCACGCCGTACTTCATCAGATCGCCGACCATCCAGATGTCGCCGGGCGACACGATCTGGTATTTCTGGCCATCAGCCGGAGTGACGGTGAGGTTGCGCCCCTGAACGATGACGTTCTTGACCTTGCCGTTCTTGGCGTCGTCCATGAACTGCGAATAGGACACGCCTTCCTGGACGCGGGGCTTGTCGAACTGCTTGAACACCGTAAACAGCACCAGTGCGATCACCAGCCACACCGCTGCCTTCGAAAACATATTGTTGTTCAAAGCACCACTCCTTCACTCGTAGACGAGCGCCTACATTTTCCTTGCGGCGCCCCTCGGTCATTCTAATCCAGTCCGACCACCCCTGCCATAAGCATTGACAACCGCCGCGATAGCGCTTCGCTTGTCCGGCAAGGGCCGGAGCCCGTTTGCGGCATCGCGCTCCGCATCAACGCGGATGCTTCAACTGCCGACCCAAAATGAACGTTTCGGACGATTTGTCGCGGGATGCCTTGGGCTTGCGCGGCGCGACAACCTTAAACTGCTGTTTGAACTTCTCGACGATCTGGCTGTAGCCGCTGCCGTGAAAGC
This sequence comes from Burkholderia sp. APQ4-4ca, assembly GCF_057837105.1. Classification (NCBI taxonomy): domain Bacteria; kingdom Pseudomonadati; phylum Pseudomonadota; class Betaproteobacteria; order Burkholderiales; family Burkholderiaceae; genus Burkholderia; species Burkholderia sp. APQ4-4ca. The sequence goes on along the minus strand of NZ_JBYQCG010000232.1, from coordinate 182,972 downwards.
ACTTCACGAGCAGCGCACCGTCCGGCTTCAGATGGTTCTGCGCGAATTCGAGCGCCAGATCGCAGAGATGCTCGATGCGCGCCGCGTCCGCCGAGGCCACGCCGGAGAGGTTGGGGGCCATGTCGGAAATAACAAGGTCCACCGCGCGGCCTTCGAGCACCTCTTCAAGCTGGCGGAGCACGTCGTCCTCGCGGAAGTCGCCCTGCAGGAAGTGGACGTCGGCGATCGGCTCCATCGGCAGGATGTCGAGCGCAACGATCGTGCCGTCGATGCCGCCTTCGCGCTCCGCGTCGCGCTTCCTGCCCTGCGCGAGCTTGTTGCGGGCATACTGGCTCCAGCTGCCCGGCGTGGCGCCGAGATCGACGATCACCTGGCCCGGACGGATCAGCTTGTCCTGCTCGTCGATTTCCTTCAGCTTGTACGCGGCGCGCGCGCGATAGCCCTCCCGCTGCGCCATTTTGACGTACGGGTCGTTGATGTGGTCGTGCAGCCAGTGCTGGTTGAAGCGGTTTTTTGCCATTCGAGAGAGAGATTGCTGCCCATTGCTTCGTGAAGCCGCGCTTTTAGCGGATAATACGCGTCTTCTTCGCGCGGCTGCGGCCCCTTTTCAGGCCCAAGCCGCGATTTTACGTGGTTTCGGCGCACGGCTGACGCGGTAACGTTCCGCGATCGCTTTTCAGTCGGCGCGCCCTTATTTAGATTTCGACATTTCCATGCCCGCCCTTTCGCTTTCTCCCGCCGAGCGCTCCGCGCTGCGCTCCCAGGCCCATGCGCTCAAGCCCGTCGTGCTGATCGGCGCCGAAGGGCTGACCGACGCCGTGCTCAAGGAAATCAAGGTGCACCTCGACGCGCACCAGCTGATCAAGATCCGCGTGTTCGGCGACGAACGCGACGAACGCATCGCGATCTACGACGAGATCTGCGATCGCCTGAACGCGGCCCCGATTCAGCATATCGGCAAGCTGCTGGTGATCTGGAAGCCCGAGGCCGCGGTGGCGGCCCCGTCCCGCGGCCGTCGTGCCGGCGCGCTGCCGAGCGCGGCCGAAGCCGTCGACGACAAGAAAGGCCGTGCACCGCGCACCGTCAAGGTCGTCAAGGTGTCGCCGAACGCGAGCCCCGTACGCCGCCCGAGGCCGGTCAAGGTCACGGTGCGCGGCAACGAGCGCGTGACGGCAGGCGGCACCGTGAAGCGCGCGAAAAAGCGCCAGGCCAGCACGAAGCGGCCGTTCCAGGACAAGTAAAGCACCCATGCGGCACGGATTCCCGTGCCGCCCTGCCCGATCGTTGCGCAACGCGCAACGACGAGCGCTCAGGCGTCGCGCGCCGGCAGACGCCAGATCAGCATCAGCCCCAGCACGCTCTCGACGAGATAGAACACGCTCGACACGCCGTGCAGCATCCCGAAGCGGCTCGCATACGGCGAATTCGCGATATCGGTGCCCGCATCCATCGCGGCCACCCGCAGCGCGTTCATGAACGGCTGCAGCGCAAAATACCCGACCAGCACGCACACGACCATCGCGGCGACGATCCAGCGCACGCGGCGATATTCGGTGCTGCCGCGCCGCACCTGCTGATTCGACAACGCGAGCAGCAGCACGCCGCACACGACGCCGAGGATCGCCTCGATGCGGAACAGCTGGGCGGCGACCGAGCCGGCCGTCATCCGCTCCAGCGTCTTGAACAGGACGGGCGCGACCGCATACCCGATCGTCAGCAGGCTGCCGACCCACACGGCCGACAGCAGACGGAACACGCGATGCGGCATCACGTCGCCCCGCTTCAGATGTAGCTGACCGAGATGATTTCGTACTCGCGCACGCCGCTCGGCGCCTGCACGGCCGCGACGTCGCCTTCGGACTTGCCGATCAGCGCACGCGCGATCGGGGAGCTGACGGAGATCAGGCCGTGATCGATATCGGCTTCGTCGTCGCCGACGATCTGGTACTTGACGGTGTCGCCCGACTCGAGATCCTCGAGTTCGACCGTCGCGGCGAACACCACGCGGCCATCGGCGTCGAGCACCGTGGGATCGATGATTTGCGCGGCGGACAGCTTGGATTCGAGTTCCGCGATGCGGCCCTCGATAAAGCCCTGCTTTTCCTTCGCGGCGTCGTATTCGGCGTTTTCGGACAGATCGCCCTGTGCGCGGGCCTCCGCGATCGCGTTGATCACGGCCGGCCGCTCGACGGACTTGAGGCGCTGCAATTCATCGCGCAGTTGCTCCGCGCCACGCTTTGTCAACGGAATGGTGCTCATAAACGGCTCAATCGCTAAAAACGGCTATAAAAAAAATCACCGCGATTAAGCGCGCTTCCGATGCACTGGAAACACCGCCTAATCGCGGCACGTGTTGCTTCGACAGGTAACTGACTGCTTAGTTTAGGCGAGCGTGAAGACCTTGTAAATCATAGACTTCCAGATCCTTCAGGTAGCGCAAGCCTTCGACGGCCGCGCGCGCGCCCGACATCGTCGTGTAGTACGTGACCTTGTGCGCCTGCGCGCTCATGCGGATCGAACGCGAATCGGCGATCGCCTGGCGCGTCTCGTCGACCGTCGTGAACACGAGGGCGATCTCGCCGTTCTTGATCATGTCGACGATGTGCGGACGGCCGTCCTTCACCTTGTTCACGACCCTCACCGGCACGCCGGCCGCCTCGATCGCGGCAGCCGTGCCCTTGGTCGCGACGATCGGGTAGCCGAGGTCGTGCAGCATGCGCGCGACTTCGACGGCCTTCGGCTTGTCCGCGTCCATCACGGTCAGCAGCACCGTGCCCGACTCCGGCAGGCGCGAACCGGCCGCGAGTTGCGACTTGAACAGCGCTTCGCCGAACGTCTGGCCGACGCCCATCACTTCGCCGGTCGAACGCATTTCAGGCCCGAGGACCGGATCGACGGTCGGGAACTTGACGAACGGGAACACCGCTTCCTTCACGCTGAAGTACGGCGGCTCGACTTCCTTGGTCACGCCCTGCTGCGCGAGCTTCTGGCCGACCATCGCGCGCGCCGCGATCTTCGCGAGCGGCAGGCTGGTCGCCTTCGACACGTACGGCACCGTGCGCGACGCGCGCGGGTTCACTTCGAGCACGTAGATGACGTCCTGCTTCGAACCGTCCGCCTGCGGCACCTGCTGGATCGCGAACTGCACGTTCATCAGGCCGACCACGTTCAGCGCCTTCGCCATCGCGCCCGTCTGGCGCTTCAGCTCGGCCACGGTTTCCTTCGACAGCGAGTACGGCGGCAGCGAGCATGCCGAGTCGCCCGAGTGGACGCCCGCCTGCTCGATGTGCTCCATCACGCCGCCGATGAACACGGCTTCGCCGTCGCAGATGCAGTCGACGTCGCACTCGATCGCGTCGTTCAGGAAGCGGTCGAGCAGCACCGGCGAATCGTTCGACACCTTCACGGCCTCGCGCATGTAGCGCTCGAGGTCGCGCGGCTCGTGGACGATTTCCATCGCGCGGCCGCCGAGCACGTACGACGGACGCACGACCAGCGGATAGCCGATTTCGTCGGCCAGCGCGAGCGCTTCGTCTTCGGCGCGCGCGGTGCGGTTCGGCGGCTGGCGCAGGCCGAGATCCTGCAGCAGCTTCTGGAAGCGTTCGCGGTCTTCGGCCGCGTCGATCATGTCCGGCGACGTGCCGACGATCGGCACGCCGTGCGCCTCGAGGTCGAGCGCGAGCTTCAGCGGCGTCTGGCCGCCGTACTGGACGATCACGCCCACCGGCTTTTCCTTGTCGACGATCTCGAGCACGTCCTCGAGCGTCAGCGGCTCGAAGTACAGGCGGTCGGACGTGTCGTAGTCGGTCGACACCGTTTCCGGGTTGCAGTTGACCATGATCGTTTCATAGCCGTCCTCGCGCATCGCGAGCGCCGCGTGCACGCAGCAGTAGTCGAACTCGATACCCTGGCCGATCCGGTTCGGGCCGCCGCCCAGCACCATGATCTTCTTGTTCGTGGTCGGCTGCGCCTCGCACTCTTCCTCGTAGGTCGAGTACATGTACGCCGTTTTCGTCGCGAACTCGGCCGCGCACGTGTCCACGCGCTTGTAGACCGGGCGCACGTTCAGCTCGACGCGACGCTTGCGGACGTCTTCCGGCGTCGCGCCGAGCAGCTTCGCGAGACGGCGGTCGGAGAAGCCGCTCTGCTTCAGGTAGCGCAGTTCGTCGAACGTGAGCGACGCGAGCGTGCGGCCCGCGAGCGCCTTTTCCTTCAGGATGATCTGCTCGATCTGCTCGAGGAACCACGGGTCGATCGCGGTTTCCGCGAAGATTTCCTCGGCCGTCATGCCGATGCGGAACGCATCGCCGACGTACCAGATGCGGTCCGGGCCCGGCTCGTGGATCTCGATCGCGATCTCGTCGCGGTTGGTCGACTTCTCGTCGAGACCGTCGACCCCGACTTCGAGGCCGCGCAGCGCCTTCTGGAACGATTCCTGGAACGTGCGGCCGATCGCCATCACTTCGCCGACCGACTTCATCTGCGTGGTCAGGCGCGAATCGGCTTCGCGGAACTTCTCGAACGCGAAACGCGGGATCTTCGTGACGACGTAGTCGATCGTCGGCTCGAACGACGCCGGCGTCTGGCCGCCGGTGATTTCGTTCCTCAGCTCGTCAAGCGTGTAGCCGACCGCCAGCTTCGCGGCGACCTTCGCGATCGGGAAGCCGGTGGCCTTCGACGCGAGCGCCGACGAACGCGACACGCGCGGGTTCATCTCGATGACGACCATGCGGCCGTCCTTCGGGTTGATCGAGAACTGCACGTTGGAGCCGCCGGTGTCGACGCCGATCTCGCGCAGCACCGCGAGCGACGCGTTACGCAGGATCTGGTATTCCTTGTCGGTGAGCGTCTGCGCGGGCGCGACCGTGATCGAGTCGCCGGTGTGCACGCCCATCGGGTCGAGGTTTTCGATCGAGCAGACGATGATGCAGTTGTCGGCGCGGTCGCGCACGACTTCCATCTCGTATTCCTTCCAGCCGAGCAGCGACTCTTCGATCAGCAGCTCGCGCGTGGGCGACAGGTCGAGACCGCGCTTGCAGATTTCCTCGAACTCTTCGCGGTTGTACGCGATGCCGCCGCCCGAGCCGCCGAGCGTGAACGACGGACGGATCACGATCGGGTAGCCGCTGCCGCCCGTCTCCGCCATGATCTGCGCGTGCACCTTGGTCGCCTCTTCCATCGAGTGCGCGATGCCCGACTTCGCGGAACCGAGACCGATCTTGGTCATCGCTTCCTTGAACTTCTGGCGGTCTTCGGCCTTGTCGATCGCTTCCGGCGATGCGCCGATCAGCTCGACGCCGAACTTCTCGAGCACGCCGTGGTGATGCAGGTCGAGCGCGCAGTTCAGCGCGGTCTGGCCGCCCATCGTCGGCAGGATCGCGTCCGGGCGCTCCTTCTCGATGATGCGCGCGACGACTTCCCACGTGATCGGCTCGATGTAGGTCACGTCGGCCGTGTTCGGGTCGGTCATGATCGTCGCCGGGTTGCTGTTGACGAGAACGACCTTGTAGCCCTCCTCACGCAACGCCTTGCAAGCCTGCGCGCCCGAATAGTCGAACTCGCACGCCTGGCCGATGATGATCGGGCCGGCGCCGATGATGAGGATGCTCTTGATGTCTGTGCGTTTTGGCATGGCTTGTGAATTCAATAAGTAATCGTTGTCGTGGGTCGGCCGGCGGCGCTCAGCTCATGGTCGCGAGCGCCAGCTTCACCGAGAAACCGATGAACAGGCCGCCCACGCTGCTCGCCGCGCCTGCCGCGAGCTTGCGGCGGCGGCGGAAGTGCTCGGCGAGCCGCGCGCCCGCGAAGATCAGCGTGCTCAGGTACAGGAAGCTCGCGCATTGCGCGATCGCCCCGAGCACGGCGAACGACAGCGCGGGATGCGGGAATGCCGGGTCGACGAACTGGATGAAGAACGAGATGAAGAACAGGATGGCCTTCGGATTCAGCAGGCTCACGATCAGCGCTTTCCGGAACGGACGCTCGCCGTCGACCGCCTGCCGGGCCTCGACCGGCGCTTCGCCGCGCGCGCGCAGCTTGCTCCACGCGCTACGCAGCATCCCGGTGCCGATGTACAGCAGGTAGGCGGCGCCGCCGTACTTGACGACGGAGAACAGCAGCGGGTTCGCCTTCAGCAGCGACGCGACGCCCGCGGCCGACAGCACCATCAGCACCGTATCGCCGACGAACACGCCGCAGGCCGCGCGATACCCGGCCTTCACGCCGCGCTGCGCGGCGAGCGACAGCACGTACATCGAATTCGGCCCCGGCAGCAGGATGATGAAGATCACGCCGAACACGTAGGTCCAGATATCCGTGATGCCGAGTGCGTGGCCGAACATGATGTGAATCTCCCGTCCTTCGGTTGCGTCGATGACGTTAAGCGGTGCGCTGCTTCGCCGCGTCCATCAGCGCGGTGAAACGGTCGAACAGGTAGCCGATGTCGTGCGGGCCGGGCGACGCTTCCGGGTGGCCCTGGAAGCAGAACGCCGGCTTGTCGGTCAGCTCGAAGCCCTGCAGCGTGCCGTCGAACAGCGACACGTGCGTCACGCGCGCATTGGCCGGCAGCGAGTCGGCGTCGACCGCGAAGCCGTGGTTCTGCGACGTGATCACGACACGGCCGTCGCCGAGATCCTTCACCGGATGGTTCGCGCCGTGGTGGCCCGTCTTCATCTTCAGCGTCTTCGCGCCGACCGCGAGGCCCATGATCTGGTGGCCGAGGCAGATGCCGAAGGTCGGCACGCCGCGCTCGATGAATTCCTTCGTGGCCGCGATCGCGTAATCGCACGGCTCCGGGTCGCCGGGGCCGTTCGACAGGAAGACGCCGTCCGGATTCAGCGCGAGCGCATCGGCCGCGCTCGCCTGGGCGGGCAGCACCGTCACGTGGCAGCCGCGCTCCGCGAGCATGCGCAGGATGTTGTACTTGACGCCGAAGTCGTACGCGACGACGCGGTACTTCGGCGCTTCCTGCATGCCGTAGCCGCCTTCGAGACGCCATTCCGTCTGCTTCCACTCGTACGGCTTGGTGGTCGACACGACCTTCGCGAGATCCATGCCGGCGAGGCCCTCGAACGAGCGCGCGAGCTCGATCGCCTTCGCTTCGTCGTCGGAGCCCGTCAGGATGCAGCCACTCTGCGCGCCCTTGTCGCGCAGGATGCGGGTCAGCTTGCGGGTGTCGATGCCGGCGATCGCGACGACGCCTTCGTCGCGCAGGTAGTCGCCGAGCGTGCGGTCCATGCGGAAGTTCGATGCGAGCGTCGGCAGATCGCGGATGATCAGGCCGGCGGCATGGACTTTCGTGGCTTCGACGTCTTCGGCGTTGACGCCGACGTTGCCGATATGCGGATAGGTGAGCGTGACGATCTGGCGCGAGTAGCTCGGATCAGTCAGGATTTCCTGATAGCCGGTGATCGCGGTATTGAACACGACTTCGCCGATCGTATGGCCTTCGGCCCCGATCGAATAACCACGAAAGACCGTGCCGTCGGCGAGTGCAAGCAAGGCGGGAGAAAAAGACGGCAACACGGGAGGCTCCTTGGGGAACACCCTGCTGCCGACCTGTTTACCCTGCCGCGCAAGCGCCGCGCTGCGTGGGCGCGCGCGGTCGCTAGCTGGACGCGGCCTGCGTTGTCGAGACGCGAACCCGGCGCGTGGCGCACGAGGCTTCGCGGCATCGCCCGGCAGGCGGCGTGCGGCGGATGAACGGGATGAATGAGGTAGGCGCTAGGGTGCGAGGTTGATCAGCACAAACTTTCAAATTATAGCCTGAAAATGGCCCTATCTTCAATGGATATGGCCGTCCGATCGTGCGCGCACCGCGTTCGGCGGCGCAGCGCGCCGTGCCGCGGCCCCGTTTTCGCGGCCGCCTGCCCACCAGCGTACCGCCGGATCAGTGCGCTTGGCCAGCGCCGCCGCCGCGCGCGGGCCACACGTACCAGACCGCGCTCGCCAGTTGCAGCACGAGCAGCACGCCCCACGCGGTGAAATGCGCGGCGGCCGGATAACGGCCGTCGACCGCCGGCCAGTGCGACAGCACCGCGCCGACGCCGATCTGGAACGCGAAGATCAGCAGGAAGATCACGAGCGTGAGCGTCGTGTTCGCGCGGCCGATCAGATGGGCGGGAAAATGGCCGGCCATTACCGCGTAGGTCAGGATGCCCACGCCGCCGAACATCCCGTACGCGGCCCACAGCACGGCCGGCGGCAACGGCACGCGCGCGACGATCGCGAGTTGCGTCGCGACGAACAGCGCCATGCCGATGCCGCAAGTCGCGTAGACCGATACACCGCGCCGCTCGAGCACGCGCGCCGCCGCGCCGAAGCCGACGCAACCGGCCATCATCGCGAAACCGAGCACCGACACGAGGCGTGCGGCATGCGGCGCGTCGAACCCGCCGACATCGCGCAGATACGGCCCCACCCACAACGACTGCATCGCGTAGAACACGCCCTGCGTGACGACGGAAAACGACGCGATCTTCCAGAACGCGCGGCTCGTCAGGATGTGCCACGTGCCCTTGAACTGGCTGACGAGGCCGCCCTGATGGCGCGCCTGTTGCGCGTCGGGCGCCCCGAAGCCGATCGAGGCCGCGACGACTACCGTCAGCACCGCGAGGCCGAAACAGATCACGCGCCAGCTCGCCCAGCCGAGCAGCCAGGTCAGCGGCGAGCCGACCATCACGCCGCCGAGGCCGCCCACGGCCATCACCAAACCGTTCACGAGCGGCAGCCGGCCAACCGGGAAATGCTGCGCGAGCGCCTTGAACGCCGCACCGAGACACACCGATACGCCGACGCCGATCAGCAGCCGGCCGACCATCATCGTGCCGATGCCGTGCGCCGCGCCGAACACGGCCGCGCCGGCGGCCGCGAACAGCAGCATGCCGGCCGTCACGCGGCGCGGGCCGAAGTGGTCGAGCATCACGCCGGCCGGAATCTGCGCGCCCGCGAAGCCGAGGAAATAGAGGCTGGTGAGCAGGCCGAGATCGGCAGCCGACAGCCCGAGCTCGTGCGTGACGAACGGCGCGAAGCCCAGATTGACGCCGCGAAACACGTACGACACGAAATACCCGACCGAAAACAGCGCAAGCGCCCTCACCTGCATCGACGACATCGCCTCTCCTTGTTGGATGAAGACGCGCGACGCAGCGCCGCCGCGCACAAACGAAAACGCCGTCACCTCGGTGACGGCGTTTCGTCGAATTCGTCGGATGGTAGCGCAATCGTGCAAGCCTCCCCGGCCGCTGCGCCGCGCGCGACGGCCGCGCTTACTTCTTCTTGCCCTTGTGCGCGACGGTCTTGGCCGGCGCGGCTTTCGCGGGAGCGGCCTTCGCCGACTTCGCCGACTTCACCGACGACTTGACGGTGCCGCGCTTGCCGCCATGCGACTTGCCGCCCACCGCCAGGCTCGCGCGCTCGATGTGCGCACCGGCGGCCGACGTCGCGATCCGCTCCGGACCGGGTTCCGCCGGCACCGAACGGCCGACCGGCACGTGCAGCACGAGCGCCTGGCCCGGCATCACGAGATCGCGGTGCGTCCGGTTCCATGCCTTCAACTGGCCGACCGACACGCCGTAGCGGCCGGCGAGCGCCGCCATCGACTGCTTGCGACGCACGCGGATCAGCATCTTGCGCGTATCGGGAACGTCCGGCTCCATCGCGAGCGCGCCGTTTTCGGCGACGTCCGCGCTGATGTCCTCGTCGTCGTCATTGCCGCGCGGCACGACGATCGTCGAGCCCGGTTTCAGGCGCATGCCGGCCGGAATCTTGTTGACCGACATCAGCGTATCGGCGTCGACGCCGATCTTCTCGGCGATCGCAGCCGGGCGTGCCCGCTCGCTGACCGTATAGGTGGTCCAGGACGACAGCTGGCCGCTATACGACTTCAGGCCCTTCTCGAACGCGGACGCGTTGTCGAACGGCAGCAGGATCTGCGGCTCGGTCGCGCCGAGGATCACGGGCTTCGAGAACGACGGGTTCAGCGAGCGGAATTCGTCGAGCGGCAGGTTCGCGAGCTTCGCGGCCACCGCCACGTCGATGTCGCGCGACGTCGTGACCGTCACGAAATACGGGTGGTTCGGAATATCCGGCAGCGTCAGGCCATACTGCTGCGGGCTCGCGATGATGTTCTTCACCGCCTGCAGCTTCGGCACGTAGTTGCGCGTCTCGTTCGGCATCCGCAGGCTCTGGTAGTCGGTCGGCAGGCCGGCCGCCTGGTTGCGCGCGATCGCGCGCTGCACGTTGCCCTCGCCCCAGTTGTACGCGGCCAGCGCCAGATACCAGTCGCCGAACATGTCGTGCAGGCGGGACAGGTAGTCGAGCGCGGCGCTCGTCGACGCGAGCACGTCGCGGCGCTCGTCCTGCCACATGTTGCGCTTCAGGTTATAGGTGCGGCCGGTGCCGGGCATGAACTGCCACATGCCGGCCGCCTTCGCGACCGACAGCGCCTGCGGGTTGTACGCGGACTCGATGAACGGCAGCAGCGCGAGCTCGGTCGGCATGTGACGCGCCTCGAGTTCTTCGACGATGTGGTACAGATACTTCTGCGAGCGCTCGGTCATGCGCTGCACGTAATCGGGCCGCTGCGTGTACCAGGTCGTCTGCATGTCGACCAGATCGCTCTGCAGGTCGGGCATCTGGAAGCCGCGGCGGATGCGCGCCCAGAGATCGGAGTCCGCGGTGGTCAGGTCGCCGACGGACTGCTTGTCGACGTCGACGGTTTCTTTGGCGGTGGCTGATTTACGGAGGTAGTTGGACGCCGCCTGCGAATCGGCGGCGTTGTTGGCGACAGGGGGCTGGCTCGCACAAGCGGCGAGTAGCAGCACCACCATCGCACTCAATATAAGTCGCATGAAAATCTCTGCTTCCGACGGCTGGAAATTGCAGGCGATACTACGGAAGTGCGTGCTTCACGTCAATAAAAACACCGAAAACTCAGCGAAATCCTACATTTGGAGCAATTTTTACAGACACCGCTTGAGCTTCGGAATCCTCCGGAAAACGTCATCGGAACCGGTTTTTCCATTCGCGCATCAGCGTGAACGCGGCCAGACGATCCGTCACCGTTTCGTGCAGCTCGGCCGCGAGCGTCGCGTGGATCGCCGCGCTGTCGGCCCGCATGAACGGGTTGACGGCACGCTCGTGCGCGATCGTCGTGGGCAGCGTCGGCACGCCGCGCGCACGCAGCGCCTGCGCGTCGTCGCGCCACGCGGCGAGCGCCGCATTGCCCGGCTCGCACGCGAGCGCGAAGCGGATGTTCGACAGCGTGTATTCGTGCGCGCAATGCACGCGCGTGTCGTCCGGCAGCGCCGCGAGCGCGTCGAGCGACGCGAGCATCTGCGCGGGCGTGCCCTCGAACAGGCGTCCGCAGCCGCACGAGAACAGCGTGTCGCCGCAGAACACGTGCGGCGCCGCGTTGCCCTGCCCGGCCGCGCGTTCGCTGGCCGCCTGAAAGTAAGCAATGTGGCCGCGCGTATGGCCCGGCACGTCGAGCACGTCGAACGCGACGGCCGGCGCGTCGAGCGTCACGCGATCGCCGCCCGCAAGCGGTCGCGTGACCACGTCGATCGCTTCGGCCGCGGGGCCGTAAACGGGCAGCGGCGCATCGTCCGGTTGGCTATTACGCAGCGCCTCGACACCGCCGACGTGGTCGGCGTGGTGGTGCGTGAGTAAAATAGCGGTCAACCGCCAGCCTCGTTCGGCAAGAACCCGGCGTACGGGCGCGGCTTCACCCGGATCGACGGCGATCGCATCGCGGCCGTCCGAGACGAGCCAGATATAGTTGTCTTCGAATGCCGGAACCGGCACGTATTCCAGCTCGTTCATGGGCGCGCAATCATCGTTATGTCTGACCGTCAAATTATAGACTGGCCCGCCTGGACCGACTCGCCGCCCGGCCGTTACGTGCTGGGCTGGGAACAGGCGCAGCTCGACCGGATCGTGTCCGACGTCTTCGGATTCCACGCGCTGCAGCTCGGCCTGCCGCAGCTCGACGCGCTGCGCGAGAACCGCATGCCGTATCGCGGCCTCGTGCTCGACCCGGCGAGCGGCGCGAGCGCGCCGTATCAGTATCCGTGGGCACGCGAAGCGCACGCGGCGGGCCACGCGCCCGCCGATCGCAGCACGACCTGGTGCGACCTGCTCGACCTGCCGTTCGAATCGCAGAGCGTCGACCTCATCGTGATGCCGCACACGCTCGAATTCACGTCCGACCCGCACCGCCTGCTGCGCGAGGCCGAGCGCGTGCTGATGCCGGAAGGCCAGCTCGTGATCACCGGCTTCAACTCGCTGAGCCTGTGGGGCATGCGGCAGTCGTTCGGGCGCATGGCGAACCGCCCGTTCGTGCCGGCCACGCGCGACCAGATCGCGTTCATCCGGCTCAAGGACTGGATCAAGCTGCTCGGTTTCGACCTCGAACGCGGCCGCTTCGGCTGCTACCGGCCGCCGCTCGCCACCGACCAGTGGCTGGCCCGCTACGGCTTCATGGAGGCCGCCGGCGACCGCTGGTGGCCGATTTTCGGCGCCGTCTACATGGTGACGGCCGTCAAGCGCGTGCGCGGCATGCGCCTCGTCGGCCCGATCAAGATGAAGAAGCCCGTGCTCGCACCGGGCCTGACGCCGGCGGCCTCCCCGACCACTCACCAAGAACGTTCATGACAACCGACACCATCGACATCTATACCGACGGCGCCTGCAAGGGCAACCCCGGCCCCGGCGGCTGGGGCGCGCTGCTGCGCTACGGCAATCAAGAAAAGGAACTGTTCGGCGGCGAGCCGAACACGACCAACAACCGCATGGAGCTGATGGGGGTGATCGCCGCGCTCGAAGCGCTGAAGCGGCCGTGCCGCGTGATCGTGCATACCGACTCGCAATACGTGCAGAAAGGCATCAGCGAGTGGATCCACGGATGGAAGAAGAAAGGCTGGGTCACCGCGGCGAAGGCGCCGGTGAAGAACGCCGACCTGTGGAAGCGGCTCGACGCGCTCGTCGTGCAGCACGAGATCGAATGGCGGTGGGTCAAGGGCCATGCAGGCCATCCCGAAAACGAGCGCGCGGACGCGCTCGCGAACCGCGGCGTCGAATCGCTGGCCGCCTGAACACCGGCCGCCCTCCCCCGTTTTTCTTGCTTTTCCCGACATGCGCCAGATCATTCTCGATACCGAAACCACCGGCCTGAACGCCCGCACGGGCGACCGTCTCATCGAAATCGGCTGCGTCGAGCTGCTGAACCGGCGGCTCACCGGCAACAACCTGCACTTCTACGTGAACCCCGAACGCGACAGCGATCCGGGCGCACTGGCGGTGCACGGCCTCACGACCGAATTCCTGAGCGACAAGCCGAAATTCGCGGAAGTCGCCCACCAGATCCTCGACTTCGTGAAGGACGCCGAGCTGATCATCCACAACGCGCCGTTCGACCTGGGCTTTCTCGACGCCGAATTCGCGCGGCTCGGCCTGCCGCCGTTCACCGAGCATTGCGGCGGCGTGATCGACACGCTGGTGCAGGCCAAGCAGATGTTCCCGGGCAAGCGCAATTCGCTCGATGCGCTCTGCGACCGTTTCGGCATCAGCAACGCGCACCGCACGCTGCACGGCGCACTGCTCGACTCGGAGCTGCTCGCCGAGGTGTATCTCGCGATGACGCGCGGCCAGGACAGCCTCGTGATCGACATGCTCGACGACGCGGGCGTCGGCGGCGGCGCGGCGAATGGCCAGCGGGTGTCGCTCGCCGCGCTCGACCTCGCCGTGGTGATCGCGAGCGACGACGAGCTTGCCGCGCACCAGGCTCAGCTCGACGAGCTCGACAAGTCGGTCAAGGGCACCTGCGTGTGGCGCCAGTCCGCCGACACGGATACCGCCGAAGCAGCCTGACGCACGCGGCCCGCGCCGCGGCCGCGCCTATGCGCGCGGCTGCAGCGCGATGACGGCCATCCCGCCGAGCGCGAGCATCGCGCCCGCCATGTCCCAGCGGCTCAGCGCGACGCCGTCGACCACCCGCAGCCAGATCAGCGCCACCGCGATGTACATGCCGCCGTACGCGGCATACGTGCGCCCCGCCGCGCTCGGGTGCAGCGTCAGCAGCCAAGCGAACAGCCCGAGCGACAGCGCTGCCGGCACCAGCAGCCAGGCCGGTCGCCCCGCCTTCAGCACGAGCCACGGCAGGTAGCAGCCGACGATTTCGGCCAGCGCGGTAGCGGCGAACAGCGCCGCGATCCTCATCAGTTCGGTCATCCGGTTCCTCGCGAATTCAGCCCCGCGGCGGCGGCCGGCACGGCCGCGCCGCGCGCCGCCGATCATACCGGAGCGGGCCGCGGCGGATGCCCCGCCAGACGGGCGACTCCGGGCAATTTGCACGATCGTCCGTCATCGTGCTATCATGTCGCCTGTTTCAACATTCAATCTCTGTCTTTTCGATTTTGAGAGAAGTCCGTCCGCGCGTTGCGGGCCGGTGCCTCGATCGAAATTGCATCCACAGGAAAGCCCGCCCGACAGGCCCGCTTTTCTCGTTTCGTTGCCCCCCGGGGCGTTGCCGGAACGCCGGACCCATCGTCCGCACCGGCATCCGCCGCTTGCATCACGCGGCCCATTCTTCATGAGCGCACTGTCGCGACGGCCCATCGGGCCCGCGTCGAAGCAGCCCCTTGGCCCTTTGCTGCCCTGCGCGCAGTAAGTGCTTAAAGGCCTGCCCCGACGCGCAGCACACGACACCGCGCTCGCCGGCAAACCGTGTCGGACGGCCCGCCCGTTCCGGCGCTGTCAAAGGAGTGCATGACCTTGACCGCAACACACGTCAGCCCGACCGCTGTCTCTTCCCTCGCTTCGTCGTCCGGCGAAGCCCCGCTCGCCGCGGACGACATCACCGTCGTCGACCAGAGCCTGCTCAAGCGCGCCGTCAGCGCGATGGCCATCGGCAATGCGATGGAATGGTTCGACTTCGGCGTCTACAGCTATATCGCCGTCACGCTCGGCAAGGTGTTCTTCCCGTCCAGCAGCCCGTCCGCGCAGTTGCTCGCCACCTTCGGCACGTTCGCGGCCGCGTTCCTCGTGCGCCCGCTCGGCGGCATGGTGTTCGGCCCGCTCGGTGACCGCATCGGCCGCCAGCGCGTGCTCGCCGCCACCATGATCATGATGGCCGTCGGCACCTTCGCGATCGGCCTGATCCCGAGCTACGCGTCGATCGGCATCATGGCCCCGATCCTGCTGCTCGTCGCCCGCCTCGTGCAGGGCTTCTCGACCGGCGGCGAATACGGCGGCGCCGCCACCTTCATCGCCGAGTTCTCGACCGACAAGCGCCGCGGCTTCATGGGCAGCTTCCTCGAGTTCGGCACGCTGATCGGCTATGTGCTGGGCGCGGGCGTCGTCGCGCTGCTCACCGCGTCGCTGTCGCAGGAGGCGCTACTGTCGTGGGGCTGGCGCGTGCCGTTCCTGATCGCCGGGCCGCTCGGCCTGATCGGTCTCTACATCCGGATGAAGCTCGAGGAAACGCCCGCGTTCAAGCGCCAGGCCGAAGCGCGCGAAGCGCAGGACAAGGCCGTGCCGAAGACGCGCTTCCGCGAAACGCTGATGCGTAACTGGCGTGCGCTGCTGCTGTGCGTCGGCCTCGTGCTGATCTTCAACGTGACCGACTACATGGTGCTGTCGTACCTGCCGAGCTTCATGTCGTCGACGCTGCACTTCGACGAATCGCACAGCCTCGTGCTGGTGCTGCTCGTGATGGTGCTGATGATGCCGATGACGCTGTACGCCGGCCGCCTGTCGGACAAGGTCGGCCGCAAGCCGGTGATGCTCGCCGGCTGCGTGGGCCTGCTGGTGCTGTCGATCCCGTCGCTGATGCTGATCCACACGGGCACCACGGCATCGGTGTTCGGCGGCCTGCTGATCCTCGGCGTGCTGCTGTCGTGCTTCACCGGCGTGATGCCGTCGGCGCTGCCCGCGCTGTTCCCGACCGAGATCCGTTACGGCGCGCTCGCGATCGGCTTCAACGTGTCGGTGTCGCTGTTCGGCGGCACGACGCCGCTGGTGACCGCGTGGCTCGTCGACGTGACGCACAACCTGATGATGCCCGCGTACTACATGATGGGCGCCGCGCTGATCGGCATCGTGTCGGTCGTCGCGCTCGCCGAAACCGCGCGCCAGCCGCTGAAGGGCTCGCCGCCGGCCGTCGCGACGCGCCGCGAAGCGCACCAGCTCGCGCGCCAGTTGCGCGACGAGGACGACGAATCGGAAATCTACGGCGTCGCGACTCCCGCACGCGCGTGAGCGTCGCCCAATGAAAAAGCCCCGGCCGAAGCCGGGGCCCGATCGAACCCGATCCGCCCGACCGGCTTGCGCGGGCCGGGCTTTTTTCATTCAGTCGGCGTGCGCGTTCATGCGTGCGCCTCGCAGTGACGGCAGAAGATCAGCGCGCGCGACCGCGACACGGCTGCCTGCGCACCACGCGCGGCGACGATCATCCCGACCTGGCCGAGATTGAAATCGCGCTCGACCATCAGCTGCGTGAGCCCGGCAAGCGCCAACACGACGGACGGGTGGTACAGGCTCGATTCAATCAGGGCTTTCATCGTCGGCTCCATCTGGCAATGCGTGATTTGATGGAGTGGATTCTAGGGATCGGTCGCCGCCGGATAAACAGCGCGAATGCGAAGTCACTTGTCAGCGGCCGAGAACAATCGGCGGCGGCTTGCCGGACAACGGCGAGCGGCGTGCGACAGCCCGGCGGGCCGCTTCACAAGCTAGGCGAGCGGTGTGTCGACGAAGGCCGGCAGCGCTTCCGCCCGCGCGGAATGCGCGGCGAGCGCCGGATAACGGGCCGGATCGATCCGCGCGAGCACCGGGTAATTGGCCGCCATGAACTGCGTGAAGCGCCACGCCACCGCGACCGTCACGTCCGACTGCAGCAGTCGCGCGCCGCCGAACCAGCCGTTGGCGGCCGCGACCAGCGGTTCCAGCGCGCCGTATGCACCTTCGAGCTGGCTCAGCACGCGTTCGATCCACGGTTCGTGCTGCTTGTCCGATGGCCGCAACGCCTGCTCGTAGACGACCTGCACGGTTTTCTCAGCCGCGGCCAGCGCGAAGCCGATCGGCACCAGCGCGCGCAGCCGGGCCTCGACGGCGTCGGGCAGCAGGCGCCGCTCCGGCGCGGCCAGGTGGTCGAGATAGTCGACGATCAGCGACGAATCGAGCAGCGTCGCGCCGCCGTCGGTCACGAGCGTCGGCGCCTTGACGACGGGATTGACCCGCCTGAACTGGTCGATATGACGAAATACCGAGATCGACTCGTGTTCGAACGGCAGGTCGAGCAGCTTCGCCGAAATGGCGACGCGGCGCACGAACGGGGAATCCAGCATGCCGATCAGCTTCATCGCGAACGCTCCGCTTACGAGGATGGGGCCGACGACTGTAGCAGCGTCGCGCGGCAGCGCCTAGCGCTTGACCCGCATCAGCCAGCCGCGCATCGGGCTCGCACTGCCCGCCCCCTGCGACCATAATGCAGGTTCACGCTCCTTCAGCCCCAGGGTCCGCCATGTGGTACGCCGTCGTCGAGCAGCAGCGGGAATGGATGCGCGCGTGGCGCGCGGCGACGCGATATGCGTTCGACGCATGGCCGGCCGCGTCGCTGCCGCATGCCGCGTCGTCGTGCTACGACGACCTGTTCGAACCGCTGCTCGGCCCGCAGGCCGCGCCGCCGGGCTTCGACCTCGCGTGGCCCGACGTCGGCGAGCAGGTCGTCGCGCACACGCCGTTTTGCGACTTGCGGCGCTTCGCGCGCGCCGACGCGCGCCGCATGGTGCTGCTATGCGCGCCGCTCGTCGGGCACGCGGCCGTGATGATGCGGGAAACCGCCGAAACGCTGCTCGCCGACGGCGACGTCTGCGTGACCGACTGGCGCAATGCGCGCGACGTGCCGCTCGCGGCCGGCCGTTTCGGACTCGACGAATACGTCGCGATGCTCGACGGCTTCGTCGGCACCCTCCAGCACGACGATCGGCCGCTGCACGTCGTCGCCGTGTGCCAGGCGACCGTGCCGGCGCTCGGCGCCCTGGCGTTGCGGGCGGCGCGCGGCCTCGCGCCGCCCGCGAGCATCACGCTGATCGGCGGCCCGCTCGATGCGCGGCTGAACCCGAGCGCGCTCGGCGTCGCCGCGGCCGCCCATTCGCTCGACTGGTGCCGGCGCCATCTGATCGACGTCGTGCCGCCCGGCTTCGCGGGACACGGCCGCCATGTGTTCCCGACCTATCTACAGCAGGGCGAGATCGCCCTCCTGTATCCGCAACGCTTCCTGACGCTGATCGAGACCTATGCGCTGGCCGCTTCCCGCTTCGACATGGCCGGGCTCGCCGATGCACGGCGGGCGCTGCGTGAATACACCGCGCTGCTCGACATGCCGGCCGACTATTTTCTCGACACGGTCGACGTCGTGTTCCAGCGCATGTTGCTCGCGACCGGCGCGTGGCACGTGCGCGGCCGGCGCGTCGAACCGGCCGCGCTGCGCGACGTCGCGCTGCTGACCGTCGAAGGCGCCCGCGACGCGGTCACGGGCGCCGGCCAGACGCATGCGGCGCTCGACCTGTGCAGCGGCCTCCCGGCCGATGCGCGCCATCGCGTCGACGTCGACGATTGCGATCACTACGGGCTGTTTACGGGGCCACGCTGGCACGGCAACGTCCATCCGGCGATGCAGCGCGTATTCGCGCAGGCGGAAGCCGGCCGACCGCGCCCGCACCGGAACCGTCGGACGTGACGACGGATCAGGCGCGCGCCGCGTCGAGCAGCGCGCGCACCTCGTCGTCGCTCGTCTGCTCGAAGCGCGCGTAGAACTGGCTGATTCCGAACAACCGCGCCGGCTGCGACACCGCGACGAATGCATCGGCTAGGCCGTCGAACGCATGCGCCGCACCCGCCGGCGCGACCGGCGCCGCCGCGACGAGGCGCGCCGGATGGCGCTCGCGCAGCGCCTGCAGCGCGACGCGCATCGACGCGCCGGTCGCGACACCGTCGTCGACGACGATCGCGATGCGTCCGTCCACCGCCAGCGGCGGCGCCGCGCCGCGGTACAGCGCCTCGCGGCGCTGCAGTTCGGCGGTCTCGCGCGCGATCACGTCGGCGAGTTGCGCATCCGATACGCCCATCGCGCGGATCACCGAACGCTGCAGATGAATCGCGCCGCCCGTCGCGATCGCGCCCATCGCGAGCTCGGGGTCGAACGGCACGCCGAGCTTGCGCACGACCAGCACGTCGAGCGGCGCGCGCAGCGCGCACGCGACCGGATACGCGACGGGCACGCCACCGCGCGGCAGCGCGAGCACGACGACATCGGTTCGCCCCGCGTATTCGCGCAACGCGTCGGCCAACTGGCGGCCGGCATCCGCGCGATCGCCAAAACTGCTTTCGGTCACGATCGGCTCCCTGCCGTTGCGCCGGGTGCGCGCGAGCCGCGCCGGCGCCATGTCAACGAGCATGGTTCATCGGTCGCGCCGATGCAAGCAGGGTCATACCGGCGCGCGACGCGCCGCGGGAAAGGGTCAGAGGCCGGCGGCCTCCCGATACAGCCGCCAGAACGACTGCGCATAGGACTGCGCGAGTTCGGGCGCGCGCCGGAACACGTTCACCGTGTCGGCGTGCTCGGCCGCGCCGTCGGACAGCGTCGTCAGCGCGACGCTGTCGTCGACGATCATGAAGCGCGACGCGGGGCCGCCGTGCCGCGAATCGATCGCGACGTCGACACCGGCGGATTTCAGATAGCCGGCGCCGCTGGTCCGGCCCGCACGCGGCGAACGCACGAGCACGACGCGCACCTCGATCCCGCGCGCACGGGCCGCCCTCAGCGCGTTCGCGACCGCCGGCGGCACTTGCGTATAGCCGGCCAGCAGCACGCGGCGCTGCGCCTGTTCGATCAGATCGACGGTCGCGTCGACCGCCGCGTTGTCATACGAAAAGTACGTGCCGACCGATGCGGCATCGGACGGAATCTGGCTGGCGTGGGCGATCGTCGCGCAGAAAAACGCGGCGAAAAGGAAGGCGGCTGGTCTCATGGCGGGCGCCATTGTAGCGACGCCATTTCGCGTGACAAGAGGCGGCTTCGACGCTGCTGCGCCGGCGCAACACACCGTGCGGAACAGGTGCCCCGTGACTGTGTTTCAAGCCGGATTTCGACCCGCCGATCAGCCGGCCGCGACGCGCGCGAGCCAGCTCGTCACGCCGTCGACGGAACGGAAATCCGCGACGCTGCGCGCGGGCAGCGCGGGATACGCGCCGCCGGCCATTTCCGCCAGCGCCCGCCCGGGACCGAGTTCGAGAAACGCGCTCGCGCCGGCCTCAACGCATGCGGCGAGACAGGCCGCCCACTCGACCGGCTCCGCGATCTGCCGCGCGAGCTTGTCGAGGCCCGTATCGACATCGAGCACCGACGCGCCGTCAATGCCCGAGAACAGCCGCGTGCCGGGCAACGGCCGGCGCACGCGCGTCGCGGCCAGCGTCGCGCGGAATGCCGGCACGGCCGCCGCGAGCCGGCGCGTGTGCGACGCGATCCGCACGCAGACGGGCGCGACACGCAGCGCGCCGGCGCGCGCCGCGTCGTCGGCTACGGCGGCGACATCGGCGTGCCGCCCCGCGACCACGAACGCATCGCCGGGGTTCGCGATCGCGATGGCCGCGTCGCGACCGTCGCACAGCTGCGCCAGTCGCGCCCGCGTCAGGCCGCGCACGAACGCCATCCGCTCGTCGCCGCCGCTCGTGGCATCCATCTCGCGTGCACGCGCATCGGCCAGGTCGAGCGCGTCGTGCGGGTCGATCATCCCCGCGACGCTCCACGAGCCGACCTCGCCGACGCTGTAGCCCGCGACGCAGCGCCGGCGCGGCCACACCGCGCCGAGCAGCGCGGCCGCCGCGAGCGCCTGGACCGTGCAGAGAATCTGCGCGGCGCGGTTTTCCTGCAGCGCGTCGGGCCCGGCCCGCCGGACCCACGTGCGCGGATCGTCGCCGAGCAGCCGGCCCGCGTGCGCGAACAGTGCGTCGGCCTGCGGCGCCGATCCGGTCAGGTCGAACATGTCGGCACGTTGCGCGCCTTGCCCCGAGCACAGGATGGCCAGCGTCATCGCGCACATCCTTCGGCTTCGAGCGCATCGGCGAACACGCTCATCGCGAGCAGGTCGGCCGCGCCGCCCGGGCTCAGCCGGCGCGCCACGAACGCACGATGCGCGGCTACCGCGCGCAACCGCCAGTCGCGCGCGCGCACGCCGCCGCGCGCGACGAACGCGCGGGCGGTCGCGCGGGCGAAATCGAGGCCGTCCTGACCGCCCCGATGCAGCAGATTCGTGTCGTCGAGCGCGGCGATCAGCGCGAAGCACGCGTCGATGCGCGCGGCTTCCGGGTCGTCCGGCAGGTCGCGCTGGGCGCGGCGCAGCGCGGGCAGTCCGATCGCATACACGGTCGGGAAGCCGTCGGCCGCCTCGCGACGCGCACCGCCGACACCGTAGCGGCGGCTCGCGCGCTCGCCGTGGCTGTCCGGCAAACGCGGGCCGCCGAGGATCTCGACGCCCCAGCGGCGGGACACGAACGCACCGAGCGTCGTGCCGTCCGGTACGGCACCCGGCAACGCACGCCGGCCGGCGGCCGCGCACAGCAGCCCGAGCCCGAAGATCGCGCCGCGATGCGTATTGACGCCGCCGGTCGCGGCGAGCATCGCGTGCTCGGCCCGCAGGCCTATTTTGCGCAGCACGGCCATGTCGGCATCGCGCGCGCCCGCGTCGGCGAGTTCCGCGAAGTACGGGCGCAGCACGGCGGCGCTGCGCGCGAACGTCGTGGCGTCCATGTCCGCGTGACTGCCGGTGTCGACGTGACTGACGAGGCCCGGCTTCGGATAGGTGTCGATCTCGAGCACGAGGCTGCGCTCGGCCAGCGCGGCGATGCGCTCGGCCTCCGACGGCGACGCGACGCGGCAGGCAGCCCCGGCGTTCATTCGGTGCCTCCGATGAATGCATCGACGCGCATCAATTCGACGGTAGTCGCGGTCTTCACCGCGACTTCGGGCAGCCGCGCGTGCAGTTCCCGCCAGTTCGCACCCGCGCCGTCGTCGCGCAGCAGTTCGCCGTCGATACGCATCGGCGCGCGTGCGTCGATCGCCGCAAGACCGTCGAGCAGCGGCGCGAGCGACGCGGCGTCCGGCAGCGGGAACACGATGTCGAGATCGGACGACGCGCTCAGGTACGGCTCGCCGGTCAGCGCCTGCCAGGCGAGGCTGCCGAACACGCGGCCCTGCACGCCGCAGCGCGCGCCGAGCGCATCGAGCTCGCGCAGCGGCGCATGCCACGCGGCGGGCGCTACGGCGAGGACGTCCGCCAATGCCGGTAGCGGGCCGACCGTTTCGAGCATGTCGGCGGCCACGTTCAGCGCGATGCGCCGCTTGCCCGCCGACGGCGGCAGCGGCAGGCCGAGCGGCACGCGGCCGGCAGCGGCTTCATCCGGCGACGCGCGACGCACGATCAGCGGCCAGCCGCGCTCGGCCCATGCGCGTACGAGCGGATCGCCCGCGAGCGCGGGGTCACGGGCGAAGGCCGCGCCCCACCCGGCCGCCGTCAGCGTGACGAGCGTGTGGCGGCGCAGCGGCAGCTCAGCGTGCGGCACGCGCAAGGGCCTCGACGCGGGCGGCCACGTCGGTCGCGACCGGCCGGCCGCGCGCCGCGCGCCGGTCGACGCGCTCGGCCGGCTTGCCGAGCCATTCGCCGACCTGCGCGTCGAGCGCGCGGGACGGATCGAGCACGGCGTCGACGGCGCCCATCTTCACGAGGTTGTCGAGCCCCGGCGCGAACACCGGTGTCGAACGCGCCATCTCCTTCAGCACGTCGATCGGCAGCTTGGTCACGCGCGACATCGACGGCAGGTCCATCACCTCGGGTTCGGCGCCCGGCACCGCGAGCAGCGTGCGCGTCGCGAGCGCGGTCGCGATGAACGCGCCCGCGGCCGTGTGGCCGTACAGCACGCCGATCGTCCGGTGTCCGGCGAGATCCGCGTGCATCAGGCACTTTGCGAGATGCGACAGCCCTTCGTTCAGGCCGAGCAATTCGTCGCGCTTGCTCATCCGCTGGCTGTCGCTGTCGACCAGCACGACGATCGGCGTATCGCCGCCGCGCTCGATCGTGTCGAGCACGCGCGATGCGAGCGTCAGCGCCTCGTCGATGCCGAACGGCAGGCGGTCGGACACACCGATCACGTCGACGCGCGTGCCGGCCAGTTCCGCGTGGCCCGTCAGCAGGCCGCCATTGCGCACAATCGAATGGCCTCGGGGAAACAGCGAGTTCAGTACTTCATCGAGCGTCATGCTGCGGCTCCTGCAGTTGATCGGCGAGCTTCGCGAATGCATCGTCGGGCATGCCGGGAATCGCTTCCGGCTTGTCCGCGCCGAGCGCGCGCCAGACGTCGAGCGCATCCTTGCAGCCGCCGAACCGTTCGACCCGCGCGTCGAGACGCGCCTGTTCCGCGCGCAGCATCGCCGCATCGAACGTCGGCGCGCGGCCGATCAGGTCGAGCGCGGCCGCGCGGAACGCGTCCGGCGTATCGGCCACGTAACGATCGGCACCGCCGATCAGCCGCCGATGCTTGCCACCCATCGTGCGCCAGATCAGCGCGCGATCCTTCGAGTCGAATTCCTCGACGCCGCGATTGGTCTCGATCACTTCAGGCCCCGACACGCTGATGCGCCCCTGCTCCGACACCGCGAGCGCCGAACAGCACGCGGCGAGCAAACCGCCGCCGCCGTAGCAGCCCGCGCGCCCGCCGATCAGCCCGATCACCGGCACGCCGGCCGCGCGGGCTTCGACCAGTGCCCGCATGATCTCGGCAATCGCGAGCTCGCCGGCGTTCGCTTCCTGCAGCCGCACGCCGCCCGTATCGAACAGGATCAGCACCGGCTTGCCGACGTCGCGCGCGGCGCGCAGCAACCCGGTGAGCTTCGCGCCGTGCACTTCGCCGAACGCGCCGCCCATGAAGCGGCCTTCCTGCGCGGCGACGAACACCGGCCGGCCGTCGAGCCGGCCGTGGCCGACCACCATCCCGTCGTCGAACTGCTGCGGCAGGCCGAACAGCGGCAGGTGCGGGCTCGTCACGCGCTCGGCCGGCCCGAGGAATTCGCTGAAACTGCCCGCGTCGAGCAGCCCGTCGATGCGTTGCCGCGCCGATGCTTCATACCAGCTCGCCGCGTTCGCGACGAACGCGGGAGCGTCATGGATGTGACGAATGTCGCTCATCATGCGTTCCCCTCGATCGCGCGCACGGCCTGCGCGAGCCGCAGCGACACCATGTCGGGCCGCGCGCCGCCATCGTTGATCGACAGCTTCAGGCCGCCCGGCGTGCGCCGTTCGACGAAATCCGACACGACCGCCTGCCACACCGCGCCGAACCCGACGGCCGCGGTGCGGATGTCGATCTCGCATTCGTTGCCCGGCAGCACGCGCTCGACGAGCACCTCGAGATTGCCGGACGCGACCACGCCGACGAGCGCCGCGGCCTGCTCGCCCTTCGCGCGTTCGCGCGCGGTGAAGCGATAGTTCAACTGTTCCATGCCCTCTTCCTCACCAGTTGCGGAACCGGGCCGGCGGCGCGTAGAGCCCGCCCGACCAGTGCACGAGATCCTTGATCGAACGCGCGGCGAGCCAGCGGCGGTCGGCGTCGAGCGGATCGATGCCGAGATCCTCCGGGCGGCGGATCACGCCGCGCTCGCGCAGCCGCTCGACCATCCTCTTGTCGCGGCCGCGGCCGACGTCCGTATAGCCGGCCACGCCGCGGATCGCGTGCTCGCGTTCGTCCTTGTCGCGGCACATCAGCAGGTTCGCGATCCCTTCCTCGGTGACGATGTGCGTGACGTCGTCGCCGTAGACCATGATCGGCGCGAGGTCGAGCTGCAGCTTGTCGGCGAGCTTCAGCGCGTCGAGCTTCTCGACGAACATCGGCACGTTCTTGTCGCCGAACGTCTCGCCGATCTGCACGACGAGCTTGCGGCCGCGCCGCAGCGCCGCCGGCGTGTCGGGGTCGGCTTCGGCCCCCGCCTTCAGCCACGGCTCGCTCGGATGGCGCCGGCCGCGCGCGTCGCTGCCCATGTTCGGCGCGCCGCCGAAGCCGGCGATGCGCTCGGCGGTGACCGTCGACGAATGGCCGGACAGGTCGATCTGCAGCGTCGAGCCGATGAACATGTCGCACGCATAGAGGCCGGCCGTCTGGCAGAACGCGCGGTTCGAGCGCAGCGACCCGTCGGGGCCGGTGAACCACACGTCGGAGCGCGCGCGGATGTAGTCGTCCATCCCGACTTCGGAGCCGAAACAGTGAATCTGCTCGACCCAGCCCGATTCGATCGCGGGAATCAGCGTCGGATGCGGATTGAGCGCCCAGTGCGTGCAGACCTTGCCCTTCAGCCCGAGCTTCGCGCCGTAGGTCGGCAGCAGCAGCTCGATCGCGGCCGTGTTGAAGCCGATCCCGTGGTTCAGGCGCTTGATCCCGTACGGCTCGTAGATGCCCTTGATCGCGAGCATCGCGGTGAGGATCTGCGTTTCGGTGATCGCGGCCGGGTCGCGCGTGAACAGCGGCTCGACGTAGAACGGCCGGCCGGCCTCGACGACGAAATGCACGCGATCGCCCGGGATGTCGACGCGCGGCACCTTGTCGACGATGCGGTCGACCTGGGCGATCACGACGCCGTCCTTGAACGCGGTGGCCTCGACGACGGTCGGCGTGTCCTCGGTGTTCGGCCCGGTGTACAGGTTGCCGTCGCGATCGGCGCTCACGGCCGCGATCAGCGCGACCTGCGGCGTGAGGTCGATGAAGTAGCGGGCGAACAGTTCGAGATAGGTGTGCACCGCGCCGAGCGCGATCTTGCCGCCGAACAGCAGCTTCGCGATGCGCTGCGATTGCGGGCCCGAATACGCGAAGTCGAGCCGCTTCGCGATGCCGCGCTCGAACACGTCGAGGTGCTCGGGCAGCACGACGCCCGACTGCACCATGTGCAGGTCGTGGATCTTCGCGCTGTCGACGTCGGCGAGCGCGGTGGCGAGCAGATCGGCCTGCTTCTGGTTGTCGCCTTCGAGGCACACGCGATCGCCGGGCCGCAGCACCGCCTCGAGCAACGCGACGGCGTCGCGCGCGTCGACCCGCTTGCCCTGCGCGTAAGCCGCGCCGGCCGCGACGCGTGCATCGCGCGCCTGCCGCGCGTGATTCCATCCGGTCATGAACAGTTCTCCGCTTCGATGGTTCAGCGGCATTCTAAGCCTGGCGCCGCTGCCGATTGATGATGTTGCAGAATGCGACTCAGAGGACGCCGCGATGGATGCGGCCCGCGCGCGGGCCGCGTCGCATCGCCCTACGCGCCGACCAGCGCGCGCGTCGTGAAGAACAGCAGCGACGGCCCGAGCAGGCAGCCGACGCCGGTATGGAACGTCGCGACCAGCGCGCCGTACGGCACGAGCCGGCGGTCGGTCGCGGCAAGGCCCGCGCTCACGCCGCTGACGGTGCCGGCGAGCCCGCCGAAGATCATCGCGGAGCGCGGCGTCTTCAGCCCCATGAAGTTGGCCGCGACCGGCGTGCCGACCATCACGATGATCGCCTTCACGAGCCCCGTCGCGATGCTGAGCGCGATCACGTCGGAACTGGCGCCGATCGCCGCGCCCGTGACGGGCCCGACGATATAGGTGACGGCGCCGGCCCCGATCGTCGTCATGCTGACCGCGTCGGTATAGCCGAACGCGCGCGCGACGCACGCGCCGACGATGAACGGCAGCACGGTGCCGAGCAGCAGCGACACGACGCCGACGAGCCCGGCCTTGCGCGCCTCGGTCGGCTGCACTTCGAACGCGGTCGCGACGATCGCGAAATCGCGCAGCATCGCGCCGCCCATCAAGCCGATACCGGCGAACAGCTTGACGTCGGCCAGCCCCTTCTCGCCGCCGGTGAATGCGCCGCCGACGTAGGCGAGCACGAGGCCGATCACGATCGCGATCGCCGAGCCGTGGACGCGGCCGAACGTGAGCTTGCGCGACGCGATCGACGACAGCCACATGATCAGGCCGACCAGCGCGAACGACGCGACGAGCCCGTTGTGGGCGACGGTTTTTTCGAGCATCTGCAGCATGGCGGCCTCCTTCACTGTTCTTCGAATTGCGGCACGCCCGCGAAGGCCGTGTCGTCGCGCCCGGTGCGCGCGAGTACCGCGATGCAGCATGCGCAGATCGCGACCGCGCCGACGGCGGCCAGCAGCGCGACCGGCCCGCCCTTGAGCGCGGCGACCACGTTCTGGTTCGCGGCCATCGCGACGACCACCGGGATATACATCGCGCCCCAGAAACCGACGCCCGCCTCGGTCTCCTTCGGCATCCAGCCGCGCCGGTGCAGCCAGAGGCGCAGGCAGATCAGCAGCAGCATCGCGATGCCGACGCCGCCGACGTTGGTTTTCACGCCGATCGCGCTGCCGAGCAGGTCGCCGAGGAACAGTCCGGCCAGGTGGCAGAACGCCAGCAGCGCGGTTCCGTAGATGATCATGAGTCGTCTCCAGTCTCTTCGTGACGGGTGCCTGACGCGCGCGGGAGCCAGGCCCGCACGCCGATCCCGGGCGGACTGTCTGTCTCCTGCGGCGGGGCGCCGCGGCCCGGCGGCTCGTCGTGCGAGCACGTTCTCGGGGTCGATGGGATGATGCGGTTTCGGGCCGGACGCCGGATGGCTTAGACTGACCGATGCCATCGGCGGCGCGACACGGGCTACGCGTCCGGTGCCCCTCGTTGGCGGAGGCCGCACGGGCGCGTGATCCGATACTAGCGCCGCAAAATCCGGCCATTTATGAAGTTGTCGAAACCGATTCAGTGGATTTAGCAATGCGTCCGTTACCGCCCGAGTTGCTGCGCAGCTTCGTCGCCGTCGCCCAGTCCGGCAGCTTCACCGCCGCGTCCGAGCGCGTGAACCTGTCGCAGTCGACCGTCAGCCAGCATATCCGCCGGCTCGAGGAGCTGCTCGACCGGCCGCTGTTCGAGCGCGACACGCGCAACGTGCACCTGTCGCAGCACGGCGACGCGCTGTTCCGTTACGCGGTGCGCATCCTCGAGCTGATGGACGAGGCCGTCACGTCGGTCTGCGGGCCGCCGCTGTCGGGCAAGGTGCGGCTCGCGATGTCGGAGGATTTCGCGTCGGCGCACCTGACGGCCGCGCTCGCGAGCTTCGTGCAGCGCAACCCGGACGTCGAGCTGGCAATCTCGACCGGGCTGTCGGGCGACCTGTTCGACGCGCTCGACGAGGGCCGGCACGATCTCGTGTTCGCGAAGCGGATCGCCGGCAGCCGGCGCGGCCGTGTGATCCGCAGCGAACCGCTGTACTGGTGCACCGGCCCCGATTCGCGGATCACCGGCCACGAGGCCGTGCTGCCGCTCGCGATGCATCCGGAGCCGAGCGTGTCGCGCCGCCGCGTGCTCGAATCGCTCGAGGCCGTCGGGCGGCCGTACCGGATCGCCGTCGTGAGCAGCAGCGTCGCGGTGTTGCGCGCCGCCGCGAGCGCGGGGCTCGGCGTCAGCGCGTTCGCCGGCTACGTGATCCCGGCCGGGCTCGCGCGGCTCGACGCGGGCCTGCCGGAACTCGGCGAACTCGAATACGTGATCGATCGCCCGGCGGCCGCGTCGCGCTCGACGCTCGCGCTCGAAGCCACGCTGATCACGGCGGCGGCCGAGTTGTAACGGCACCGCAGGCATCGCACACAGGCGCGGGCGCGCCCGCGCCTGACAGCCTTGCCCGGAACGCGTCATCGTCCGCGCAGCACCCGCTCGCGACAATGGGCCCGATCCGAACGCACCGCGCATCGCCGCGCGCGTCCGGTACCCGTCCCCTTGCTCGGAGCCCGCCATGAAGAACGTCCTGCGATTCGCCGTCGCGACCGCTGCAGCCGCCTTGCTCTCCCCCGCCTTTGCCCAGACCGACGCGTCGGCCCCCGCACAACAGGGCCTGACGCGCGCGGAAGTCATCGACCAGCTCAAGCAGGCCTATCTCGACGGCCAACTGCCGACCAACGACGGCAACTACCCGCCGAATGCCGCGACGCGTGCGCGCAACCGCGAACTCGTGCAGGCCGCGAGCCCCGCGTGGCTGGCCCGCGTGCCGCCCGCCAGCCAGACGACCTCGCAGCAATGACCGGCGCCGCCGCGCCGGCGCGACGCGATCAGGATCACGGCAGGAAGCTGCGGCGCCGCGCGTCGATCAGTTCGACGAGCAACCGGTCGCGCTCCGCCGCCAGTTCCTGCATCGAGCGCTCGCCCTGGATCGCGCGCAGCGCATCGGTCAGCTTCCGATCGACTTCCGGATCGAACGACGGCGTGCCGAGGTCGTCCCACCAGCTCGTGATCGGCCCCGACAGGTGTTCGAGGAAATGCGCGATCCCGCCCGCGCCGCCGCCGAGGTGATAGGTCAGGCACTGCCCCATCAGCCCCCAGCGCAGGCCGGGCCCCCACGCGACGGCCTTGTCCGCATCGGCGACGCTCACGACGCCTTCGCCGACGAGGTGATACACCTCGCGGAACAGCGCGGCCGCGAGCCGGTTCGCGACGTGGCCGGTCATCTCCTTGTTCAGCACGATCGTCTGCTTGCCGAGCGCATCGTAGAACTGCTTCACGCGCGCGATCACGTCCTGGCCGGTCGCGTCGCCACCGACCAGCTCGACGAGCGGGATCAGGTGCGGCGGATTGAACGGATGCGCGATCAGGCAGCGCTCCGGATGCTTCGCGCACGCGGTCTGGATCTCGGACATCTTCAGGCCCGAGGAGCTCGACGCGATCGGCACGTGCGCGGGCAGCACGTCGTCCATCCGGCGGTACAGCGCGCGCTTCAGGTCGAGCCGTTCCGGGCCGTTCTCCTGCACGAAGTCGACGCCGTCCAGCGCGCGCACGAGATCGGCGTCGAACGACAGCCGCGCGGAAAGCTCGGCGGCCCGCTCGCCGAGGAAGGCGGCGAGCGCGTCGCGCAGCCGCGCGTCGGCGTGCGGCGCCGGGTCGGTCGCGACGACGTCGAAGCCTTGCGTCAGGTAGAAAGCGGCCCAGCTCGCGCCGATCACGCCGGCGCCGACGATCGCGATACGTCGAATGTCCATGGTTGTCCCGTGAGGTTGGTCTGCGGATATGTCGCGGCGATTGTCGCATCGAATCCCGCGCGCGCGCGTCGATGCAGATTGCAGATTCCCTCTTGAAATGCGTGATGGCGGCCACTAATTAAGCGTCGGCTGGCAGTGCCGCATGCAACGCACCGCCCCCGTTATCGATCCCGTGGAGCCGCCGTCGCGCCCGCCGCAGGCGTCGCGCCGTCGCGTCTCCCGCGTTCCCTGTTCAGGAGGACCAACATGAGCGGTATCCATCACGGCTACGACTTGTTCGACGAATTCGCCCGCGTACAGCGGCAGATGGCGAGCCTCCTCGGCGAACGCCCGTCGGGCATCCGCGCGGGGCGCGCCGGCGCGTTTCCCGCACTCAACGTCGGCGCCACCGACGACGCGATCGAGATCGTCGCGTTCGCACCCGGCATGGCCGCGGCCGACTTCGACGTGTCGATCGACAAGGATCTGCTGACGATCAGCGGCGAGCGCAAACCGGCGCCGCGCGAAGGCGACGACGTGCGCACGTATGCGCAGGAGCGCTTTCACGGCGCGTTCCGCCGCGTGGTCGAACTGCCGCGCGACGCGGACCCGGACCAGGTCAGCGCCCGCTACGAGAACGGCTGCCTGCTGATTCGCGTGGGCCGGCGCGAGGCCTCGAAGCCGCGTGCGATCACCATTCAGTAACCTTCAGGATACCGACATGAACACGAACCCGACCCTGGCCGAACGCCACCCGAGCACCGTTCACGCTGCCGCCGCCGAAGCCGCGCGCCGGCCCGCGATCACCCCGTCCGTCGACATCGTCGAGGACGCGCGCGGCGTCACGCTGCGAGCCGACCTGCCCGGCGTGCCGCGCGAGAACCTCGACGTGAAGGTGCACGACAATACGCTGACGATCGAAGCCGCGACGCAGATCGACACGCCGGCCGACCTGCGCGTGCGACATGCGGAAATCCGTTCGACGCGCTATGCGCGGTCGTTCGTGCTGAGCGCCGATCTCGACACGTCGCGGATCGACGCGAACCTGCGCGACGGCGTGCTGACGCTGACGATTCCGCGCCGCGAGGAAACGCGCCCGCGCCGCATCGACGTGACGGCCGGCAATGCGTAAGCGTCGACGCGTGTCCTGACGCGACGCGCATGAAAAAGCCCCGCGCCGGCGCGATGCCGGGCGGGGCTTTTTTTTGCATCGAGCCGCGCGCGATCAGCCACGCGGACGGCAGATTCAATCGAAATCGAACAAGTCGAACACCGACTTCTTGCGGCGCCGGCCGTCGTGCCGATGACGCTCGTCGTGCGAGCGGCCGTCGCGCCCCCAACCGTCGTCGCGCTCGCGCGGCGCATGCGCATCGTGTTGCGCCGGCGCGGCGTCGCGGCGGGCCGGCGCATCGCCAGTCTCGCGGGCGATCAGCTTGTCGAGCTCGCCGCGATCGAGCCACACGCCGCGGCAGCTCGGACAGTAGTCGATCTCGATCGACTGGCGCTCGGCCATCAGCAGGTCGGGCGTCTTGCAGACAGGACATTTCATCGCGTTTCTCCTTTCCGTGCGAATTTCATCCGGATTCCGTATGAGGCGCGCGAACCGGCCGCCGCGGCGGCCGGCGTCACCCGCGCCGGCTCAGTCGCGCGCCGCGTGCGCGGCCCGCCTCGCCTTCGCGCGCCGCGCCAGCATGTTCATGCCCTCGACGAACGCCGAGAACGCCATCGCCGCGTAGATGTACCCCTTCGGCACGTGCGAACCGAACCCTTCGGCGATCAGCGTCATGCCGATCACGACCAGGAACGACAGCGCGAGCATCACGATCGTCGGGTTGCGGTCGATGAAGCGTGCGAGCGGCTGCGCGGCGAACAGCATCACGCTCACGGCGACGATCACGGCGACGAACATGATCGGAACGTGCTCGGTCATGCCGATCGCGGTCACGATGCTGTCGATCGAGAACACGATGTCGAGCATCACGATCTGGCCGATCGCGGCCCACATCGTCAGGCCGGCCGCGCCGGCGGCCCCGCCCGCGCCGTCGCCGTCGTGCGACACGTGGTGATGGATCTCGGTGGTGGCCTTCCACACGAGGAACAGGCCGCCCAACAGCAGGATCAGGTCGCGCCACGAGAACGCATGGTCGAACAGCGTGAACACGGGTTCGGTCAGGCTCGCGATCCACGCGACGCTGCCGAGCAGCGCGAGGCGCATCACCAGCGCGAGCGCGATGCCGAGGCGCTGCGTGCGGGCGCGCTGCGCTTCGGGCAGCTTGTTGCTGAGGATCGAGATGAAGATCAGGTTGTCGATGCCGAGCACGACTTCCATCACGACGAGCGTCAGGAGCGCGGCCCAGACGGCGGGGTCGGCGGCAAGCGTCAGCAGGTAGTCCATGGGATGGGCCGATACGAAAGTGGAAAGCCCGATGATAGGCTACGCCAAAGTTCGAAAAAATCAGCGATAATCTGACTTTAGGTTCGGTTTTTCCGATATATCGCGCTGCGATGCTGAATTTTCGACATCTGTACTATTTTTGGGTCGTCGTGAAGGAAGGCGGCTTCGCTCGGGCGGCCGAGCGGCTCGACATGGCCGTGCAGACGATCAGCGCGCAGGTGCGCGAGCTGGAGAAATCGCTCGGGCACCAGTTGCTGCGCCCGGCGGGGCGCGGCGTCGCGATGACCGACGCCGGGCAGGCCGCCTTTGCGCGCGCGGAAGTCATCTTCGAGATGGGGCGGCAGATCCCCGACGACGTGCGCGCGGCGGCCAGCCAGCCGACCGTGCGGCTCGCGGTCGGCCTCGCGGACGGCATCTCCAAGCTCGCCGCGCACGCGATCCTGGCCCCGGTGCTCGACACGCCCACGCTGCGGCTGCTGTGCCACGAAGGCGAGCACGACGCGCTGCTCGCGGAGCTCGCGCTGCATCACCTGGATCTCGTGCTGGCCGGCCAGGGTGCGCCGTCGGGGTCGAATCTGCGCGTGACGAGCGAGCGGCTCGTCGCGTCGCCGGTCGACTGGTACGGGCCCGCGGCGCTCGTCACGCCGGCCGCGCGGCAGCGCTTTCCACAGTGCCTGGCCGACCTGCCGGTGCTGTTGCCGACCGCGCATTCGGCATTGCGCGCGCGTCTCGACCTGTGGCTGGAAAGCGAACGGATCGTGCCGCGCGTGGCCGGCGAGTTCGAGGACAGCGCGCTGATGGCCGTGTTCGCGGCGCGCGGCCTCGGCGTGTTCCCGCTGAGCGAACTCGGCGCGAACGATGCGTCGCTGCTGCGCGGGCTCCGGCGGCTCGGGCGCGCGGGCGACGTGACCGAGGAAATCCATGCGATCCGCTCGCGGCGCGGCGAACATCATCCGCTGACGTCGCAATTGCTGGCCGCGGCGCGCGGCGCGCCGGCCGACTGAAGCGAGCGCGACATCAAAGGAAACTATAATGTCGCCCCGGCCATACGAGACGTGCGCGCGCATTAATCCGGGCCTCCCCGTTGCGCCGCCGCTTGCCGAGCCTTCTGAAAGACGCCATGCACAATCGATTTCGCCTGTTTTCCGTTTCGTGCGCGCTCGCGGTCGCGACCGTGCTGGCGGCATGCTCGTCGCCGCCCAAGCCGATCTATCAGCAGGAACAGTTCGACGCGACCACCAGCCCTTACGCGCACACGTTCCACGCGAAATCCGACGCGGCCTGCGAGGCCGCGCGGCGCGCGCTGCTGAGCCAGGGCTACGTGGTGTCGTCGTCGCGCAACGACGCGGTCGACGGCAGCAAGAATTTCCAGCCGAGCAACGACATGCACGTCGTGATCGAGTTTCACGTCGTGTGCGCGGACGCGACGGCGGACGGCGCGTCGAGCATCGCGTACGTGAACGCGGTGCAGGACCGCTATACGCTGAAGAAATCGAATACGTCGGCCAGCGTGGGCTTGAGCGTGTTCGGCTCGCTGTCGCTGCCGATCGGGTCGAGCGACGACGCGCTCGTCAAGACCGCGAGCGAGACGATTCCCGCCGGCGTGTTCTATGAGCGCTTCTTCACGCTCGTCGACCATTTCCTGAAGATCGACCCGGCGCGCCGCGACCGCGCGACCGTGAAGGCCGCGGAGAAGGAGCCCGTCGCGCCGCTGCCCGAGCCCGCGCCGACGCCGCAGGGTGAACCGCTGAAGATGACGACGCCGGTCGTGCCGACGCCGCCCGCGGCGCCGGTGCCGCTGTCGGCGACGGGTGTCGCGCCGGGGTCGGGCGCGAATGCCGTGCCGGCCGCAGCATCGGCCGTCGCGGCGCCGGCTGCGATGCGTGCGGCGCCGCCGACGGCGGCGTCAGGAGCGGTGCCGGCTTCGGCGGCGGCACCCGCGGCGGCTTCTGCGCCTGCACCGGCTTCGGCCGCCGGCCCGGCGCCGGCATCGCCCCCTGCTCCGGCTCCCGCGTCGGGTGCCGCACCGGCTTCGGCGCCCAAGCCGGTTTCCGGTCCGGCAACCGCGCCCGCACCCGCACCTTCGTCGACCTCCGGTTCGACGGCGGCGCCGGTTTCCCCGCCCCCGGCTCTTCCGGAACCGGCCGCATCCGCGGCCACCGCTATGCCGTCCTCGTCTTCGACCGCGCCTTCGTCAGCGGCGTCCACACCCGCATCGCTCTCGGCATCGGCATCGCCGCCGTCGAGCGCATCGCCTGCGCCGGCTGCCGCGGTCACATCATCCACGCCGTCCGGCGCGAGCGCGGCCACCACGAACTGATCTCGCGCCCGTACCGTCGCGCCCGGCCGCATGCGGCGCGGCGCGACGATACGCATCCCTTCCGCCTTATTCCCTGAAGTCGTTTCCGCTCATCCGGCTGTGCGCCGGCCGCGATTGGCCGCGCGGGATTGACGACAGGGCAACATCGACGCGCCACACTCAGCCACGGGCGCCCCAGACTCGCAGTCGCCGCGCGCGACAATCGCAAGCGACCTGCCGTGTCGCGACCGCGCTGTTTGCCGACGCCCTCGCCTACCGCAACGTCGCGCGCAGCGTCTGCAGATCCTCGACGGGCGTGGTCACGCCGCCGCAGACGATCACCGCGATGTCCGCTGCCGACTCGAGCACCGGCACCGGCCGCTCCAGCGCGGCCAGCGCCGCGCCGCACGCGGGCTCGACGACGATCCTGTGTTCGTCGAGAAACCGCAGCGACGCAGCCACCGCGTCGGCATCGGACACGACGACCGGATGAATCGCGTGGCGTGTCGCCCATTCGACCGCCGCGTCGCACGGCCGCTTCGCGCCGAGCGTCGTCGCGATGCTCGTGATGGCCGCCAGCTCGACCGGACGCCCCTGCGCGACCGAACGCGCATAGCAGTCGGCGCCCTCCGTC
The DNA here is from genome assembly GCF_057837105.1 of Burkholderia sp. APQ4-4ca. NCBI lineage: Bacteria > Pseudomonadati > Pseudomonadota > Betaproteobacteria > Burkholderiales > Burkholderiaceae > Burkholderia > Burkholderia sp. APQ4-4ca. The sequence continues at coordinate 147,568 of NZ_JBYQCG010000232.1, read as the reverse complement.
TCGGCCGCGACGACCGGCACGTCGTGCCAGCCGTTGCGCGCCAGCCCTTCGAGCACGCCGCACAGCAGACCGCCGCCGCCGACCGCGAGCACGACCGCGTCGGGCTTCGGGCCGGCCGCCGCCATCTCGTCGATCATCGTCGCGTGGCCCTGCCACAGCATGCGATCGTCGAACGGATGCACGAACGCGTCGTGCGCGTCGAGCCCCGACTGCGCGAACGCGTTCGCCTCGGCCCAGCTCGCGCCGTGCACGACGAGTTCCGCGCCCTCGACGCGGATCAGTTCGCGCGCCCGCCCGGACGTGCTTTCCGGCACGACGACGCGCACCGGCACGCCGAGCTCGCGGCCGCAGTACGCGACCGCGATACCCGCGTTGCCGCCCGACGACGACACGAATCGCCGCGCGCCGGCGGCGTGCCGCGCCTCGCACACGGCGCCGATGCCGCGCAGCTTGAACGAACCCGACGGCTGCAGCGCCTCGAGCTTCAGCCGGATGGTCGTGCCGAGCCGACGGGATGCGATCGACGAACGGATATAAGGAGTCGGGATATGAAGCGGCATGGGACGGAACGCTATGAGGATGGAGAAAACGCGCGTGATGCGCGACGGAGCGAATACGGCAATGACGGTCATCGTACGCCGGGCCAGCCATGCTTTCCAATACCATCGAATGGCATTTGCTATGCTCCACAGGCATACCCATCCACCCCATCCGACACCTCACCGCATGCGCCAGATCGAACTGCGTCACCTGCGCTACTTCGTCGCCGTCGCCCAGGCCGGCAGCGTGATGGCCGGCGCCCGCGCGGCCGGCATCGTCCAACCCGCGCTGTCGCGACAGATTCGCGAGCTCGAGGACGCGATCGGCACACCGCTGCTGATTCGTCGCGCGACGGGCGTCACGCTCACGGCGGCCGGCACGAGCTTCCTGCACGATGCGACCGGCCTCCTCGCGATGCTGCAGGACAGTCGCGAGCGCGCGTTGCGCAGCGCGGCCGGCCAGTTCGGCGAACTACGGCTCGGCGCGCTGCCGAACTGCCTGCCGCTGCCGGTCGTCGCGAACGTCCTCAAGGCGTTTCGCGATGCGTGCCCGGACGTGAAACTGTCGATCGCGCCGATGCTGTCGGCCGAACAGGCGAGCGCGCTGATGCGCGGCCAGCTCGACGCCGGGATCATGGCGTGGCGTCGCGAGGAAGCGCCGCACCTGACGGGCGTGCGGTTGCTGAGCGACCGCTTCGTGCTCGCGATGCCCGCGCCGTCGGGCGGCCGCTTCATCGCGCCACGCACGCTGGCCGACGTCGCGAACGAGCCGTTCGTCTGGTTCGATGCACAGCGCTCCGCCGCGCACCACCGGTTCCTGATGACTCAGTGCGAGCAGGCCGGCTTCACGCCGCGCATCGCGCAGGTCGGCAGCGACATCCCGACGCTGATCGGCCTCGTCGCGGCCGGGATGGGCTGCGCGTTCGTGCCGGAGAGCGCGTCGCCGACCTGCCCGCGCACGGTCCGGCTCGTCGCGCTCGACGAGCTCGCGAGCCGCTTCGACATCGAGTTCGTGTTCGACGGCGCGGCGGCGGCCCCGTCGCCCGTCGTCGCGCGGTTTCTCGCGGCGGTCCGCGATGCGGCCGGCGAACCGGGCTGAACGGACGACGGCTGCATCGGCGCGCGATCGGGCGATGCGACTTGCAGCGCCGGCCGATGGACGGAATCGCTCCTCCGCGATCTCGTCGTTTTCGCTGTTTTTGCGCACTAAACGACACCGCCGTGCCGCCGAAAAATCTTTCAGAACGCCGACGGACGGCGTCACGACGACGCTATTTTCAAATTGACACCAAAAACGGCCGTTTAACGCCGATTCGAATCGTCCTGGCCCGAAATATACTGCCCGCGCATCCAATTCCTCGTGCCAAAGAGAGGATGCGTTTCCGCCCCGGCCACGGCCCCCCTGTGGTCGGGGCTTTTTTCTTGTCGCGCATCGAATCACGTCCCACACGTCGCCCACGCGCCGCATTGTTGACATGAAATCAAGATAATTTCGTCCCGATGCGGCTTTTTCCGCAAAAGTAACGCAGGCACACTTCGAGCTGTCCTCAATGGCGTCGTGCCGTTGTCGCCCGCTTACAGGAGCCCGCCGCGTGAACCCCACGACTTCCTCTCCGCCCCGCCCGGGCGGCAGCGCCGCGCTGCCGCTGCTGGCGCTCGCCGCCGGCGCGTTCGGCATCGGCACGACCGAGTTCTCGCCGATGGGCCTGCTGCCCGTGATCGCCGACGGCGTGCACGTGTCGATTCCGCAAGCCGGCATGCTGATCAGCGCGTATGCGATCGGCGTGATGGTCGGCGCGCCGCTGATGACGCTGCTGCTCGCGCGCTGGTCGCGCCGCGCCGCGCTGATCGCGCTGATGTCGATCTTCACGATCGGCAACCTACTGTCGGCCGCCGCACCGGACTACACGACGCTGCTGCTCGCCCGCCTCGTGACGAGCCTCAACCACGGCGCGTTCTTCGGGCTCGGCTCGGTGGTCGCGGCGAGCCTCGTGCCGCGCGAGAAGCAGGCCAGCGCGGTCGCGACGATGTTCATGGGCCTGACGATCGCGAACGTCGGCGGCGTGCCGGCCGCGACCTGGCTCGGCCAGATGATCGGCTGGCGCATGTCGTTCGCGGCGACCGCGGGCCTCGGCCTCGTCGCGATCGCCGGCCTGTTCGCCGCGCTACCGAAGGGCGAAGCCGGCAAGATGCCCGACCTGCGCGCCGAACTCTCCGTGCTCACGCGCCCGGTCGTGCTCGGCGCGCTCGCGACGACGGTGCTCGGCGCCGGCGCGATGTTCACGCTCTATACGTACGTCGCGCCGACGCTCGAGCACCTGACGGGCGCCACACCCGGCTTCGTGACCGCGATGCTCGTGCTGATCGGCGTCGGCTTCTCGATCGGCAACATCGCGGGCGGGCGTCTCGCCGACCGCTCGCTCGACGGCACGCTGATCGGCTTCCTGTTGCTGCTGATCGCGACGATGGCCGCGTTCCCGCTGCTCGCCTCGACCCACGCAGGCGCCGCGATCACGCTGCTGGTCTGGGGAACCGCGACGTTCGCGGTCGTGCCGCCGCTGCAGATGCGCGTGATGCGCGCGGCCCATGAAGCGCCGGGCCTCGCGTCGGCCGTCAACATCGGCGCGTTCAACCTCGGCAACGCGGTGGGCGCCGCCGCCGGCGGTGCGGCGATTTCGGCCGGGTTCGGCTACGCGGCGGTGCCGCTCGTCGGCGCGCTGATCGCCGCCGCCGGGCTCGGCCTCGTCACGCTGCAGGTCACGCAGCGTCGCCGCTCGCCGGCCGCCGCGAATTCGTAAGCGCGGGCACGTCCGGACTGCCGGGAACCTTCCGCTCGCTTTTTTACGGCCGCGCGATGCGGCCGTTTTCATTTTCGGCGTGCGGTCGGTTCCGACGGCTCAAGTCAGCGTCCCGCGGCGAACCCGCCGAAGAACGCGCGCGCGTTCGCGTCGAGACTTTCGAGGTGATAGCCGCCCTCCTGCACGATCACCGTCGGCAACCCGAGCGAGCCGATCGCACCGCCGAGCCGCCCGAGCCCGTCGGTCGTGACCGCGACCTGCGATTGCGGATCGTCCTGGTAGATGTCGAAGCCGAGCGCGAGCACGAGCGCCTCGGGCTGGAAGCGCGCGAGCGCGCGCAGCGCGTCGTCGAGCCGCTCGAAGAACGTCGATTCCGGCGCGCCGTGCGGCATCGGCAGGTTGAGGTTGAAGCCGTCGCCGGCGCCCACCCCCGTCTCTTCCTCGTAGCCCGCGACGACCGGGTAGAAGTTGGTCGGGTCGCCGTGAATCGATACGTACAGCACGTCGTCGCGGCCATAGAAAATCTCCTGCACGCCCTGCCCGTGATGCATGTCGGTATCGAGAATCGCGACGCGGCGATGGCGGCCGAGCAGCGCCTGCGCGGCGATCGCCGCGTTGTTCAGGTAGCAGAAGCCGCCGGCCGCGTCGCGGCGCGCATGATGGCCGGGCGGCCGGCACAGCGCGTAGGCTTCGCACGCGCCGTCGTTGACGTCGGCCGCGGCGGCCAGCGCGCCCTGCGCGGACCAGTACGCCGCGCGCCACGTGTTCGCGCCCACCGGGCAACTGCCGTCGGCGAGATAGCGCGCGGCTTTCGCGAGCACGCCGCGCAGCGGGTTCGGATCGCGCACGAACACGTTCGACATCACTTCGTCGCCCCAGTCGTCGGGCATCCGTTTCCAGTCGCGGTGCGCATCCTCGAGAAAGCGCAGGTAGTTCATGTCGTGCACGGCCGCGATCGGCGCGGTGCCACGGTCGGCCGGCTCGCGCACGTCGAAATCGAGCGACCGCACGGCCGCGACGAGTCGCGCCGCCCGCTCAGGCACTTCCTGCGGCTCGCGCATCCGGCCGCGCGACAGATAGCTGCGCGGATGGTGCAGCAGTTGTTCGGGATGGAAATAGGTTTTCATCGGAGTCCTCGTCGATTCGCCGGATCAGGCACCGTGCGCGGCAACCGCCGCGTCGACGCGCGCCGCGATGCCCGCGCGCGCCAGCACCGCCTGGAGCAGCACGTTCGCGCCGCGCGTCACGTCGTCGGGCAACGCATCCTCGGCTGCGTTGTGCGACAGGCCGTCGACGCACGGAATGAACACCATCGCGGTCGGGAAACGGCGCGCGAGCAGGATCGCATCGTGGCCGGCGCCGCTCACGATCCGCTCGTGCGTGTAGCCGAACGCGGCGGCCGCCTGCGCGACCAGCCCGACGCAATCGCGATCGAACGGCGTCGCCGGGCTGCGCCAGCAGGTGTCGATCGCCAACTGCACGCCGCGCGCGGCAGCAATGCGAGCGCACGCTTCGCGCAGGTCGCGCTCCATCGCATCGACTTCGGCATCGTCGTGATGCCGCAGGTCGACCGTGAACGTCAGCTCGCCGGCGATCGTGTTGCGCGATGCGTTGCGGATGCCGACCTGCCCGATCGTCGCGAGCCCGCGCGGTGCATAAGCGGCGACGATCCGTTCGAGTTCGAGCGCCATCTGCGCGCTCGCGAAATACGCGTCCTTGCGATACGGCATCGGCGTCGTGCCCGCGTGCGCGGCCACGCCCGTCACCGTCACGTCGAGCCAGCGGATCGCCTGCCCGCCCGTGACGATGCCGACCGTCGTGCCGTTCGCCTCGAGCACGGGCCCTTGTTCGATATGCGCCTCGAAATACGCGTCGACCGCGCCACCCGTTGCGCGCGTGCCGCGATAGCCGCATGCGTCGAGCGCCACGCCGAGCGTGATGCCGTCGGCATCCTGCTTCGCGAGCGCGTCGTCGAGCGGCAACGCGCCCGTGAACACGGCCGAGCCGAGCATCGCCGGCGCGAAGCGCGCGCCTTCCTCGTTGGTCCACGACACGATCTCGAGCGGCTTGTCGGTCGCGATGCCCGCGTCGTTCAGCGTGCGCACGAGTTCAAGCGCGGCGAGCACGCCGTAGACGCCGTCGAAGCGGCCGCCTTCGGGCTGCGTGTCGAGATGGCTACCGATCAGCACCGGCGCGGCATGCGCATCGGCGCCGTCGCGCCGCGCGAACAGGTTGCCGACCGCATCGACGCTGACCGTGAGCCCCGCGTCGCGGCACCATTGCGCGAACAGGTCGCGCCCGCGCCGGTCGTCCTCGGTGAGCGCGACGCGCCGCACACCGCCGCGCGGCGTCGCGCCGACGCGCGCCATGTCGGCCAGGCTCTGCCACAGGCGGGCGCCGTCGATTTCCAGCAGGTCGTTCATATGGATTCCGGATCGATTCGTTCGTTGAGGTTCAGTGCGAGCCGAGCGCTTCGGCGGCGGCCGGCTGCGCCGCGCGGCGCGCGTCGAGCGCGACGATGCAGAGCAGCGAAATGCCGGCGAGACACGTGTAGAACACCGCGAGCGGCCACCACTGGCCCGTGAAGCGATGCGCGAGCCACGTGCCGACGAGCGGCGTCAGGCCGCCCGCGATCGCGCCGCAAATCTGGTAAGCGAGCGAGATCGCCGAATAGCGCACGTGGGCGGGAAACACGTCGCTGACGAAGCCCGCGATCACCGAATAGAAACCGGCCATGCACACCACCGCGAGTGCGATGCCCGCGATCAGCGACGCGGACGTACCGCCCTGCACGAGCATGAACATCGGATACGGCGACAGCATCGCGAGCAGCGCCGCGAGCTTCAGGAAGCGCGCGCCGCCGATACGCTCGGCGATCCACGCGGCAAGCGGCTGCGCGAAGAACTGGATGATCGCGACCGCGAACAGGCTGTCGAGGATCAGCGAACGCGACACGCCGACGTATTGCGTCGTGTACGCGATCATGAACGTGTTCGTGAAATAGACGCCCGCGATGCCGATCGTGTTCGCGCCGATGCAGAGCAGCACGAGCCCCGACGCCGAACGGAACACTTCCGCGACCGGCAGCTTCACCGTGCGGTGGGTTTCCTTCACCCGCGCGAATTCCGGCGACTCGTTCACGCCGAGCCGGATCAGGATGCCGACCACCAGCAGCACCGAACTCGCGAGAAACGGCAGGCGCCAGCCCCACGCGAGGAAGTCGGCCTTGTCCATCGACGTGACCGCGCGGAACGCGATCAGCGACAGGATCAGCCCGGCCGGGCTGCCGAGCTGCGCGAACGACGCGAAAAACGTGCGGCGCCCTTGCGGCGCATGCTCGCCCGCCATCAGCACCGCGCCGCCCCATTCGCCGCCGACCGCGATCCCCTGCACGACGCGCAGCGCGACGAGCAGCACCGGCGCGAGGACGCCGACCTTCGAATAGGCGGGCAGCAGCCCGACGCACACGGTCGCGACGCCCATCATCATCAGCGTCGTCATCAGCGCCTTCTTGCGGCCGATGCGGTCGCCGAGATGGCCGAAGATCACGCCGCCGAGCGGACGCGCGAAGAAGCCGACCGCGAACGTCGCGAACGACGCCATCGTGCTGACGAACGGGTCGTGCGACGGGAAATAGAGCTCGCCGAACACGAGTGCGGCCGCGGTCGCGTAGATGTAGAAGTCGTACCACTCGATCATCGTGCCGATGAAGGCGGCCGTCGCGGCGCGTGCCGGCTGGCGGGCGGAAGGAAGGGAGTGAGTCATGCGGGCTCCTGACGCGCGCCGCGGCGGCGCGACACGCAATATCGGGTGACGGCCGTCTGTCGCGGCGTCGCGCCGCACGCTGCGGCGCCCTTCCTTTATCGGTGGCCGCAAATCATTAGTCAAATTTCAAGTTATTATTCGCTGTATAAATTCAACTAATGCCTGCTCGCCGCCTGCCCGGAGACCCGATGCGCCCCGACCTCGCCCCGTTCCTGAACGATCGCCTCGACTGGAACCTGCTGCGCACCTACCTGGTGATCATGCAGGAGCGCAGCGTGAGCCGCGCGGCCGCGCGCCTGCACGTCACGCAGCCGGCCGTGAGCCAGGCGCTGCGGCGGCTCGAGGAGACGCTCGAGCGCCGGCTGATCGAGCGGCGCGGCGCGCACTTCGCGCCGACGCCGGCCGGCGAAGCCGTCTACCGGATCGCGAGCGACATCTACGGCGGCATCTCGCGCCTCGAAACCGAAATCGACGACAGCACGGCCGACCTGACCGGCTCGATCCGGCTGCTGACGGTGAGCCGTATCGAATCGCCCGTCTACGACGAATTCCTCGCGGACTTCCATCGCGCGTATCCGCGCATCGATCTGCAGATCGAAGTGATGCGTTCGTCGGACATCCTCTCCTCGCTGCTGCAGAAAACGGCCACGGCCGGGCTCGGCCTGTGCCGCACGCCGCACGACAAGCTGGAGATGCGCTGCTTCCTGCGCCAGCGCTATGCGATCTATTGCGGCCGCCATCACCGGCTGTTCGGACAGACGCAATTGCGGATGGACGATCTGCTCGCGGAGAATTTCGTGTCGTTCACGAGCGACCAGATCGGCGACAGCCTGTCGCCGCTCACCGTGTTCCGCGACCAGAAGGGCTTCACGGGGCGCATCGTCGCGTCGTCGCCGAGCCTCGACGAAGTGCGGCGGCTGATCTTCGCGGGCTACGGGATCGGCTGCCTGCCCGAGCACATCGTGCGCGACGACATCGCGCAGCAACGGCTGTGGCGGTTGCCGCCCGACGACGGGTTCGTCGACGTCGACGTGTTCCTGCTGTGGCATCGCGATCGCAAGATGAACGCGGCCGAGCATGCGTTTCTCGACGCGATGGAGCGTTGCATGCAGCGCTACTCGCTCGCGGAGCGGCTCGGGAAATGACGGCCCGAACGCGCCCGGAGAAAGCGCCGGGCGCATCCGGCCCGGCGCGTCGCGCCGCGTGTGTACGTCAGAAGCGATGCACGATGCCGAGCTGCACGCCGCGTGCATTCGCGCCCGGATACGCGAGCGGCAGGCCGGGGTTCGCCGCGCCGGCGAGCGTGTAGCCGGCCTGGTTGCGGTTGCGCAGGTACGACAGCGCGCCGTAGAAGCTCGTGCGCTTCGACAGGTCGTACTCGTACATCAGCCCGAGCTGATCCGCATGGTTGCCTTGCGACGACTGGTCGTGCAGGTACGCGTAGCCGAGCGCGACATAGTTGGCCGGGTTGAACTGGTATTTGACCGACAGCCCGTACACGCGCGAATCGATTCCGAGATCCGCCCACTTCACCGCGGAGAAACCGCCATACAGGGTGGCCTTGCCGATTTCGTAGGACGCACCGGCCATGATCGTGCGATCGGTCGTGGTCGCCGCCGCGTTCTTCAACCACTGCCCCGCGACGAATGCGCCGAACGGACCGTGTTCGTAGGTCAGGTCGAACTGCTGGCTGGAGCCGGCCGAGCGCACGCCGCCCGCATCGCCGAACCCGAAGTACAGCCCGCCCTGGAAACCGGCGATCTCCGGGCTCTGGTACGACAGCGTATTGCTCGTGCGGAACGCGAACACGGTCAGGTTGTCCATGCCGGACGCCTGCGTGACGCCGCCGAACGCATCCTGCCCGCCCTGGTCGTTGAACAGCGGCGAATTCTGTCGGCCCGCGCGCACCTTGCCCCACTGCCCCGCGATGCCGACCCATGCCTGTCGGTTGAACATGCTGCCCGCGCTCGCGAGCGAGCCGTCGTTCGGATTGAAGCCGTTTTCCAGCGCGAATTCGATTTTCTGGCCGCCGCCGATCTCCTCGCCGCCCTTCAGCCCGAACCGGCTGCCCCACTGGCCGCCCGAGTTGATCGCGGCCGTATAGCCGTTGCCCGTATTCACGACCTGCGCGAATTCGTCGATCACGCCGTACAGCGTGACGCCGTCCTGCGCGAGCGCGGCGCCCGAAGCGGCGGCGCAAGCGGCCGCGACGGCCATCCGAAGACCGGCATGCGCCGATCGCACCCGGGAACGATGTCCTCGCGCGTTCATTTTATTAGCCATACTATTCAATGAAAGGAGAATGGAACGATGCCGGGCACGGTGGTCCGCCATGCCGGCATCGTGGATAACGAAGGTGATGTGTGATGCGGTTGCCGGTCGCGCCGGTTCGGCGCATCGGGCCGCTCAGGCCGCTCAGGCCGGCGGCAAACCGGCCCGACCAACGACGTGATACGCCGGTGTCAGACCTCGCCGCGTTCGAGCGGCAGGATCAGGCGTTCGGGAATGCTGCGCCGCGACGCACGGGCGGCGACGTAATACAGCGCGGCCGGCACGACGAGGCCGAGGATCCACGAGATGTCGGTGCCGCCGAGCGCGTCGACGAGCGGCCCCGTGTAGATGTGCGTCGACATGAACGGCAGCTGCACCAGGATGCCGACCACGTAGATCGTGATCGCCATCACGTTCCAGCGGCCGTAGCGGCCATCGGGATCGGACAGCGCCGGCACGTCGTAGCGCGAACGCGTGAAGCAGTAGTAGTCGACCAGGTTGATCGCGCTCCACGGCGTGAAGAACGCGAGCAGGAACAGGATGAACGCGGTGAATTCCTTCAGGAACGAATGGCGGCCCGCGAGCGCGATCAGCGTCGATACGCAGATCATCCCGAAGATGTACACGAGGCGGCTCTTCGACGATACCGCGCCCTTGCCGCGAAAGCCGCTGACGATCGTCGCCATCGACATGAAGCTGCCGTACGCGTTGAGCGCCGTCACCGTCACCTTGCCGAACGCGATGCTGAAATACAGCAGCGCGGCCACGGCGCCCGTCGAGCCGAGGCCGACGATGTACGCCACCTCATGGTGCGCGAACTGGCTGCCGGCGAGCGCGGCCGCGAACACGCCGAATACCATCGCCGCCTGTGCGCCGATCACCGAGCCGAGACCGACCGCGACGAACGTCGCGACCGACGACGTCGAGCGCGGCAGGTAGCGCGAATAGTCGGCCACGTACGGGCCAAACGCGATCTGCCACGACGCGGACAGCGACATCGCGAGCAGGAAGCTCGCGAGCGAGAAATGCCGGTTCGCGAGCAGCGAGCCGACGTCGTGGTTCGCGAACAGTTGCGCGAACATGTAGACGAACGCGACGATGCCGACCACGCTCGCGATCCGGCCGACGAAGTGGATCGCGCGATAGCCGAACACGGTCAGCACGACGATCACGGCCGCGAACAGCAGGATGCCGGCCGCGTCGTCGACGTGCAGCAGTTGCGCGACGGCCTGCCCGGCCAGCACCGAGCCGCTCGCGGAAAAGCCGATGTACATCAGGCACACGAGCACGATCGGGATCATCGCGCCATACACGCCGAACTGCACGCGGCTCGAGATCATCTGCGGCAGCCCGAGCTGCGGCCCCTGCGCGCCGTGCAGCGCCATCACCGCGCCGCCGACGAGCTGGCCGAGCAGCAACGCGAACAGCGACCAGAACACGTCGCCGCCGAGCACGACCGCCAGCGCCCCCGTGACGATGGCCGTGATCTGCATGTTCGCCGACAGCCACAGCGTGAACTGGCTCAGCAGGCCGCCGTGGCGCTCGGCGTCGGGAATGAAGTCGATCGAGCGTACCTCGATCAGTCCGCCGGCTTTTCCACTGGAATTCGTTGACACGGGTCAATCTCCAAAATACTCAGGACCACACATGGTTTGAACGGGACAGGAAGCTGCGAGCCGCCCTTTCGGCTCGGCGGATGCGGGGCGCCGTGGATCGCCGGCATGCGCCACGCATGCACGGTCAGCACGCTGGCGCGCAAGCGGCACGACGTGTGCCGACATTGCCAGCGGATGATCTTGTATATACAACTTGCGAGATATCGGTGATTACCCGGAATCGATCGATTTTCGAAATCGTCCGAGTCATTGCGGCACGCCAGCGCAGTATTGCCGCGAATCGGGCGTCGGAAAAATGAAAGCTCGGTCGGCCGGAGGCCGATCGAGCGCAGCGGTCACCGCACGGAAAACGGACAGACTAGCGGGCGAGCGCACCGCCCGCGCGGCATCAGACGAGCCGGTCGGACGTGACGACCTGCACGCCCGGCCGTGCGTCGATCGCCGCATCGAGCAATGCGCGCGCAATCCGCGACGCGGGATTCACGCGCCACTTCGCCGGCAGCACCGGCGCGGCGGCGCTCAGCGCGAACACGAACAGCCGCTCGCCGAACCGGAACTCGTCGCGGCTGCCGCCGATCAGGCCCGGTCGCACGTACGTGAGCGAATCGAAGCCGACGTCGGCGAGCGCCTGCTCGACCTCGCCCTTCACGCGGTTGTAGAAGATGCGCGACGCAGCGTCCGCGCCGAGCGCGGAATTCAGCACGTAAGTCGGCGTGCCGTGCCGGTGCGCGAGCCGCGCGACCGCGAGCGGATAGTCGTGGTCGACGCGCCGGAAGGCCGCCTTCGAACCGGCGGCCCGCATCGTGGTGCCCAGTGTGCAGACCACGGCATCCGCGTGCCACCAGTCGGCCGTGTCGGGCAAATGGTCGAAATCCACTGCCCGTGCGCGCATCTTCGGATGCGGCGACAACGGCCGGCGCGCGACGACGATCACCTGGTCGACCCGCGCATCGGCCAGCGCGGCTTCGAGGACGTGGCGCCCGACGAGTCCGGTCGCGCCGACGAGCAGCAGTTTCATGTCCGTTCTTCCGTGTGGAGCCTGCGTTGGCGGACCGAGGCGGCCCGGTTTCCGGCTATCGACATGATCGTCGGCCCACGTGGCGGCGGCAACCCTCCACGCGTCTCGAAAAATTACGGCGCTGTCGGGTGCGGCCCCGCGCGATCGAATACGGCCCGGCCGGCGCTGCTGCTGCGCGCGTTCCTGGCCCGCGCGCGGGTACCGGCAACGCGATCGGATCGGCTTGGGACTGGCGCGAGCGGATACCGAATGAAACGACATGAAGTACATCAGACGCCGCAGGCGCCGCCGATGCGGGCGAGACGCACCGGCAGCGCTCCGTCAGGCTCGAACGTCAGACATGCAGCGCATGTCCGAGGGCGCGCAACGCCGCTTCCTGAAGCGCCTCGCCGAGCGTCGGATGCGCGTGGATCGTGCCGCCGATGTCTTCCAGCCGCGCGCCCATCTCCAGCGACTGCGAGAACGCCGCGGCCAGCTCCGACACCCCGCGCCCGACCGCCTGCCAGCCGACGATCAGGTGATTGTCGCGCCGCGCGACGACGCGCACGAATCCGTCGGTCGCCTGCAACGTCATCGCGCGCCCGTTCGCGGCGAACGGGAACGATGCGCTCAGACAATCCACGCCGGCCGCGTGCGCATCGTCGGGCGACCAGCCGGCCGTCACGATCTCGGGATCGGTGAAGCACACGGCCGCAATCGCCGCGGGCGTGAACTGGCGACGCCGGCCGGCGATCAGCTCGGCCACCATCTCGCCTTGCGCCATCGCGCGATGCGCGAGCATCGGTTCGCCCGCGACGTCGCCGATCGCCCACACGTTGCGCATCGACGTGCGGCATGCGTCGTCGATCCGCAGCGCGCGGCCGTTGCGATCGAGCATCAGCGTCTCGAGTCCGAAGCCGTCGACGCGCGGCCGGCGGCCGACGGCAACCAGCACGCGATCGGCCGGGAGCGTCTGTTCGGCGCCGTCGGCCGCCTGCACGCGCACCGCGCCGTGCGCATCGAGCCCGAGCACCTTGTGGCCGAGCCACAGCCGCACGCCGAGCCGCGCGAGCGAATCGGCCACCGGCCGCACGAGTTCCGCATCGTACGCGGGCAGCACGCGCTCGGCCGCCTCGACGACGCTGACGTCGACCCCGAGCTTGCGATAGACGGTCCCGAGTTCGAGCCCGATATAGCCGGCCCCGACGACGACCAGCCGCTTCGGCAGCGTCGCGGGCGACAGCGCGTCGGTGGACGACACGACGTGCCCGCCGAACGGCATCGACGGCAGCTCGACCGGTTCGGAACCGGTCGCGAGCAACAGGTGTTCGCAACCGATCCGCACCGTATGGCCGCCGGTCGCGACCTCGACGGTCTTGCCGTCGATCACGCGCGCTTCGCCGTGCAGCACGCGCACGCCGTTCTTCTTGAGCAGCGCGCCGACGCCGCGCGTCAGACGATCGACGATGCCGTCCTTCCACGCGACGCTTTTCGCGATGTCGATCTCCGGCGTACGCACGCGGATCCCGAGCGCGCCTTCGCCGGCATGGCCGCACGCCTGTTCGAACGCGTCGGCCACGTGGATCAGCGCCTTCGACGGAATGCAGCCGATGTTCAGGCACGTGCCGCCGAGCCGGTCGCGCTCGACGAGCACGGTCGGAATGCCGAGCTGGCCGGCGCGAATCGCGGCGACGTAGCCGCCCGGGCCGCCGCCGATGACGAGCAGTGTGGTGTGTTCGTTCTTCATCGGCTCACTCCACGAACAGCAGCGCCGGGCGTTCGAGCACCGCGCGCACGGCCTGGATGAATTCGGCCGCGTCCGCGCCGTCAACGACGCGATGATCGAACGACGACGACAGGTTCATCATCTTGCGCGCGACGATCGCGCCGTCGCGGATCATCGGCCGCTCGACGATCCGGTTCACGCCGACGATGCCCACTTCCGGATGATTGATCACCGGCGTCGACACGATGCCGCCGAGCGCGCCGAGGCTCGAGATCGTGATCGTCGAGCCGCTCAGCTCGTCGCGCTGCGCACGGTTCGCGCGCACCGCGTCGGCGAGCCGCGCGATTTCGGCGGAGATCGACCACACGTCGCGCGCTTCCGCATGACGCAGCACGGGCACCGTGAGGCCGCCGTCCGTCTGCGTCGCGACGCCCATGTGCACCGCGCCGTGGCGCGTGACGACGCCCGCTTCGTCGTCGAAGCGCGCGTTGATCTGCGGGAAGTCGCGCAGCGCGATCACCATCGCGCGGATCAGCAGCGGCAGCGGCGTGAGCTTGCCGCGCGTGTCGCCATAGCGGCGGTTCAGTTCCGTGCGCAACGATTCGAGTTCGGTCACGTCGATTTCCTCGACGTAGCTGAAGTGCGGGATGCGGCGCTTCGCTTCCTGCATCTTGCGCGCGATCGCGCGCCGCAAACCGATCACCGGCACGTCGGTTTCGTCGTGGCGTTCGTCGTAGCCGTGCGGTTGCGAAGATGCACGCGCCGTGCCGCCGCCGGTGCGCGCATACGCATCGAGATCCGCGTGCAGGATGCGCCCGGCTTCGCCGGTGCCGCGCACGTAGCGCAACTCGATGCCCATGTCCCACGCACGCTGACGCACGGCCGGCGACGCGAGCGGCCGTTCGCCCGGCGCGAGCGCCGCGCGCGGCTGCGCGGCCGGCTCGTCGCGGCGCGGTTTCGCCGGTGCGCGAGGCGCCGCGGGCTGCGCAGGCGGCTCGGCCGATGTGTCGGCCACCGGCTTCGACGGCGCCGCCGCCACGACCGGTGCGGTTTCTACCTGTGTTTCTCGCACCGGTGCCACGGCCTTCAGGTTGCCGTCGCCTTCGACTTCCAGCCGAATCAGCTCGCTGCCGACCGCCATCATCTCGCCGATCCGGCCGCCCAGCTCGATCACCTTACCCGTCACCGGCGACGGAATCTCGACCGCCGCCTTGTCGGTCATCACGTCGGCGAGCGGCTGATCTTCGTTGATCGTCTGCCCGACTTCCACATGCCAGGCCACCAGCTCGACCTCGGCGATCCCTTCGCCGATATCCGGCATCTTGATGACATGAATCCCCATCTCACGCCTCCATCACGCGTCGCAACGCTTCACCGACCCGGGTCGGCCCCGGAAAGTACGCCCATTCCTGCGCATGCGGATACGGGGTGTCCCAGCCCGTCGTGCGCTCGACCGGCGCTTCGAGGTGGTAGAAGCAGTGTTCCTGGACCAGCGATACGAGCTCCGCGCCATAGCCGCAGGTGCGCGTCGCCTCGTGCACCACGACGCAGCGCCCGGTCTTGCGCACCGACGCGACGATCGTGTCGAGATCGAGCGGCCACAGCGTGCGCAAGTCGATCACTTCCGCGTCGATGCCCGTCTCCTCGGCCGCGGCGAGCGACACGTGCACGGTCGTGCCGTAGGTCAGCACCGTCACGTCGCTGCCAGGCCGCACGACGGCGGCCGTATCGAGCGGCACCGTGTAGTAGCCTTCGGGCACCGCGCTCGCCGGATGCTTGAGCCACGACGTCACGGGCCGCTCGTGATGGCCGTCGAACGGCCCGTTGTACAGCCGTTTCGGTTCGAGGAAGATCACCGGATCGTCGTTCTCGATCGATGCGATCAGCAGCCCTTTCGCGTCATACGGGTTCGACGGCATCACCGTGCGCAACCCGCACACCTGCGTGAACATCGCCTCCGGGCTCTGGCTGTGCGTCTGTCCGCCGTAGATGCCGCCGCCGCACGGCATCCGGATCGTCATCGGCGCGGTGAACTGGCCGGCCGAGCGGTAGCGCAGCCGCGCGCCTTCCGACACGATCTGGTCGGAGGCCGGATAGAAATAGTCGGCGAACTGGATCTCGCAGACGGGCCGCAGTCCATACGCGCCCATCCCGACCGCCGCGCCGACGATCCCGCCTTCGGAGATCGGCGCATCGAACACGCGCGACTTGCCGTATTTGTTCTGCAGCCCTTCGGTACAGCGGAACACGCCGCCGAAATAGCCGACGTCCTGCCCGAACACGACCACGTCGCTGTCGCGCCCGAGCATCACATCCATCGCGGAGCGCAGCGCCTGGATCATCGTCATCGGCTGCGTCGCCGTATCCGTCTCATGTTGCGCCATGATCACGCTCCCAGTTCCTGGCGCTGACGGCGCAGGTGCGCGGGCAGCTCCTTGTAGACGTCGTCGAACATCGAGGCCGGCGACGGAATCCGGTCGTCGGCCAGCGTCCCGTACTTCTCCGCTTCCTTCTGTGCGGCGATCACCTCGGCCTCGAGCTCGGCCGTCAGTGCGTCGTGCGCGCTGTCCGACCAGATGCCCTTCACGATCAGGTGACGCTTGAAGCGCTCGACCGGATCGCCGAGCGGGAAATGGGACCAGTCGTCGCTCGGCCGGTACTTGGTCGGATCGTCCGACGTCGAATGCGCGCCCGCACGGTAGGTCACCCACTCGATCAGCGTCGGGCCGAGGTTGCGGCGCGCGCGTTCGGCCGCCCAGCTCGATGCCGCGTAGATCGCGAGGAAGTCGTTGCCGTCGACGCGCAGCGACGCGATCCCGCAGCCGACGCCGCGGGCGGCGAAGGTCGTGCCCTCGCCGCCCGCGATCGCCTGGAACGTCGAGATCGCCCACTGGTTGTTGACCACGTTCAGCACGACCGGCGCACGGTACACGTGCGCGAACGTGAGCGCGGTGTGGAAATCGGCTTCGGCCGTCGCGCCGTCGCCGATCCACGCGGACGCGATCTTCGTGTCGCCCTTGATCGCCGACGCCATCGCCCAACCGACCGCCTGGATGAACTGCGTCGCGAGGTTGCCGGAAATGGAGAAAAAGCCCGCTTCGCGGTCCGAGTACATCACCGGAAGCTGGCGCCCCTTCAGCGGATCGCCTTCGTTCGACATCAACTGGCAGATCATCCGCTCGAGCGGCACGTCGCGCGCGATCAGGATGCTCTGCTGCCGGTAGGTCGGAAAGCACATGTCGCCGTCGCGCAGCGCCATCGCGTGCGCGGCGCCGATCGCCTCTTCGCCGAGGCTCAACATGTAGAAGGAGATTTTCTTCTGGCGCTGCGCGATCATCATGCGCGCGTCGAAAATGCGGGTCTTGAGCATCGCGCGCAGCCCGGCGATCAGTCGCGCATCGTCGAGATCGGGGGCCCACGGGCCGACGGCCTTGCCGCTGTCGTCGAGCACGCGCACGAGGCTGCGGGCGAGATCGGCGGTGTCCGCCGCGGCTACGTCGATCGGCGGGCGGCGGACGGCGCCGGCCGGCGATAGATGCAGATAGGAAAAATCCGTCTTGCAGCCCGGGCGCCCGGTGGGCTCCGGCACATGCAGACGCAATGGCTCTGACAGGCTCATCGTGTCGTCTCCACGCTCGATTGTGTCTCACGCTGTTTGGGAACGCGCGGGCCGGTTGCCGGCCTGCGCGCGAGCTGACGCGCGGATAAGCGCGCCAACCTTGGAAATCTATGCCCGGCAGCGGCGGGCGTCGATGCCCAAGCCGCTCGTTCGTCGTGAGCAGATTTGCCATGGCCGATCGCGGCGGCGGGCGAATGCGCCGCGTGGAGTCGGCGCGGGACGGCTTTGCTGCGGTGCGGGGTCGCGGGGCCGGCAGCGATCGGCACTCGGGAAGCGGACGCATCGGTATGCGTCGCGATCATGTGAGGATACGAAGCAAAAGACCCCGCGAAATCCTGGATTTCAGTGGGGTCTTTCGTCGGATTCGAGCGCTCGTGCGTCGGTTTACCGGCCTACTGCGGCACGCGATCGATCATGCGTCGGGACGAAAAAGATCGAAGCGGCTGTCGGGCGTCACGTGCACGTAGGCCGACGGGCCGCCCGCGCGAAGAATGATGCCTGCGCCGAACGTGTCGAAGATGCCGTCCTTCAGCAGGTCATGGCGGATATGGACCGCGACGACCTCACCCAGCACCAGCGTGGCCGGCGTCTCGACGCCGCGGTGATCGCGCAGCCGGATCACGTCCGTCACCTTGCACTCGAAGTTCACGCCGCTTTCCGCGACGCGCGGCACGTCGACGAGGCGCGACGGCACCGCGGTCAAGCCGCCGAGTTCGAACTCGTTCACGTCGTACGGCACGGCGGCGCAGGTCTGGTTCATCCGCTCGGCGAGATCGCGCGTCGCGAGGTTCCACACGAACTCGCCGGTCTCCTGCACGTTGCGCACGCTGTCCTTCGCGGTGGTGCTCGAAAAGCCGATGATCGGCGGCCGATAGTTGAACGCGTTGAAGAAGCTGTACGGCGCGAGGTTCAGCGTGCCGTCGCTGCCGCGCGATGAAATCCAGCCGATCGGGCGCGGGCCGATGATCGCGTTCAACGGGTCGTGCGGCAGGCCGTGGCCTTGCGACGGTTCGTAATAGTGATGGGTCGAGTCGGTCATGACGGGTGGTCCGGCGAGAGGCAAACGATGACGGAAGCGGTCGCCGGGACGTGTTGGCCGATGGCGACGCAGGCGTCCGGTGCGACGTGCGTGCCAGTATCACATGGCGCGGTTTTCGGCGCAGTGGCGCGCATCGCGAGCCGCGCGGGCGTGCCGCTGCATGGGCGTGCGCCCAATAAAAAACCCGCGAGCGCTGGATTTCTCGCGGGTTTCCTGCGCCTTCGTCGAATCGAATCGAATCGAATCGCGGGGACGCAATCGATGGTGCCGGGGACCGGACTCGAACCGGCAAGCCAGTTAAGGCGGCGGATTTTCGTCACACTGCTTCTTTCAAAGCCGGCGTCGCGGGCGCGAGCCGTTCGTGCGCTGGACTATGCCTTCACCGTCGCGCGCGGGCGTGACCGCTGCCCGTGCGCCTTAGGCGCCCCCCGTCTAGTCTCTACACCTTCCTCGCGGATGCCGCGAGGCTTGGCTCGGCGTTGCCTCGATGCGCACATCAGGGGTTTCGCCGAATTTGAAGGGTTCTGCACCGACCGTTTCCGGCTGGGCACTCAATCGTTTAAGTCCGCTATGTTTACCAATTTCATCACCCCGGCAACAGGGCGGACGCGATTCTACCATTGCTCGCGCATGCGTTCCCTTATTCCGCAACGCCGCATCGCGATACCGGCGCCACCGCATCGCTTGCTCCCGCGCCGCGACCGCCGCCGATACAATCGACCGCGCGTCGTCCACCGCCCCCACCGTCTGACGTTTGTATCGTGCTTTTCGCGAAACAAGCGTCGCGTGCGTCATCGCGAAGTCACAAACGTTTTCGATAATTCCCCGGCCGAAAACGTTTACATCGCACGATTTCATGACCTCGACCATCAAGGACGTCGCCGCCCTCGCGGGCTTCTCGATCGCCACCGTTTCGCGTGCGATCAACGCGCCGCATACCGTCAGCCCCGCCACGCTGCAGACGATCCGCTCCGCCATCGACGCGCTGCAGTTCCGCCCGAGCCCACTCGGCCGGCAACTGCGCGGCGAGCGCACGCGGCTCATCGGCGTCGTCGTGCCGACGCTGTCGAACCCGGTGTTCGCCGACTGCCTGCAAGGCATCGACGAACTCGCGACCGCGGCCGGTTTCAAGCTGATCCTGATGACGACCGAATACGACGCGGCGCGCGAGCGTCATGCGATCGAGACGCTGCGCGAGCAGCGCGTCGAAGGGCTGATCCTCACCGTCGCCGATGCGGACACGCACCCGCTGCTCGACATGCTCGACCACGACGGCCCGCACTACGTGCTGATGCACAACGACCCCCGACGCCGCCCGTCGGTGTCGGTCGACAACCGCCGCGCCGCGTATGACGGCGTGCAACGGCTGACCGCGCACGGCCATCGCCGCGTGCTGATGCTGGCCGGTTCGCTCGCCGCGTCGGATCGCGCACGCCAGCGTCATCTCGGTTATGCGCAGGCGCTCGAGGAAGCCGGCGTGGCGCCGCTGCCGCCCGTCGAAGTCGACTTCAACGCGCCCGAGCTGCCCGATGCGGTGCTTGCGCATCTCACCGCGCACGCCACGCGCCCGACCGCCCTCTTCTGCAGCAACGACCTGCTCGCGATGGTCGTGATGCGCGGCCTGCGCCGCGCGGGTTTCTCGATTCCAGACGATCTGTCGGTGCTCGGCTTCGACGGAATCGCGATCGGGGAACTGCTCGCGCCGCCGCTCGCGAGCGTCGCGACGCCGAACCGCGACATCGGCCGCCACGCGTGGCAGCGTCTCGTCGAATGCATCGGCGGCGCGGCGATCGAGCGCACGTCGACGATCCTGCCGCACACGGTGCGCGACGGCGCGACGATCGCGCCACCGGCCACCGACCTGCAACTGCGCAAGGCCTGAACGCCGAACGCACGCGCCGAGCGGTCACACATACCCCATAACCTCAGCGCCACACCCACTCGCCCGGAGATTCACCGTGTCCTTTCGCCTGACCTCGCTGCTGCGCGCGCTTGCCGCGCCGCTCGCCCTCGCCGCGCTCGTCGCCGGCGCCCCCGCCGCCCACGCCGACGAAACGGCGATCTGCTACAACTGCCCGCCCGAATGGGCCGACTGGGCCGCGCAGATCGCCGCGATCAAGCAGAAGACCGGCATCCGCGTGCCGTCCGACAACAAGAACTCGGGCCAGGCGATCGCGCAGCTGATCGCCGAGCAGAAGAGCCCGGTGGCCGACGTCGTCTACCTCGGCGTGTCGTCGGCGTTCCAGGCGAAGGACAAGGGCGTGATCGCGCCGTACAAGCCCGCGCACTGGAACGACATCCCCGCGAATCTGAAGGACCCGCAAGGCTACTGGTTCGCGATCCACTCGGGCACGCTCGGCTTCTTCGTGAACAAGGACGCGCTCGACGGCAAGCCGGTGCCGCGTTCGTGGGCCGACCTGCTGAAGCCCGAATACAAGGGCATGGTCGGCTATCTCGATCCGTCGAGCGCGTTCGTCGGCTATGCGGGCGCGGTCGCCGTCAACCAGGCGCTCGGCGGCAGCCTCGACAACTTCAAGCCGGGCCTCGACTGGTTCCGCAAGCTGAAGGCGAATGCGCCGATCGTGCCGAAGCAGACGGCCTATGCCCGCGTGCTGTCCGGCGAGATTCCGATCCTGCTCGACTACGACTTCGATGCGTATCGCGCGAAATACAAGGACAACGCGAACGTCGAGTTCGTGATTCCGAAGGAAGGCACGATCGCGGTGCCGTACGTGATGAGCCTCGTGAAGGGCGCGCCGCACGACGCGAACGGCAAGAAGGTGCTCGACTTCGTGCTGTCGGACGAAGGCCAGAAGCTGTGGGCCAACGCCTACCTGCGCCCGGTGCGCGCGCAGGCGCTTGGCGCCGACGTCGCCGCGAAGTTCCTGCCGGCGAGCGAATACGCGCGGGCGAAGGCGGTCGACTTCGGCAAGATGGCGGCCGGCCAGCAGGCGTTCGGCCAGCAGTACCTGCAGATCATGCAGTAAGCGGCCGGCCCCACGTCATGCTCGACCTGACTTTTCCGCTGCGCTGGCGCGTCGCACTCATCGCGCCGGCGCTGGCGGTATTCGCCGCGTTCTGGCTGCTGCCGATGGCGTCGCTCGTGCAGGTGTCCGCCGACGGCGCCTTCTTCTCGCACTACGCGGCGCTGCTCGGCAACGCGCGCTACATGAAGAGCCTCGGCGAGACGGTCGCGCTGTCCGCGGGCGTCACGCTCGCGACGCTCGCGCTGTCGACGATCTCGGGCCTGCTGCTCGCGCGCCGCGAATTCGCCGGCAAGCGCGTGCTGCTCGCGCTGCTCACGTTTCCGCTCGCGTTCCCGGGCGTCGTCGTCGGCTTCATGGTGATCATGCTCGCCGGGCGCCAGGGGCTGATCGGCATGCTGTCGACGAAGCTCACCGGCGACAAGTTCGTGTTCGCGTATTCGGTGGCCGGCCTGTTCATCGGCTACCTGTACTTCTCGATTCCGCGCGTGATCGTCACCGTGATCGCGGCCGCGTCGAAGCTCGACACGTCGCTCGAGGAAGCCGCGCGTTCGCTCGGCGCGTCGCCGTGGCGCATCTTCGTCGACATCGTGTTGCCCGCGCTTGCGCCCGGCCTGATCGCGGCCGGCGCGATCTGCTTCGCGACCGCGATGGGCGCGTTCGGCACCGCGTTTACGCTCGCCACCGATCTGAACGTGCTGCCGATGACGATCTATACCGAATTCACGCTGAACGCGAACATCGCGACGGCAGCCGGCCTGTCGATCGTGCTCGGCATCGTCACCTGGGCCGTGCTCGCGCTCGCGCGCCGCTTCACCGGTCACACCGCCGCCGCCGCGGCCTGAGGATTTACGCATGCAATCGCTTTCCGGCTCTTCCGCGCCGTCGCCGGCGCCCGCTCCGACTCCCCTGCACGCGACACGCGCCGCCCGGCATGCGCCGCGCGTCACCGGCGCACGTGCGATCGCCGCGCTGCAATGGGGCGTCACGCTGCTGCTGGGCGCGTTCCTGATCGTGCCCGTCGTGATGTCGGTGCTCGCGGGGCTGACCGTCAACTATTTCCGCGGCCTGTCGAGCGGCCTCACGCTGCGCTGGCTCGAACAGGTGTGGCAGCAGTATCACGGCTCCGTCGCGCTGTCGATCTACGTCGCGTTCGCGACGCTCGCGATCGTGCTCGCGGTCGGCGTGCCGGCCGGCTATGCGCTCGCGCGCAGCAAGAGCCGCATCGCGCGTGCGATCGAGGAAGCGCTCGTGCTGCCGGTCGCGCTGCCGGGTCTGGCTTCGGCGCTCGCGCTGCTGGTCGTGTACGGCGGCTTCACCGCGTTCCGGATGAGCCTGTGGTTCATCGTCGTCGGCCACGTCGTGTTCACGCTGCCGTTCATGGTGCGCGCGGTCGCGGCGGTTGCTGCCGGCGCCGACCTGCGCACGCTCGAGGAAGGCGCGGCCAGCCTCGGTGCGTCGTTCGTCACGCGCTTCGTCACGATCGTGCTGCCGAACCTGCGGCCGGGGATCGTCGCCGGTGCGCTCGCGGTGCTCACGCTGTCGATCGGCGAGTTCAACCTCACGTGGATGCTGCATACGCCCGACACCAAGACGCTGCCGGTCGGGCTCGCCGATACGTACGCATCGCTGCGCCTCGAAGTCGGCAGCGCGTACACGATCCTGTTCCTGCTGATGACGCTGCCGCTGCTCGTCGCGATGCAGTGGCTCGGCGTCGATCCGTCCGGTACGCGCGCGCTGAAGAAGCGCCCGCGCTGAATTTTCTTGCAGACATGAAACTCGATTCCACTCCCATCACCCTGACCGGCTGCGCGAAGACGTTCCGCGGCACACGCGTGCTCGAACCGCTCGACCTGTCGATCGGCGCCGGCGAAACGCTCGTGCTGCTCGGGCCGTCCGGCTGCGGCAAGACCACCACGCTGCGCCTGATCGCGGGCCTCGACACGCCGGACGCCGGCGGCACGATCGCGTTCGGCGACGACGACGTCACCGCACTGCCGATCGAGCGCCGTCAAGTCGGCATGGTGTTCCAGAACTACGCGCTGTTTCCGAACCTGACGGTGCGCGGCAACGTCGGCTACGGGCTGAAGATCCGCAAGACCGAGCCGCGTGCATTGCGCGAACGCGTCGACGAATTGCTCGCGATGATGCAGCTCGACGCGCATGCGGACAAACCGGTCGATCAACTGTCGGGCGGCCAGCGGCAGCGCGTCGCGCTGGCGCGCGCGCTCGCGGTGCGGCCGCGCGTGCTGCTGCTCGACGAACCGCTGACCGCGCTCGACGCGAAGCTGCGCGACGTGCTGCGCCGCGACATGAACGCGCTGCTGCGCGAGCTCGGCGTGACGACCGTCTACGTGACGCACGACCAGGCCGAAGCGATGGAGCTCGGCGACCGGATCGTCGTGATGGGCGCGGGCCGCATCGAACAGATCGGCACGCCGCGCGAGATCTACTACCAGCCCGCGAACCGCACGGTCGCGCAGTTCATCGGCACGCTGAACCGGCTCGCGGGCCAATGGCGCGACGGCGCGCTCGAGACGACGGGCGGCGCGATCGTCACGCCGCATGCGGCCGACGAATGGTTCTTCCGCCCCGAGGATGCGCAGCTCGCCGATCCCGCGCATGCGCCGCTGCGCGGTGCGGTCGGCGCGTGCGCGTTCCTCGGCGAACGCACGCGGCTCACGATCGAGCATGCGGCGCCGGACGCGCTCGTGATCGACGTGCCGGGCCGCATCGCGCTCGCGCGCGGCACGGCGGTCGGCCTCACGATCGCGCCGGAAGGCCTGATCGCGCTCGGCGCGTAAGCCGTCGATCGGGCATCATCCAGGCAGCCCCCACGCGGCGCACGCCGCCGCGACAACAACCAGACGATTCCGAGGAACGACGATGCTGCTTGCTCAAATCAGCGATCTCCACATCAAGCGGCCGGGCCAGCTCGCGTACCGCCGCGTCGACACGGCGGCCGCGCTCGCGCGCTGCGTCGAGAAACTGAACGCACTCGTGCCGCGCCCCGACGCCGTGCTCGTCACCGGCGACCTGACCGACTTCGGCCACGACGAAGAGTACGGCAACCTGCGCGGACTGCTCGATGCGCTCGAGATTCCGTATTACCTGATGATCGGCAATCACGACGACCGCGCCGGTTTGCGCCGCGCGTTCGCCGATCGCGCCGAGCTGCAGGACGGCGAATTCGTGCAGTACGCGCTCGACGTCGGTACGGTACGCGTTCTCGCGCTCGATTCGCAGGTGCCGGGCGCGAGCCACGGCGACCTGTGCGACGCCCGGCTCGCGTGGCTCGCCGCGCAGCTCGACGCCGCGCGCGACCGGCCGGTGATCGTCGCGCTGCATCACCCGCCGTTCGCGTCCGGCATCGGGCACATGGACAAGCTGCGTCTCGCGCCCGCCGCCGCCGCGAAACTCGATGCGCTGCTGCGCGGCTATCCGAACGTCGAGCGCGTGCTGTGCGGTCACGTGCACCGCACGATGTTCACGCGCTTCGGCGGTACGCTCGCGTGCGCGGTGCCGTCGCCCGCGCACCAGGTCGCGTTCGACTTGCGAGTCGATGGGCCGTCCGCGTTCCGGCTCGAACCGCCGGCGTTCGCGGTCCATCGTCATGCGCCCGATACGGGGATGATGTCGCATCACGTCTATGTGGACGAAGGCGCCGGACCGTATCCGTTCTACGAGCCGACGGGCGAGCTGGTCGACTGACGACGCGAAGCGCGTGCCGCGACGGGCGGCGGCCGGCCGGTTATGCCGGTTATGCCGGTTATGCCGGTTATGCCGCCGGCAAGATTCGCGTCGCTCCGGTATGATCGGCAGCCTCGACCGGCGCCCGGCCTGACTGCGCACCCGACGCGTGCGCCGCCTGCCGCGCCGCCCACTCCGTTGCCGCCGCCATGTCCACCGCCTCCACCGACCGTCCGACCGACGCCCCCTCGCCCCACTATTCGCGCAGCCTGCTGTTGCTGCTCGCGACGATCGCGGGCGTATCGGTCGCGAACATCTACTACAACCAGCCGCTGCTCGACAGCTTCCGCTCGTCGTTTCCGGACGGCGCGTCATGGATCGGCGCGGTACCGACCGCGACGCAGCTCGGCTATGCGGCCGGCATGTTCCTGCTCGCGCCGCTCGGCGACCGCTTCGATCGCCGCGGATTGATCCTGCTGCAGATCGCCGGGCTGTCGATCGCGCTGATCGCGGCGGCCGCCGCGCCGTCGCTCGTCGTACTCGTGGCCGCGAGCCTCGCGATCGGCATCCTCGCGACCATCGCGCAGCAGGCCGTGCCGTTCGCCGCCGAAATCGCGCCGCCGGCCGAACGCGGCCACGCGGTCGGCACCGTGATGAGCGGCCTGCTGCTCGGCATCCTGCTCGCGCGTACCGCCGCCGGCTTCGTCGCCGAGTATTTCGGCTGGCGCGCGGTGTTCGCCGCCTCGGTCGCGGCGCTCGTCGCGCTCGCCGTCGTGATCGTGCTGCGGCTGCCGCGCAGCTCGCCGACGTCGACGCTGTCGTACGGCAAGCTGCTTGGCTCCATGTGGCATCTGGCCGCCGAACTGCGCGGGCTGCGCGAGGCATCGCTGACGGGCGCCGCGCTGTTCGCCGCGTTCAGCGCATTCTGGCCGGTGCTCACGCTGCTGCTCGCCGGCGCGCCGTTCCATCTCGGCCCGCAGGCAGCCGGCCTGTTCGGGATCGTCGGGGCCGCCGGCGCGCTCGCCGCACCGTATGCGGGCCGCTCCGCGGACACGCGCGGCCCGCGCGCGGTCATCTCGCTCGCGATCGCGCTGCTCGCGCTGTCGTTCGTGATCTTCGCGCTGTCGGGTTCGAGCCTCGTCGGGCTCGTGATCGGCGTGATCGTGCTCGACGTGGGCGTGCAGGCCGCGCAGATCTCGAACCAGTCGCGCATCTATGCGCTGAAGCCGGAGGCGCGCAGCCGCGTGAACACGGTGTACATGGTGTGCTATTTCATCGGCGGCGCGCTCGGCTCGTCGGCCGGCGTCGCCGCATGGCGCGCATTCGGCTGGACCGGCATGTGCGCGGCCGGGCTGTTGTTTACCGCGCTCGCCGGCTGGTCCCACCACCGCGGCGGCCGGCGCGGCTGAACGCGGCCGGCTGCTGCCGCGGCATCACGCGTCGGTGCGCGAGACGACCGGCTCGGCGGCGGCGGGCGGCGGCGCGAACGCCGGGGCCGGGTCGATCACCGCGGCGGGATCCATCACCGCCGCGGGCGTCGGCACCGCGAGCGGGACGGCCGAAGGCGCGAGGATGGGCGCCGCATCCGGCGTGGCGATCGGCTCGGCGACAGGCGAAGCGTCCGCCGTCACCGCCTGCTCGGCCGCCACGACCGGCGCACTGGCAGCCGCGGTGGCGGCCGCGGGCCGGCGCGCCGGATCGAACACGAACGACAACCCGACGCTGCCGAGAATCGCGACGGTCGCGACCACGGTCGCCATCGTCACCGGTTCGCCCAGCAGCAGCGCGCCGAGCGCGACCGCGACGATCGGGTTTACGTACATGCAGCTGCTCGCGATGATCGGGCTCGTGTGGCGAATCAGGTAGCCGTACGCGACGTACGCGGCCATCGTGCAGAACACCATCAGGTACACGAACGCGAACACGGGCCCGACGGCCAGCTGTTCGACGCGTTCGCCGAGCAGCCACGCGACGATCGTCGACATCAGGCCGCCGAGGCCGATCTGCAGCGACGTCGACAGGAACAGGTCGGACGGCAGCTTGAGCCGCGTCGCGAGATGCGCGCCGCCCGCCCAGAACAGCGCGCCGGCCAGCACGCAGATCGTGCCGAGCGCCGAGTTCGAGGCGGCCGAGCCGCCCGAATTCAGCACGACGATACCGACCATCCCGAGCGCGACGGCTGCCCATTCGCCCTTCGTCACCGGCCGCCCGGCGACCGCCGCGATCACGGTCGCGAACAGCGGCACCGTGGCCACCATCACCGCGGCCGAACCGCTGCTGACCGTGCGCATGCCGAGCGCGATCGTGCCGGACGACAACGCGACGAGCATCGTGCCGACGATCGCCGAGTTGCGGATTTCCAGCAGCGTCGGCCACTCGGGCTTGCGCCGCAGCGCGAAGATGAACAGGCCGATCCCGCCGAGCAGGTTGCGCAGCCCCGACAGCAGCAGCGGCGGGAACGACTGCAGCGCGAAATGCAGCCCGCTGTAGGTCGAACCCCAGACGAAATAGATGAAGACGAGCGCGAGCGCCACGCGGCCGCCGCGGCTTTGCGGCAGGCGGATCCGGAACGAAAGGCGGGCGAGGAAATCGAGGAGGCGGTCGAGCGGCGTCATCGTGCAGCCCGCCCGCGCGTCACGCCGCGTGCCCCGCTGAAAGACGCCGGCGATGCCGGCAAACGGTCCACGCGGGACCGGGAAGGCAGAGCGAACGTGCGGAACGACATGACAGTGCGAACGGCGACGAAAAAGAACCGGCAAGCGGCGGCAAAAGGGCAAAAACGGGGCAAAAAAACGTGTGCAACCGCGCGGTTGCACACGCTCGGCATTATGGCATCAAGGATTCGAAAGCATCGTCGGACCTGTCTGAAAGATATCGACTGATGTTTCGGCGCGACATTTTTTCGTGCGCAGGACGGGCGAAATGCGGGGCCGGACACGCGATGCGCGAATGGCCGGCGTGTCGACGAGCCGCCCTGCGTCGCCATTCGCAGCCGTCGATCCAGCATCGGCCGGACGACCAGTCAGGTGCGCCGGCGCTTCGCGTCGCGGCTATCGTGACGGACGGCATGCCCGCGCGCCGCCGTGTGCAGCCGTTTTCCGACACTCATATCGCCCATACAAAATTTTGTATAACTCAGATATACTGCCACCGAAGCCGGTCGTTTTCGTCGGCACCGCGCTGGCCGATCTACGCGGCTTTCCGCTACCCGCACGGCGCGAAGCCGGCCACCAGATCGACCAGATACAGCGCGGCCTCGCGCCCGACGACTGGAAACCGATGCGCACCATCGGCATCGGCGTGCGGGAAATTCGCCTGCGCGATGCGAGCGGCGCATTCCGGATCGTCTACGTCGCGACGTTCGCCGAAGCCGTCTATGTGCTGCACTGCTTCCGCAAGCAATCGTCGCGCACGAACAAGACCGATATCGACCTCGCCGCCCGCCGCTACCGGTCGCTGATGATGGAGTTGAAACGATGACCAATGAACGTTACGCGAACGTCTGGGACGCAATCGAAAGCGAGCCGGCGGAGGCCGCGAACATGAAGCTGCGCTCCGAATTGATGATCGCGCTCAAGCAGCGCATCGCGCGGCTCGAACTGAGTCAGGCCGAAGCCGCGAAGCAGCTGGGCGTCACGCAGCCGCGCGTGTCCGACCTGCTGCGCGGCAAGATCAACCTGTTCGGGCTCGACGCGCTCGTGAACATGGCCGCGGCAGTCGGCCTGCGCGTCGATCTGCAGGTGCGCGAATCCGCGTGACGCGGGCGCACGCCGCGCGCATCGCTCACGATCCGCCGAACCAGTTGTAGCCCTGATCGACCCAATAGCCGCCCGGGAACGTATCGGTCACGAAGATTTCCATGATGTGCTTCGGGTTCTTGTAGCCAAGCTTGGTCGGCATCCGCAGCTTCATCGGGAAGCCGTACTCGGGCGGCAACTGGCGGCCGTCGTACTCGAGTGCGAGCAGCGTCTGCGGATGCAGCGCGGTCGGCATGTCGATGCTTTCGTAGTAATCGTCCGCGCACTTGAAGCCGACGTATTTCGCCTGTGTGTCGGCGCCGGCGCGCGCGAGGAATGCGCCGAACGGCGTGCCGCCCCAGCGGCCGATCGCACTCCACCCTTCCACGCAGATATGCCGCGTGATCTGTTCCGCGTGCGGCAGCGCGCGAAGCTCGTCGAGCGTCCACACGCGCTTGCCCGTGACACGGCCGGACAGCACGAGGCGGTAGGTCGACTCGTCGACGTGCCGCA
Organism: Burkholderia sp. APQ4-4ca; assembly: GCF_057837105.1. Taxonomy (NCBI): domain Bacteria; kingdom Pseudomonadati; phylum Pseudomonadota; class Betaproteobacteria; order Burkholderiales; family Burkholderiaceae; genus Burkholderia; species Burkholderia sp. APQ4-4ca. The sequence goes on along the minus strand of NZ_JBYQCG010000232.1, from coordinate 118,274 downwards.
CTTCGTCGATCCCGTAGTACGCGTTGAACGGAAACGGCCGCGTGATGTCGGCTTCGGTGTAGGTCGGCGCGAGCTGGTTCGGGTTGAACAGCCACGCCTGCACGCGATCGTTCATGCGCGACACTTTCTCGAGGAACGTGTTGACCGACGCGTCGTCCTGCAGCGTGCAGCCGGTCAGCATCGCCAAGCCGCCGAGCGTCAGCACGCGCCGGTTGAACAGCCGTCGCGACGGCATCTCGAGTTCGCGGCGCACGTCGAGCTCGAGCGACTTCCGGTCCAGCGTCCAGCGCGGCTCGCCGCGGTTTTTTTCGGATTCCGACATGATGATTTCCTTCGCCCGCGAAGCGGGTCAGCGGCCACGCAGCATCGCGAGCAGCGAGCGCGGCACCAGCAACGCCATCGCGACGTGGACGGCAACGAATGCGACCAGCAGCGCCATCGCCCAGAAGTGCACGATGCGGGCGTTGTCGTAGCCGCCGAACAGTTCACGCAGCAGCGGGAATTGCACCGATTTCCAGATCGTGAGCCCGGACAGCACCAATAAGACGAGATCGACGATCGCGGTCAGGTATGCGGCACGCTGCACCGCGTTGTAGACGCTCAGGTCGTCGTGCGACAGCCGGCCGCCGAGCGCGGCGCGCACGTCGCGCCACACCGACGCGGGCGTCACGGGCAGCAGCTTGCGCGCGAAGCGCCCCGTCGCGATCGACATCGCGAGATAGAACAGGCCGTTGCCGACCAGCAGCCACATCGCCGCGAAATGCCATTGCAGCGCGCCGCCGAGCCAGCCGCCGAGCGTGATGCCGTGCGCGAACGTGAACGACGGATAGATCGGCGACGCGTCGTAGATGCGCCAGCCGGACAACGCCATCAGGATCGCCGCGAGCGCGTTGAACCAGTGGCTCGCGCGCACCCACCGCGGATGGATCGTCGGCGCGGGCGGCGGCGCGCTCGTGCGGTCGGTGACAGGAACCGTTTGCATGATGATGACTCCGGGGATGATGCGACGGGATGCGACGCGCGCCGACGAGCGGCCGGCCGCGCCCCGTCCGCATTCGTCAGTTCGACGGGCTCATGGCGTCCTTTTTCATCGCGTCGCCCTTCTTCATCGCGTCGTGGCCCATCGCATCCTTCTTCATCGCATGCTTCTTCATGCCGTCCTTCTTCATCGCGCCGTCCTTGGCCATCGCATCGTCCTTGGCCATCGCGTCGTGGCCCATCGCGTCCTTCGACATCGACATGCCGTCCTTCGACATCGCATCGTTCTGCGCATGGGCGCCCGTCGCGATCGTGGCAAGTGCGGCGACACAGGCGGCGAGGAATACGTTTTTCATGACATCTCTCCACTACATGGGTTTAGGAGCCGAATAGACGGAGCACGCCGCCGGAAATGACAGCGATGCCAAAAAAAATTCTAGGCGCTGAAAATGAAGACGCGAATGCCGCACCGCCTGGCGCGATCCGGCCCGGCCGGGACGCCGTTCGGCAGTCGGGATTGCTGCGGCGCACCCTGCCCCGTCCGCCGGCCGCGAACGGCCCGCCGCCCGCCGGCATCGGCTTCGCACCCGGTTGAAACCACCGCCAAGCCGGTGTATCGTGTGCCCTTGCTAACGCGGGGGTCCTGCAATGCGTTCGGTCAAACAACCGGCATTGCGGGTGAGAAATACCCTTTGAACCTGATCTGGATAATGCCAGCGCAGGGAAGCGTACGGATTTCGCCGCCATCCTTCTGACGAAATCCGCCGCCTCACCAAGCCTCGTCTCCTGCTTAGCTCGAGCCCCACATTCGTCAAGGGCTCCGGGCAAGCGCCGAAGCGCCTGTCCGGCGCCCGCACAGGAGATTGCATGAACGCCAACCCGAAGTTTCTGTCTGCCGACGCCCACGTCGACGCCGCCGCCGTCGCGCCGCTGCCCAATTCGCGAAAGGTCTATGTAACCGGCTCGCAGCCCGACATCCGCGTGCCGATGCGTGAAATCACGCAGGCCGACACCCCGACCGGCTTCGGCGGCGAGAAGAATCCGCCGATCTACGTGTACGACACGTCGGGCCCCTATACCGATCCGGACGCGAAGATCGACATCCGCGCGGGCCTGCCCGCGCTGCGCCAGCGCTGGATCGAAGCGCGCGGCGACACCGAAGTGCTCCCCGGCCTGTCGAGCCGGTACGGCCTCGAGCGCGCGGCCGACCCGGCCACGGCCGAGCTGCGTTTCCCCGGCCTGCACCGCAATCCGCGCCGCGCGCAGGCCGGCAAGAACGTCACGCAGATGCACTACGCGCGTCAGGGCATCATCACGCCGGAAATGGAATACATCGCGATTCGCGAGAACCAGCGCCGCGCCGAGTACATCGAGAGCCTGAAGTCGAGCGGCCCGAACGGCGCGAAGCTCGCCGCGATGATGGGCCGCCAGCACCCGGGCCAGGCGTTCGGCGCCGCGGCCTTCGGCGCGAATGCGCTGGCGGAGATCACGCCGGAATTCGTGCGCGACGAAGTCGCCCGCGGCCGCGCGATCATCCCCGCCAACATCAATCACCCGGAATCCGAGCCGATGATCATCGGCCGCAACTTCCTCGTGAAGATCAACGCGAACATCGGCAACTCGGCCGTCACGTCGTCGATCGGCGAGGAAGTCGACAAGATGACGTGGGCGATCCGCTGGGGCGGCGACACGGTGATGGACCTGTCGACCGGCAAGCACATCCATGAAACCCGCGAGTGGATCATCCGCAACAGCCCGGTGCCGATCGGCACGGTGCCGATCTACCAGGCGCTCGAAAAGGTCAACGGCAAGGCCGAGGACCTGACCTGGGAAATCTTCCGCGACACGCTGATCGAGCAGGCCGAGCAAGGCGTCGATTACTTCACGATCCACGCGGGCGTGCGCCTGCAGTACGTGCCGCTCACCGCGAACCGGATGACGGGCATCGTGTCGCGCGGCGGCTCGATCATGGCGAAGTGGTGCCTCGCGCATCACAAGGAAAGCTTCCTGTACGAACACTTCGAAGAGATCTGCGAGATCATGAAGGCGTACGACGTGAGCTTCTCGCTCGGCGACGGCCTGCGTCCCGGCTCGATCTACGACGCGAACGACGAAGCGCAGCTCGGCGAACTGAAGACGCTCGGCGAACTCACGCAGATCGCATGGAAGCACGACGTCCAGGTGATGATCGAAGGCCCCGGCCACGTGCCGATGCAGTTGATCAAGGAGAACATGGATCTCCAGCTCGACTGGTGCAAGGAAGCGCCGTTCTACACGCTCGGGCCGCTGACCACCGACATCGCACCGGGCTACGACCACATCACGTCGGGCATCGGCGCCGCGATGATCGGCTGGTTCGGCACCGCGATGCTGTGCTACGTGACGCCGAAGGAACACCTCGGCTTGCCGAACAAGGACGACGTGAAGGAAGGGATCATCACGTACAAGCTCGCCGCGCACGCCGCCGACCTCGCCAAGGGTCACCCGGGCGCACAGGTGCGCGACAACGCGCTGTCGAAGGCGCGCTTCGAGTTCCGCTGGGAGGATCAGTTCAACATCGGCCTCGATCCGGACAAGGCGCGCGAATTCCACGACGAGACGCTGCCGAAGGATTCGGCGAAGGTCGCGCACTTCTGCTCGATGTGCGGCCCGCATTTCTGCTCGATGAAGATCACGCAAGACGTGCGCGAGTTCGCCGCGCAGCAGGGCGTGTCGGAAACCGAGGCGCTGAAGAAAGGGATGGAGGTCAAGGCGGTCGAGTTCGTGAAGACCGGCGCCGAGATCTACCACCGTCAGTAAGCACACGCAGCGGGCCGCGCCGGCTCGCCTCGCGATGCACGCAGCTCGCTTTCGAGCGGGCTTTTTTGCGCATGCCGCGTGCCTGCCGGCGCATGCGAAACAATTGATTACGAAACCGCGCGAGCCTTAACAAGTCCTTACAGCAGCAGCGCGGGGCCGCGCGTAGATTGATTGCATGCGTGGCCGCCAGCCGGTCGCGCGCCTTCCGTTCACTACCACAAGGACAACGATCATGAACTCGATTCGGCGTTTTGGGGTATGCGCTCTCCTCGTCGCGACAGTGGCCAGCCTGTCGGCTTGCGATTCGATGTCGCGACGCCAGCGCGATACGGCAATCGGTGCGGGTGTCGGCGGCGTCGCCGGCGCGGCGATCGGCGGCAATGCGCTGTCGACGCTGGGCGGCGCGGCGGCCGGCGGCATCATCGGTAACCAGGTCGGCAAGTAAGCCAGCCGACATCGGCCGGTTGGGCGTCGTCGCCCAACTGCGGACCGAACGGTCCAACGGCGTTTCCGCGGTGCGGAAGCGCCGTTTTCGTCTGTGGTGCCGCAACCGGCGCGGCCGCTGCGCCCGGAGCGCCCGGAAATGATCGGTTACCGTTTTTCATACCGTGTCATCGGGACTCGGCCTAAGCTTGAAGCATCTGCCGATAGCCGGCTCCGCCGGAGACACATCATGAACAGGACCTTCGTCGCCGCGGCGCTTGCCTGCACGACCCTTGCCGGCTGCTACTACCCGTACGGCTACTACGCGGCTGCGCCGGTGCCGGTACAGCCCGCGCCCGTGTATGTCGATCCCGCTCCCACCTATTACTATCCGGCGCCTGCGTATGCGCCGGCATGGGGCGGTTATTGGGGCCCGGCGGTGTCGCTCAATTTCGGCTTCGGCGGACGCGGCGGCTGGCGTCATCACTGATCCGACCGGCCGCGCCGCACGCGCTCGTCCGGCCGCCGCCCGGCGGCAAACGGCCGGAATCGCCGTTTCTTGTCGTTTCATCCGATCATGAAACGACGGGGTGGTAACGCGGTGTAAGATTCCTCGCATCCCGTCCCCACCCTCGCCGATCGATGTCACCCAAAAACGCTTTCCTGCTGACCGTACTCGCTGCCCTGTGGGGCGCATCCTTCCTGTTCATCCGCGTCGGCGTGGTCGATTTCGGCGTCGCCCCGCTGATGGCGCTGCGCGTGGGCATCGGCGCGCTGTTTCTCGCGGGCTTCGCGCTGACGCGCTTCAAACCCGCCGATCTCGGCGCCCGGCTGCGCCGTCACGCGTGGCCGCTGTTCGTCGTCGGCGCGCTGAATTCGGGCATCCCGTTCTGCCTGTTCGCGTTCGCCGAGCTGACGCTGTCGGCCGGCGTGACGTCGGTGATCAACGCGACGACGCCGCTGTGGGGCGCGCTCGTCGCTTACCTGTGGCTGAAGGACAAGCTGTCGCTGCCGCGCGCGTTCGGCCTCGTCATCGGGTTTGCCGGCGTGCTCACGCTCGTGTGGAACCAGGTCGCGAACGCGCACGGCGACACGGGCGCCAGCGCGACCGCGCTCGCCGCGGCGGCCGCCCTCGGCGCGACGCTGCTGTACGGCATCGCGGCCAACTATACGAAGCGCAAGCTCAGCGGCGTCGATCCGCTCGTCAACGCAGCCGGCAGCATGATCGGCTCGACCGTGCTGCTGCTGCCGTTCGCGATCGCGACGTGGCCGGCCGCGCCGGTCGGCGTGCACGCATGGGGCGCGGTGCTCGCGCTCGGCGTCGCATGCACCGGCATCGCGTATTTCATCTTCTTCTATCTGATCGCGCACGTCGGGCCCGCCCGCGCGATTACCGTGACGTTCGTGATCCCCGTGTTCGGGCTGCTGTGGGGCGCGCTGTTCCTCGGCGAACACGTGTCGGCCGTGATGATCGAAGGCTGCGCGATCGTGCTCGTCGGCACCGCGCTCGCAACCGGCGTGATCAAGCGGATTCCCGGCGTCCGACCGCGCGGCGGCGAGGCGGCCTGACGATCGGCGCGCCGGGCGCGCACGAACCGCCGCCCGTCGCGCGGCAGATCGCGGCGCGGCGCGGCGCAGCGCGGCGCAGCGCGGCGCGAGGGTATTCGTTTCATTCGTCCGACGGCGGCCGCCGGCCGCCGGAATTTCCCGTATCGGCCCGCGCATCGGGCGGCAGCAACGCACGGTCATGACGCCGCGCTGATGCGGAATGGTTATCTGTCGCCGTCACGCACTTCGTTTCGCGACGGTCATGCACCGTATGCATGCACGCGGCGCCCGTCGCCCTGCCGCCGCGGACGGGCCGGAATCGCTGTGTACCGTTTGCGTCTGGAGTTACCCTGATACGCGCGCCGAGGCAATCCCGTTACACTCGGAAAACTTATCCGCAGAAGGCGTCTCGATGCCCCACGTTCTTTCGCGCCCGCCTGCGCATGCGGCTGCATCGGCGTGGCGGGGCGTCGGCGCCCCGCCGCCCGCTGCCGGGCACCGTTGACATGAAGCCCGCTCGCAACCTGTCGCTCGACGCCCTGCTCGAACGCCTCACGCCGACACCCCACGGCTGGCTCGCCACCTATCGCACCACGACATTGCGCAGCGTGTTCCAGCCCGTGCTGTCGATCACGCACAAGCGCGTCGTCGGCTACGAGGCGCTGCTGCGCGTCGTCGACGGAAACGGTGCGCTGGCGTCGCCCACCGCCCTGTTCGACAAGACGCGCGGCGACGCCGACGCGCTGCTGCTCGACCGGCTCGCGCGCTGCCTGCACACCGCCAATTTCGTCACGCAAGGCATCGGCGACGGCTGGCTGTTCCTGAACGTGACGCCGCGCGTGCTCGACACCGGCCTCGTGCAGCGCGAGTTCGTCGAGTCGCTGTGCCGGCATTTCGCACTGCCGCCGAACCGCATCGTGCTGGAAGTGGTCGAGCAGCCGGCGCGCGACGAAGCCGCGCTCGCCCGCACGATCGACATGATCCAGCATCGCGATTTCCTGATCGCGATCGACGATTTCGGCACCGGCTTCTCGAACTTCGACCGCGTGTGGCGGGCACGTCCCGACATCGTGAAGCTCGACCGCTCGCTCGTCGAGCGTTCGACCGGCTCGGCCGACGATCGCCGCATCATGCATCACCTCGTGTCGATGCTGCACCAGGCCGGCGCGATGGTGCTGGCCGAAGGCGTCGAAAGCGACGACGCGCTGCAGGCGCTGATGGAAGCCGACATCGATTTCGTGCAGGGTTTCCAGTTCGGCCAGCCCGACGCATCGATCGCGCACGCGAGCGCGGCGGCGCCCGCGATGCTCGACGCCGCGTGGCGGCGCTTCATCGCCCGCCGACACACACCGGTGGCCGCCGAGCAGCCGGGCTTCGACGCGATCGAACGGCTCGTGCTCGGCGGCGCGGCCGCGTTTTCGGCGAGCGGCAACCTGCAGGACGCCGCGCAACGCGTGTTCACGGTGCCGGCCGCGCGTCGCGTGTTCGTCACGGACGAGACCGGCGAACAGTTCCTGCCGTCGATCGGCGCACCGCCCGACGACAGCCAGGCAAGCGTGACCCGTCTCGCGCCGCTATTCCCTGAGACCCACAGCAACTGGTCGCGGCGCCCGTATTTCCAGCGCGCGATCGCCGCCCCAGGGCGCGTCGCGCTGATGGGCCCGCACTTCTCGCTGACCGAGGGCCGCGACTGCTACACGGCCGCCGTCGCGATCCGCGCGCAGAGCCGGATCGTCGTGTTCTGCGTCGACTTCGTGCTCGACAGCGCGGGGACCGTGATGCGGTAGCCAGCGCGCACGGCAGACGATCGCGTGCGACGGGCGCCGCCTTCATTCATCAGTCGACCACCTTTCCGCGCCCCGACTTCACCACGCTGCGGCGCGACTTGTGCTCGAGCCGCCGCTCCTTCGACGCGCGCGTAGGCCGCGTGGCGACCCGGGCGCGCGGCGTGTACGCGACGCTGCCGATCAGCGCATCGAGCCGAGCGAGCGCGGCCTCGCGATTCTTCTCCTGCGTCCGATATTCCTGCGACTTGATCACGACGATACCGTCGCGCGTGATGCGCTGGTCGGACAGCGCGAGAAGCCGCTCCTTGAGGACCGGCGGCAGCGACGACGCGCGAATGTCGAAGCGCAGATGAATCGCGCTCGACACCTTGTTCACGTTCTGCCCGCCCGCGCCCTGCGCGCGCACGGCCGTCCATTCGACCTCGGCCGGATCGAGCATGTAACGGATCATCATCGCGAAGCCTCCATGCGGCGCCGCGCGAGCGCCTCGTCGACGCGGGCCGCGAGCCCCGAATCGCGCTGCGTGCGCGTCGCGACCGCCTGCGCCAGCACGCGCCGCGGCCCGATCACCTGCACGCGCGTGCGCGCGCGCGTGACGGCCGTATAAACGAGCTCGCGCGTCAGCACCCGGCCGAACGACGCGGGCAGCACGAGCGCCGCTTCGTCGAATTCCGAGCCCTGCGACTTGTGCACCGTCAGTGCGAACGCCGTTTCGTGCGGCGGCAGCGCAGCCGGCGACACCGCACGCGCGGTGCCGTCCGCGCGCCGGAACCACACGCGCAGCACGCCTTGCGCGTCGGGCAGCGCAATGCCGATGTCGCCGTTGAACAGCCCCAGCGCATAGTCGTTGCGCGTGACCATGATCGGCCGCCCGGTGAACCAGTGCGCGCCGACCGCGAGCGGCACGCGCGCCGCATGCCGCACATGCGCGGCCACCAGCGCATTGACGTGTTCCGCGCCGCGCGAACCGCTGCGGGTCGCGCACAGGATCCGGAACCGGTTGAGCGCGTCGAACAACGGCAGCGGATCGGGCGCCGGCGCGGCCAGCGCGTCGCGCAATGCGTCGAGATAGGCGCCGAAGCGCCGTGCGAGCCGCTCGACCGTCGACGACGCCAGCGTGTCGCCCGCATCGTCGTGAAACGACGCGGCCGCCGAGTCGTCGGCGGGCAGCGCCTCGAGCGCCGCCTGCACGTCGCCGCGGCGGATCGCGAGCGACAGCCGCCCGATCGGCGAATCGAGACCGAAACGGTAATTGCGTTCGAGCCACACGACACAGTCCGCAAGCGGTGCCTGCGCCGGCGCGGGCGCGGGTGTGCCGGCGCAGGCGGCAGCGGCTTCGCCGGCCAATGGCGACGCGGCCGACGGCGCCGATACAAGCGCCGCGTCGCCTGCGTCGAACGGCGGCAACTCGACGGCGTCGAGCCATGCGAGTTCGTCGGCCTCGATCCAGGCGGGCGCATTGCCGCCCGGTGCGCCGGCATCGGTCGGCCCCGACCCGTTGGGCGGCGGCGACGCGATGTCGATGCCGGCCGGCGACACTTCGTCGTCCTGCGGTTCGTCGTCGAACAGCGACGCCTGCCGCGCATCGACTTTCGGCCGAGGCGCCGCTTTGCGCGACACCGGAGCAGACGCCGATGGCGACGCCGCAGCCCGTGCGGAAGCAGGAACCGGATGCGCGGCCGGAATCGCTGCCGGCGGTGCGGCTTCGTCCGGCACCGGCAACGCCGCGACGAACGCCGCCTCGTCGACACCCAGCGCCTGCGCGATACGCGTGCGCGCCGCGGCGGTGAACGCCGGCCGCGCGCTCAGCTCCGCGAATACGGCGCCGGCCTCGACCGCGGCCAGTTGATCCTTGTCGCCCAGCAACACGAGCCGCGCGCCCGGCGCGAGCGCGTCGAGCAGATGCGCGGCGAGCGCGACGTCGATCATCGACGCCTCGTCGACGACGATCAGGTCGTACGGCAGCGGATTGTCGCGATGATGCCGAAAGCCGGCCGCCCCGCCGCCGCCCAGCAGCCGATGCAGCGTATACGACGTATCGGGCAAGCGCGCCGCGAGCTCGGGCGGCAGATCGCCTGCCCGCGCGTGCAGCGCCTCCTGCATCCGCTGCGCGGCCTTGCCGGTCGGTGCGGCCAGCGCGATGCGCAGCCCCGGGTGCGCGTCGAGCAGACACGCCAGCACGCCGACGACGGTCGTCGTCTTGCCCGTGCCCGGCCCGCCGCTGACGATCGTCACGCGGCCCGTCAGCGCGACGATCGCCGCCACGCGCTGCCAGTCCACTTCGCCGGTAGCCGGCCCGAAGTAACGGACAAGACTGTCGCGCAGGCGCTCGGGCGACAGGCCTTCCTCCGGCGCGGCGATACCGGCCTGCGCGACGAGCGCATCGGCGAGCCGCCGTTCGTAATCGAAATAGCGCGACAGGTACAGGTGATCGAGCCGGTCGACGATCAGCGGCCGCTCGTCGCCGCGTGCAAGCGTGCCGAATGCGACCACGCCGCTCGCGGCGAGCGCGCTGCGCACCTCGTCGAGCGGCGCTTCGTAACGCTGCGCAAGCGCGGCCAACGCGACGCACACGTGGCCGCCGGCGGTCGCGCGGCTCGTCGCGAATGCGGCGCGCGCCGCCCAGCGCGTCGACGCGGACGGCGCACCCGCGCGCCGCGCGAGGTCGCCGATGCGACGCGCGAAGCCTTCCGCGAGCGCGATGCCGAAATCGGCCGGCTCGGGCAGCCGCGCGACGAGACCGCCGGTGAATTCGAGCATGTCGTCGGACGCGGTCATGCGCGGCCCCCTTCCATCATCCGGTCGAGTGCATCGACGAGCGCGCGGGCGGGCCGCCGCGCATGCACGCCGGCCGGCTCGCCGCCACTGCGCCAGCCGGGCCGCACCCCGCGCACGAACAGGTACAGGTAGCCCGCGATGTGCGTGTCGTAGTCGTAATCGGGCAGCCGGCCGCGCAGATAGCGATGCAGCGCGACCGTATAGAGCAGCGCCTGCAGGTGATACGCGTGGTCGGCCATCGCGACGTCGAGCGCACGCGGGCCATAGGCATCCGGCGTCGTGCCGAGATGGTTCGACTTCCAGTCGACGATCCAGTAACGGCCGTCGTGTTCGACGATCATGTCGATGAAACCCTTGATGAAACCGGCGAGCGTACCCGCCTCCAGTGCAACGTCCGGATAGCCGTGCGCGACCAGCAGCCGGCGCAGCGCCATCAGGTCGAGCGACGGCGCCGGGAACAGGAAGCCCATTTCGTCGAGCCGCCTCGCCGGATCGAGATCGGCGAGCCGCATGCCCGGCACGAGCTCGGTGTGCACGACGTCGTCGACGAGCCGCACCATCATCGCCGGCAGGCGCGTCGCAAGCTCAGGTTCGGCCTCGACCGGCCGGTCGTGCAGCGCGCCGAGCGCGGCCGCGTGCCACGATTCGGGCGCCGCGAACCGGCTGAGCTCGAACAGGCGGTGCAGGCATTCGCCGGCCGCCGCGCCGCGCGGGAACGCGAGGATGTCGTCGTCCGGCGGATCGGCCGCAACCGTATCGGCCAGCATCAGTTCGCCGTCCGGCGTCACCGCGGCGAGCGCATCGTGATCGGGCCGCAGTTCGTCGTCGGGCACGGCCGCGACGCCCGCCTCCTCGCGCGCCATCGATGCGGTCAGCGAGCTGAAGCTCGCCATCCGCCACGCATCGCGCAGCACGCGCGTCGCATGGCGCGCCGCGAGCGTCTGCGACGCGTCGTGCCCGGCCGCGAGACGCTCGCGGCGTGCAGGCACCGGCAGCGGCGAAACGCTCACGGGGCCGCCCGCAAGCGCGCGCCACGCCGCATCGAGCGCGGCTTCGTCGGGTGGCTCGTCGAGCCACGCATCGAACGCATGGCCGGCGCCCGCGACGAGCCAGTTGAGCACGCTGCGCCGCGCTTCGCGCGTCGAGCGCGACGACAGGTAGGGGCCGGCCACGACATAGCAGCGATAGACCGCGCGCGTGAGCGCCACGTAGACGAGCCGCGCGCGCTCCGCGGCCTGCTCGCGCAACACCTGCCGCGCCGCGTGCGCGGCCGCTTCGTCGTCGCATCCGTAATGCAGCACCGCATCGCCCGCGTCGTCGTGATACTCGCGCGCATCGGGCAGCGCGGACGACGGCGGCTCGCGCAGCCCGCCGTCGTTCAGGAACGGACAGAACACGATCGCGTATTCGAGCCCCTTCGACTTGTGCACCGTGACGATCTGCACGAGGTTGCGGTCGGACTCGAGCCGCAGCTGCGCTTCCTCGCCGCCGCCGTCGAGCCGCTGCGCGGCAAGCCAGCGCAGCGTCGGCGCGATGCCCGGCTGCGCGGATGCACGCGCCTGCGTCAACTCGGCCAGATGGTTGATGTCGGTCACGCGGCGCTCGCCGTCCGCACCGGCCATCAGCCGTTCGGCGATCCGCAGCTCGCGCGTGAACGTGCGCCACATCACCGCGAAGCCGCGTTCGCGCCATAGCAGCCGATACCGCGAGAAGCGCTCGACCCAGCTCATCGCATCGGCACTGTCGGCCGCCGCTGCGCCGGGTGGCGCATCGCCGTCGCCCTGCTCCATGCGCCACAGCGCGCCGGCATCGAGCCCGAACCAGTCGGACGCGAGCGCCGCGCGCAGACGCCGCAGGTCGCCCGGCGCGTCGATCGCCGCCAGCACGCGTTCGAGCTGCTCGGCGTCGCCGGTCGAGAACACCGACGCCTGCGCCAGCTCGACGCTGCCGATGCCCCACGTCGCGAGCACGCGCTTCACGAGGCTGCCCTGCCGGTGCGTCTGCACGAGCACCGCGATGTCGCCCGGCGACAACGGCGTGTCGCCCAACCGCACGCGCCCGTCACGCGCGCCGCGCATCAGCCGCGCGATCTCGGCCGCGCAGGCTTGCGCGGCCTGCGCTTGCGCATCGCGCTTGAGCAGCGTGCCCTCGCCGCCCGGCAGCGCCCACACGCGGAAATCGCCGGCTGGACCCGGATCGGTTTCGTCGACGAACGGCGCACGCACGCGCGTGCCGGCGCGCACCGCGTAATAGTCGAGCCCGTCGAGCACGAATGCGCGCGGATTCGACATGAAGAAGCGGTTGCACGCATCGACGATCGCAGGCGTCGAGCGCTGGTTCACCGCGAGCGTGTAGCACGCGCTCGCCCGTGCGCGCGCCGCGAGATAGGTGTGCAGATCGGCCGCGCGGAAACTGTAGATCGCCTGCTTCGGATCGCCGACGAGGAACAGCGGGCCGCCCGGCGCGAAGATCCGGTCGAAGATCGCGAACTGCAGCGGATCGGTATCCTGGAACTCGTCGATCAACGCGGCCGGATAACGTGCGCGCAGCGTCTCGGCAAGCCACGGATGCGCGTGCAGTGCGTGATACAAGTTCGCGAGCAGATCGTCGAACGACACGACGCGCCGCGTGCGCTTGCGCTCGGCCAGCGCGCCCGGCGCCATGTCGAGCCATTCGGCGATCAGCGCGAGCCAGCGCGCGCGCTGCGCGGCCTCGGCCGCGGCCACCGCCGCTTCGAGCGCGTCGGCCACTTCGAAGAACGCGTGTGCGGGCGTCGCGCCGCCTTTTTTCGTCGCCTTCGTCAGCGCGGTTTGCGTAAGCTTCAACGCGGCTTTCGGCAGTGCGGCCGTCGCGTCGCCCTGCTCGAAATGCACGGCCCACGCGGCGAGCGCATCGGCAACCGCGTCCGGCTTGTGCGAGCGCTGATTGAGCGCGGGCTGCGCGGCGCGCAGTAGCGCATCGATCGCGTCGCGCTCGGCGGCCCACATCCGCGCCGCCTCGGCGAAACATTCGGCCGCCGCCGCTTCGGCCGATTCGTCCGGCTCGGTCACGCCGTCCCAACGCAGCGCGGCGAGCGGCTTCTTCAGCCGGCGCGCGAGCTGCGCATCGAGCGCGGCCGGGCCGGCGCCCGATTCGACGAGCCAGGTCGCGAAGCCCGGCCAGCGCGCGGCCGCCGGTTCGACGCGCGTGCGCCAGAAATCCGCCGCGAGTTCGAAACGCAGCGACGCATCGTCGGCCTCCATGTCGAACGCGAACGGCATCGCCGCCGCGAACGGCGCTTCCTGCAGCGCGCGCTGGCAGAACGCGTGAATCGTATGGATCGCGGCCTGGTCGAACGCGCGCAGCGCGCGGCGGATCCGCTTCACGGCCGTCTCGGGATCGAGCGCGCCGCCTTCGCCGAGCGTGGTCTCCAGCAGACGCGCGATGAACGGATCGCCGCCGTCGTCGCCCGTGTCGAGCGCATGCGCAAGCTGCGCGAGCCGGCCGCGAATCCGCTCGTGCAGCTCGGCCGTCGCCGCTTTCGTGAAGGTCACGACGAGGATTTCGTCCGCGCCGAGATCCTTTTCGAGCAGCAGGCGCACGTACAGCGCGCAAATGTTCCAGGTCTTGCCGGTGCCGGCCGACGCCTCGATCTGGTTGACGCCGTCGAGCGGGCACGCGAACACGTCGAGTTCGAGCGCCTGCTGCGGCTGCGACATAGCGCTCATGCGACCTCCTTCAGATGCTCGACGAGCGGCTCGAACACGAGCCGCGCGAGCGTGCCGAACGGCTCGTCGAGCGACGGATGCGCACCGCGCCACGCGATCGCGATAGCCGGATCGTCGGCTTCGCTCACGACCCGCTCGTTGATCCACACGCTCGCGGCCTTCGCCTCGCCATCGGATACCCTCGCCCATGCACTGCGCGGGAAAAACCGCAGTGGCATGCGCCGCCCCGCACGAAACAGCGCGGCCAGCGGCGCGAGCCGTTCGAGCGGCGCCGCGACGGGCGTCAGCTCGAACGCACCGCCGCTGCCGAACCACAGCGTGCGGCGCGGGCCGCCGGGCTCGACCGCGCAATAGACGAGATGGGCGAGCCACGCGGACAGATAGTCGCGCGCGCTCGGCCGCGCATAGCGATAGATGACCTGCCCGGCCGGCGTCAGCCGGTTCAGCGTGCCGTGCAACTCGAGCGGCGCACTCACCGCGTCGGCCGACAGCATCGCGTCGTCGGCGCCGAACAGCGCCTGCTCGGTGTCGGGCCACTTCGGCACGACGGTGAGCGAGAACGGCCGCCGCTCGATGCCATCGGCGAGCGCGCGGCGTACGTTCGACGCAAGCTGCGTCATCGAACCAAGCGCCTGGTCGCGCCACACCGCGCCCGTCGCGCCGCCGGGCAGCTCGGGGCTCGCGTCCGCGATGCGCAACGCGTGATCGTGCACGCCGCCGTCGCCCGCTTCGATCAGGAGCGGCAGCACGCGCTCGGCCAGCGCGTCGCTACCGGCAAAGTCCAGTGCGAACGGCTCGGTATCGAGCAGTTCGGCTTGCGCGTCGGCCAGCACGATGCCGAGCCGGCCGCGCAGCAACGCACGCGCCGGATGCCGCCAGAAGCGTTCGAATTCGCTGAATGCGACGGGCTCGACCGGCTCGGCCGGCAGCGGCTGCGCGAAGAACGGCTGCTCGCGCGGCCCGTCGCGCGACGCGTCGGCAGCCAGCAGCGACGCGAGCGTCGCCCGCTCGGCGTCGTACGAAACGAGATCGCTGCCCGGCTGGAAATATGCGGCGGCGAACGGTTGCAGCGGATGCTCGACGATGAACGCGCGGCGCGCGGCGTCGACCGCGTCCGGTGCGGCGCCGGGCCCGGCCGTGACGATCGCCAGATGATCGAGCAGTTCGTCGACGAGCGCCGCGGGCGGCAACGGCGCATTGTCGCGAATGCTGCGGCCCGTATAAGCGATCAGCAACCGGTCGCGTGCGGCCAGCAGCAAATCGAGAAACAGATTGCGCTCGTCGTCGCGGCGCTGCCGGTCGCCCAGCTTCGGCAGCACGGCCATCAGGTCGAATTCGTCCGCGCGCGCGAGGCTCGGCAGCACGCCGTCGTCCATCCCGAGCAGGCACACGACGCGATACGGCAGCCCGCGCAAGCTCGTCAGCGACGAGAACGTGACGCCGCCCCACGGCACGCCGCCGCGGGCCGGATCGTCGAGCGCCGCCGCGAGCCCCGCGCGGACGACGGCCGCCGGCAACGCCTCGTCGGGTGCGCCCTCCGTCATCGCGGCCAGCATCGCGTCGAGCGCGTCGCGCACGCCGGCCAGCGCGTCGGCATACGCGGCGCCCGAATCGAAGAAGCGCGCGAGCGTGTCGGCAAACAGTTCGCTCCAGCCGCGCGGCGTGTGCGACTCCGCGAGCCGCCGCGCAAAGCCGTCGAGATCGTCGGTGAAGCGCGCGAGCCGGCCGAGCAGTTCGGCCTCGCTGCCGGTGGCCGCCTCGATGGGTAGCCACGCGCCGATCGGAGCCGCGCCTTCGGGCATCGCATAGCCGAGAAAGAGCCGCGCGAGCGCATCGGAGAACGTATGGCGCGGCGCGGGCACGGCCGCGTCGTCGCTCGCGAGCGGCGACAAACCGCGCCGCGCGCCGGCGGCCGCGAGCCAGGTCTGCACCGTTTCGAGCGCGGCCGCGTCGATGTCGTAGCGCGCGGCCACCGCGTCCACGCGCAGCCATTCGACCAGCTCCGGCGCGCCGACCTGCCGCTCCGGCAACGCGAGCCAGTCGAGCAGCACGCGCGCGACCGGGTTCGCCTGCGACGGCGGCAAGCCGGTGATCCGGTAAGGCACGCGCGCGCCGCCGGCGCCGGCCGTGCCGAACACCGCGTCGATCAGCGGCCCGGCCGCGGCGAGATCGGCCACCGCGACGAGCACGTCGGACGGCTGAAGGCTCGCATCGGCGTCGAACCACGCGAGCAGCCGGTCGTGCAGCACCTCGAGCTGGCGCGCGAGGCTGTGGCACACATGCACCTCGATTCCGCGCTCGATCGGCGTGTCGCCGAGTTCGGCTTCCGGCTGCAGGTCGAGGATCGCGTTCTGCACGCGCGCGAGCCAGGTGGGCGCGGGATTCTCGACAAAACGCGACGCATCGCCCGACGCGGCGCTTTCCGTCAGTTCGTGCAGCATGTGCAATTGCGCCTGCGTCTGCCTGCCCCATTCGGCGAGCAGCGGATGGCCGACTTCCTGATAGTCGCGCCGCCCGGCCGCATCGAGCGCCTCGGCGTGCGCGGCGGTCACGATGTCGAACCAGAATTCGCGGCACGGGTTCAGCGCGTAGACGCGCACGTCGATCCAGCGCGACAGTTCGCGCAACAGCGCGACGTGCAGCGGCGGCATCGTCGGCAGCGCGAACACGCTGACCGATTCGGGCCAGTCGGCACGTGCGAGCGCATCGGCATCGAGATGGCGCGCCTCGACGAGGAAGCGGTGCGCCGGCGGCGTGCCGCTGTCGCTCAGCTCGGCGAGTAGCGCGCGCCACAGCGCGGCCTGCCAGCGTTCGTCGTCGCGCGCGGCGTCGCCGATCCCGCGCGGTGCGCCGTCGCCCGCGAGCACCGATTCGCCGGCCTGCCACGCGGCCAGCCATTCGGGGCGATAGGTCAGGTAGTGATCGAGCACGGCCGCGACGCGATGGGCCAGTTCGTAGCGCATCGCGTCGTCGGAGGCCGACAGATACGCGGCCAGCCGCGGCGACGCGAGCCACGGCGCGTCGCCTGCCGCCTGCGCGAACAGCCGGTAGCAGCGCCACACGAGGCGGTCGGGCGCGAACGGCGAACGCTTGGGGACCTCCATCACGCGGCCGATCTGCGCCCACAACCATTGCGCGAGATAGGTGAACTCGACGTTCGCGCACACGCCGTTGCGCGCGGCGATGTCGAGCTCGAGGCGGCGGCGCAGCGCCGCGCTCGGCACGATGACCTGTTGCGGCGCCCACGGGCCGCTGCGGGCCGGGAACGCGGCCAGATCCTCGAGCAGCGCGTCGGCCAGCGTTTCGTGACGGTTCGAATAGAAGAGATGGAGCATGAAGCGGGCGTCGGAACCTTGCACCGGCGGGGCCGGGCGAACAGGATCACCAAGGATAGCAAATGGGCCGCCGCCGCGAACCTCGGCCGGAAAGCCAGGTTTTGCGGAACGCGAAATACGATAGACTCGTCGCCAGTCAATACGCCGCCCCGGCGTCTTCGTCTGTCATTCAGCTCATCGATGCGCTATTCGGTCGAAATCAGAAAGTTTTTCTACAGCCAGTACTTTTTCGGCGGCCTGCGGATCGCGGTCGGCGTGTCGCTGCCGGCCGTGTTGTGCCTGATCGTGTTTCACAACCGGGACCTCGGCTTCACGATCTCGACGGGCGCGCTCGGCGCGTGCGTGGTCGACATGCCGGGCCCGCTCAAGTACAAGCACAACGAAATGCTCGCGTGCAGCGTGATCGGCTTCCTTGCCGCGCTCGCGACCGGCCTCGCGACACCGAACATCTTCGCGCTGTGGCTCACGATCGTGCCGCTCACGTTCGTGCTGTCGCTGATCGTCGTCTACGGCAACCGCTGGCCACAGATCAGCTTCGCGACGCTGTTCATGATGGTGATGACGCTCGAGGAGAAGTTCACGCCGCTGCAGGCGTTCGTCAACGCCGGCTGGATTCTCGCGGGCGGCCTCTGGTACACGTACTGGGCCACGCTCGTGTCGCAATGGCAGGCGCGCCGGATCGAGCAGCAGGCGCTGGCCGAAAGCCTGTTCGCCTGCGCCGACTACCTGCTCGCGCGCGCGCAGTTCTACGATCTCGACGCCGATCTCGACGAGTGCTACCGCAATCTCGTCGCGCGGCAGATCACCGCGGTCGAAACGCAGGAAACCGCGCGCGACATCGTGCTGCGCAACCTGCCGAAGCTGCGGCGCGGCAAGCTCGACCCCGGCCGCACGGCGATGTACAACCTGTTCATCAACAGCGTCGACCTGCACGAGCTGTTCGTCGGCGCGCACACCGATTATCCGCTCGTGCGCAACACGTTCGGCGGCTCGGACCTGATCATTTTCTATCGCGACCTGATCCGCAAGGCCGCCGCCGATCTCGAGGAGGTCGGCCTCGCGGTGCTCGAAAATCGCGCGCCGCATTCGCACATCAGCGTGAAGGCGGAGCTGCGCGCGATCGAGTACGAGATCGAGCTGATGCGCAAGAAGAACTTCGCGGCCACCCACGCGGAAGCCTATGCGGCCGTGCTCGCGACGTTCCGGCGCATCTGGAGCGCGACACGCCTGATCGACCGGATGCGCCGCAACCTGTCGGGCCGCGCCGATCCGCAGCAAACCGAACTGAAGATCGACAAGGCGCTCACGCGCTTCCTGCAGCGCCGCCGCATGTCGCCGCTGCTGATCTTCTCGAACCTGAACATGCGCTCGCCGAGCTTTCGCCATGCGCTGCGCGTGACGATCGCCGTCGCGGTCGGGTTCTGGATCGGCCGGCTGCTGCCGCTCACGAACGCATACTGGATCGTGATGACCACCATCATCATCCTGAAGCCCGGCTATTCGCTGACCAAGCAGCGCAACGCGGCGCGTATCGTCGGCACGCTGATCGGCTGCGCGGCGAGCGTCGCGCTGATCTACACGGTCAAGGATACGCACCTGCTGATCGCGATCATGTTCGGCTCGATGGTGATGAGCTACAGCCTGCTGCTGTTCAACTATGCGGCGAGCGTGGTCTTCACGTCTTCGTACGTGCTGCTGATGTTCCACCTGCTCGCGCCGGGCAGCATGCGGATCATCGGCGAGCGCGCGATCGACACGGTGGTCGGCTGCATGATCGCGATCGCCGCGAGCCGGCTGTTCCCGTACTGGGAATACCGGCTGATGGGCAAGCTCGTCACCGACATGCTGACCTCCACCCGCAAGTATTTCGAGGCCGTGTGGCGCGCCGGGCGCGGCATGTCGCCGCCACCGGTGCCGGCCGCCGACGGCGCCGCCGTCGTCGCGGGCGTCGCGGCCGCGATCGAGTCGCCGGCCGCCAGCCTCGACGACGACTACCGCTACCGCCTCGCCCGCAAGGACGTGCACATCGCGTTCGCGAACCTCGGGCAGGCGTTCCAGCGGATGATGATCGAGCCGAAGGCACATCAGCGCTTCGTGCCCGAACTGAACGACCTGCTCGTGCAGACGCACGTGCTCGGCGCGCAGATCACCGCTGCCGCGCCGCTGATCCGCAGCGCATGCGCGGCCGATGGCAGCCTCGTCCACGACGACGCGCTGCAGCGCGGCCTCGCCGCCGTGCTCGACAATCTCGAAAAGGCCGAGGCCGGCGAACCGCCGCCCGCCGACCAGCTCGAAGCGTCGAAGCAGATCACGCGCGATCTCGACGCGATGGTCGTGTCCGCGGAAAAATCCGACGCGGTCGGCGCCGAGCTCACGCACGATCTGAAGGTGCTCGCGCACCAGTGCAAGCAGATGCTCGCGTCGTCGCTGCTGATCCGCAAGGATGCGAGCGTGATCCGCCTGCCCGCCTGACGGCCGATGTCCGCGCCGGCAGGCCGGCCCGCGCACGACGCGGCTCGGCCACCGGCGCGCTCCGGTTCAACGATCGCCCGAAGCATGCCCCGCCCGCTTCAAGCGGCCTGCGCCCGCAGCGCGCGACTGCCCGACGCCCCGTTCCATTCGCCCGCCATTCTGGGAATACCCGATTCCGACCGCGAGGTCCGGCTTGTTATCATTCGTTCACATTCAAGTTGTATAGGCAACTTGACGCATTCGAACCGGCCTCGCGCGCCAGGTTCGTCGCATAACGATATCGGAGACTCGATAAAAAACTTGCAGCGCCATCTGAGCGCGCGGCACATCCGCTTTCTCGCGCTGGGCTCGGCGATCGGCACGGGCCTGTTCTACGGTTCGGCATCCGCGATCCAGCTCGCCGGCCCGGCCGTGATCCTCGCGTACATCCTGGGCGGCGCGGCCGTCTACATGGTGATGCGCGCGCTCGGCGAGATGGCCGTGCGCGAACCCGTCGCCGGCTCGTTCGGCCACTACGCGACCGGGAACCTCGGCCCGTTCGCGGGCTTCGTCACCGGCTGGACCTACACGCTCGAAATGGTGATCGTCGCGATCGCCGACATCACCGCATTCGGCATCTACATGGGCTTCTGGTTTTCGGACGTGCCGCAATGGATCTGGGTGCTCGGCGTCGTCGCGATCATCTGCGGGCTGAACCTGTGCCACGTGAAGGTGTTCGGCGAGCTCGAATCGAGCGCCGAAGTCGCCGCGCTGAAGTTCAAGGTGCCGCTGTGGCCCGTCGCGCCGGCGCTGACGATCGCCTTCATGGGCTTCGTGATCGTGATGCTCGGCTGGTTCGACGATACGCGCGTCGCGCTCTACGTCGGCGCGGCGTGGCTCGCGCTGCTCGCGGCCGTGTTCTACATACGGATCCGCCCGAAATGCGCCGCTGCGTCACGTTGACGCACGGCTGACCTGCCGATGCGGCGCGCCGGTTCCGCGCGCGCCTTCCGCCGTCCCGGTTCCGCACGGCGCCCGTCGCGCCGGACACCGCGGAGCCACTCCCTTCGCCTGCCCACGCGCGACCGGCCGGGCCGCGCACCGGCCCGTCAGTGCGACGCCGCGCTCGCGGCCTCGGCCGGATGGGCCTCGTCGTACGCGTGCTTCTGCGAAATCGCGTTGTACAGGATCGTCCCGATCACGAGCAGCACGGCCACGACGATCAGGATGCTCACGTTGCGGACAGGGTTCTTCTTGCGCTGATCGTTCATGGTCGGTGCCGCTCCGTCAAATTCGTCGAAGCGGGCATTCTACGCGCTTGCGCCCGCGCTGCGCCGCCTCGCTCGCCGGTCTCCGTCCCCGGCCGCTCCCCCGCTTTCCGCAAGCTTTCGTTTGTTAATCATTCCCATTTCGATTTAGAATCCAGCGTCTTTCAATTTGTAATGTTTCGGGTCGCGCGGGCGGCAGGCGCGCCGCGGAACGCTCCCTCGTCCACCTGCCGCACCGGAGTCTCCATGTCGAATCCGCGCACCCGCCTGCTGCCGCTCGCCGGCGCCCTCGCCCTGACCGCGGCCGCCTTCGCGCCGCTTGCCCAGGCGGCCGAGGAAGTGAGCCTGTACACCACCCGCGAGCCGAAGCTGATCCAGCCGCTCATCGACGCGTTCACGAAGCAGAGCGGCGTCAAGGTCAACACGGTGTTCGTGAAGGACGGCCTGCTCGAACGCGTGAAGGCGGAAGGCGCGCAATCGCCGGCCGACGTGCTGATGACGGTCGACGTCGGCAACCTGCTCGACCTCGTCGACGGCGGCCTCACGCAGCCGGTGCGCTCGAAGGCGCTCGACGACGCGATTCCCGCGAACCTGCGCGGCGCGAACGGCGACTGGTACGCGCTGTCGCTGCGCGATCGCGTGCTGTACGTCGAAAAGGACCTGAAGGTCGATGCGTTCCGCTACGAGGATCTCGCCGATCCGAAATGGAAGGGCAAGGTCTGCATCCGGTCGGGCCAGCATCCGTACAACACCGCGCTCGTCGCGGCGATGATCGCGCACGACGGCGAGGCCGCGACCGAGACATGGCTGCGTGGCGTGAAGGCGAACCTCGCGCGCAAGGCGACCGGCGGCGACCGCGACGTCGCGCGCGACATCCTCGGCGGCATCTGCGACGTCGGCCTCGCGAACGCGTACTACGTCGGCCACATGAAGCATGCCGAGGCCGGCAGCGATGCGCGCAAATGGGGCGACGCGATCAAGGTCGTGCGCCCGACGTTCGCGAATGCAAAGAGCGGCGGCACGCACGTGAACATCAGCGGCGCGACGGTGGCAAAGCACGCGCCGCACAAGGCCAACGCGGTGAAGCTGCTCGAATACCTGGTGTCGCCGGAAGCGCAGGCGCTGTATGCGCAGGCGAACTACGAATATCCGGTGCGCGCGAACGTGAAGCTCGACCCGGTGATCGCGAGCTTCGGCACGCTGAAAGTCGACCCGCTGCCGCTCTCGGATATCGCGAAGCATCGCAAGCAGGCGAGCCAGCTCGTCGACAAGGTCGGCTTTGACAACTGACGCATCGCCCGCGGCCCGCGCCTGCCGCGCGCCGCGCGGCCCACGTCCGCGGCCGCGACTACGCGCGGGCAGCCTGTGGCTGCTCGCGGCGTTGACGATCGCCGCGGCGGTCGCGGCGCCGGTCGCGGTGCTCGTGGCCGCCGCGTTCGACGCCGATCTCGCGCACTGGCGGCATCTCGCCGAATTCGTGCTGCCGCAGGCGCTCGTCAATACGCTGCTGCTGCTCGCCGGAGTCGGCACGATCGTGTCGATCGTCGGTACCGGCTGCGCCTGGCTCGTCACCGCGTACGATTTTCCCGGCCGCCGGATCCTGACCTGGGCGCTGCTGCTGCCGCTCGCCGTCCCCACCTACATCGTCGCGTTCGCGTATCTCGACCTGCTGCATCCGATCGGCCCCGTGCAGGGCGCGATCCGCTGGCTGCTCGGCTTCGACAGCCCGCGCCAGTTCCGCCTGCCCGACCTGCGCTCGCTGCCCGGCGCGATCTTCGTGCTCGGCTTCGTGTTGTATCCGTACGTCTATCTGAGCACGCGCGCGATGTTCGTCACGCAATCCGCGAGCCTGCTCGAAGCCGCGCGCACGCTCGGCGCCGGCCGCGTCGCGACGTTCTGGCGCGTCGTCGTGCCGCTTGCCCGGCCGGCGATCGCGGTCGGCGTGAGCCTCGCGCTGCTCGAAACGCTGAACGATATCGGCGCATCGGAGTTCCTCGGCGTGCAGACGCTGACCGTGTCCGTCTATACGACGTGGATCACGCGCTCCGATCTCGCCGGCGCCGCGCAGATCGCACTCGCGATGCTCGCGATCGTCGTCGGCATGATCGCGCTCGAACGCTACGGGCGCCGCCGTCAGCGCTACGCGCATGGCCGGCGCATGCGGCCGATCGCGCCGCGCCGCCTGACCGGCCCGGCCGCGCTGGGCGCCGCGGTGCTCGGCTGGCTGCCCGTCCTGCTCGGCTTCGGCGCGCCGGCCGCGTACCTCGCGGTCGAAACGGCCAAGCGGCTGCACCTCGTCGGCGGCGTGTCCGCGCAACTGATGACGGGGCTCGCGAACACGCTGACGATCGCGACCGCCGCCACCGCCGCGACGCTCGCGTGCGGGCTCGTCGTCGCGTGGGCCGCGCGCACGCAGCGCGACAGCGCCCGGGCGGGCCCTGCCCGCCTGTGCGCGCGGATCGCGAGCCTCGGCTACGCGGTGCCGGGCACCGTGCTCGCGATCGGCCTGCTGATGCCGTTCGCGGCGGCCGATCGGCTGTTCGGCGCGGTGCTCGGCCGCGACGGCCTGCTGCTGATGGGCTCGGCCGCCGCGCTCGTGATCGCCTATACCGTGCGCTTTCTCGCGATCCCGGCCGGCGGCATCGAGGCCGGCCTCGCGCGCATTCCACCGTCGCTCGAACAGGCCGCGCGCTCGCTCGGCGAGACGGCCGGCGGCACGCTGCGCCGCGTCCACCTGCCGCTGTTGCGGCCCGCGCTCACGACGAGCGCGCTGCTGGTGTTCGTCGACGCGATGAAGGAATTGCCGGCCACGCTGCTGCTGCGCCCGTTGAACTTCGACACGCTCGCGACCTGGCTATATGCGGAAGCCGCGCGCGGCACCTATGAAGAAGGCGCGGTCGCCGCGCTCGCGATCGTGCTGGCCGGGCTCGTGCCCGTGATCCTGCTCGCCCGCACCCGCCACAAGATCGGAGCCTGACACCGTGAACCTGCTCGAACTCGACGACCTCTGCGTCGCCTACGACACGCCGCACGGCCGCCGCATCGTGGTCGACGGCCTGAGCCTCGCGCTGCCGCGAGGCGACATCGGCTGCCTGCTCGGTGCGTCCGGCTGCGGCAAGACCACCGTGCTGCGCGCGATCGCCGGCTTCGAACCCGTGCGCATGGGGCGTATCGTGCTGGACGGCACGCCGGTCGCGACGCCGTCGCTCGACGTGCCGCCCGAGCGACGACGCATCGGCATGATGTTCCAGGATTACGCGCTGTTCCCGCACCTGAGCGCGGCCGACAACGTCGCGTTCGGGCTGCGGCGCATGCCGAAGGCCGAACGGCGGCTGCGCGTCGCGGAGATGCTCGACCTCGTCGGCCTCGCCGATGCCGGCGACGCGTATCCGCACGAACTGTCGGGCGGCCAGCAGCAGCGCGTCGCGCTCGCGCGCGCACTCGCGCCGTCGCCGGAACTGCTGCTGCTCGACGAACCGTTCTCGAATCTCGACGTCGATACGCGCGAGCGACTCGCGTTCGAGCTGCGCGACATCCTGAAGCGCACGGGCCACACCGCGATCCTCGTCACGCACAACCAGGCGGAGGCGTTCGCGATCGCCGACCGGATCGGCGTGATGAAGGACGGCGAACTCGCGCAATGGGACACGCCGTATGCGCTGCATCACCATCCGGCCAGCCCGTTCGTCGCGGATTTCGTGCGCCGCGACGCGCTGGCCGACGAACGTGCACGCGCACTGGCGCGCGGCCGCTGAAGCCGCGCCGCCGCGCGGCGGCATGCCCGTCAGGCGGGCTCGGCCAGATCGCGCACGGGCAGCGCGGTCGAATACTTGATCTGCTCCATCGCGAACGACGAACTGACGTCGAACAGCGGCACCGTGCGAATCAGCTGCTTGTAGACGCGGTCGTAGTCGTCGATGCCCGTCACGACGACGCGCAGCAAGTAATCGGTCTCGCCGCTCATCCGGTAGACCTCGACCACTTCCGGCATGTCGCGCACCGTCTGCGTGAAGCGCTGCGCCCATTCCTCGGTGTGCTGGTTCGTGCGGATCGCGACGAACACGGTCGTGCCGACCCCGAGCTTGCGCGGATCGCACAGCGCGACCTGCGCGCGAATCGCGCCGGTTTCCTTCAGCCGCTGCACGCGCTTCCAGCACGGCGTCTGCGACAGGTTCACGCGCTGTGCCAGCTCCGCGATCGGCAGCGTGGCATCCGCCTGCAGCAGCTCCAGCAGCTTGCGATCGATGGCGTCCATTTCTCCGTTCCCTCGTCGATAGAAATTTATTCTATTCATCCTGCCCGACGGGGAACAATATGAAAACTGTCTCGGCGCGTCGACCGGTGTAAATACCGATCCGTCACGCACTCGCCGCGCCAATGAAACAGGCGACGCCACGCACGCGGGTGGCGTCGCCTGAAATGACTGCTCGGCGCGTCGCGGCTTGCGCGTCGCGCCCTGGCCGGCGCGCACACGCCGCCGGCCGTCATGCCGCTCAATACGCGACCGTCGCGACCTCGCGCACGAAGCTGTCCTGCTCGAGCGCGTCGACGAACGCGACCGCGTAGTCTTCCGCCGAGATCTTGCTGTTGCCTTGCGCGTCCACGATCAGCTTGCCGACGCCCGTGCGGAACGTGCCCGTGCGCTCGCCCGGCGCGATCAGCGCGGCCGGCGCGAAGAAGGTCCAGTCGAGATCGGCGACCGTCTTCAGGTAGTCGAGTGCGTCGCGGTGCGCAAGCGCGACCGCCTTGTACGCGTCCGGGAAGCCTTCGGTGTCGACGAGCTGCTTGCCCGGCGCGACTTCCAGCGAACCGGCGCCGCCCACCACGACGAGCCGCTTCAAGCCGGCCTGGCGCGTGCCGGCGACCAGCGCCTTCGCGACCGCGACGACCTGCGCCACATCTTCCTGCTTCGGACCGTACGCGCTCGCGACGACGTCATGGCCCGGCAGCGCGACCGCGATGCTGGCCGCGTCGAACAGGTCGGCCGCCTTCGCGGTGATGCCGTCGCCGGATGCGCCCGGACGGCGCGACAGCGCCGTGACGCGGTGGCCGCGCCGCACGGCTTCCGCCGCGATGCGCGAGCCGATCATGCCGGTGGCGCCGAACAGCGCGATATTCAACGAACGTTGCGTCATATCGATTCTCCAGAGTTGAAAATATGTAACACGATTAATTACACATAAGGCCGAAAAAAACGGGCGAAGCCCCCGTTGCGCCGATCGCCGCGCATGCGCGCCGTCCGGCTTCCTGCCCTGCCTGTCGTCGGCCCCCCCGTCGGCACCCGCCGTCGGTCATCCGCCGGCGCGCGCCGCCCGTTGCGTGCGCTGCTCCCGATCCAGCATGTCGGCCGTCACGTCAACGAGCGTGCGCGTGGCGAGCGACGCCTCCATCGCGCGCTGCGCGTCGCCGATATAGCCGGTCAGCACGCCCTGGATGTGCCGCCCGACGAGACATGCCGGATTCGGCGCCTCGCGGTGCAGCGCGAACAATTGCGCATCGTCGACCGCGCGATACACGTCGAGCAGCGTGATCTCGCCGGGCTCGCGCGCCAGCAGCGCACCGCCGCCCGCGCCGAGTTGCGACGTGGTCAGCCCTGCGGCCGCCAGCATCGACAACAACCGGCGAATCAGCGCCGGATTCGTATTCACGCTGCCCGCGATGATATCGGACGACAACGGTGCGCCTTCCTGCATCGACAGCAAGGCGAGCACGTGAACGGCAAATGCAAACCGGCTGCTGGTATTCATTCGTGACTCACTCGGCGACGCCGCCCCAAACCGCGACCGGCGACATGTGTAACCATCATAATTACATTTTACGGATTGTGCAAGCCCGCGTTATTCGCCGCTCGCGGGTTGGGTCCCCGCGGCGCCCTGCTGGCTCCACTGCTGGAGTTTCTTGCCGGCTTCGGCGATCTTCGCGCCCGCTTCGGAAGCCGCATGCGCGACGACGGCGGACGCCGCCGCGTCGAACTGTGCCTGCGCGGCCGACGCGAGGCCGCTCGCGGACAACGGCGGCACGGCCGACGCCGCTGACGCGATGCCGGCCTTCGCCGCGTTGATCTGTTGATTGACGGTGCTCGCCACCTGATCGAGCGCCTTGGCCGCATTGTTCGCGGCATCGGCGGCCGCGCTCG
Source organism: Burkholderia sp. APQ4-4ca (assembly GCF_057837105.1). Lineage (NCBI taxonomy): Bacteria > Pseudomonadati > Pseudomonadota > Betaproteobacteria > Burkholderiales > Burkholderiaceae > Burkholderia > Burkholderia sp. APQ4-4ca. The sequence continues at coordinate 91,064 of NZ_JBYQCG010000232.1, read as the reverse complement.
CGGCCGTATCGGCTTGCGTGGCCGGCGTGCCGGACTTCTCGCACCCCGCGAGCAACAACAGCGCACCGGCGGCCACGGCCGCCAGCACGGACCCGGGCGCGCGACGCGCCCGCGATGTCTTCATGTTCATCAGCAATCTCCGGCCGCACGTGGCGCGACCTCGTGGTTGGACCGGGGTCGATGATACCGCCTGTGGAACAGGCCCAATGACGACCCGCCATTAAAAATGCCTTTCAATTTCGGATTCGTCTGATTCAATCGCACGCGCCACGCCTCTAAAGTGGGCACGCTTCAATCCGCTTCGTACCTGCCCCCTTTTCCCCGTATGGCTTTCCTCGTTGATTGGCTCATCGCCCTGGCCGCGCTGCTCGCCGCCACCCTGTTCCTGTGCCTGCGTGCGCCATCGGCGCGCCGGCTCGCCGAATCCGGCCGGCCGCGCCGCATCGCCTGTGCGCGCCTGCTCACGCAGGCCGTGATCGGGTTCTGGACGGCCGCGCTGATCGTCGCGCAAGGCATCCTCGGCGCCGACGGCGACGGCCAGTCCCTCGCCAGCTTCGCCGCGCTCGCGTTCGCCGCGCTCGGGCTGGCGACCGTCGCCGCGTACTGGTCCGCGTGCGCGCTGCGGCTGCGCCGGCCGCCCACCCTCTTCCCGCGGCACTGACGCGCCAGATCGGTGCGCGTCAACGCGCCCAGCCGCCCCACCTCGTTCGTCGTACGCACCAGTTCGACACACACCGCACCACGTCCGTGCACCAGGCACCCGCCGCGGCCCACGCGGATCACGCCCCGATCCCGTGCACGATTCACCGGAATACCGCATCGCGCGGGAGCGCGGGCACCAATTCCACGCAATCGTTCACCACGTTGGCTCGATACTTGCATTCCTCGCCCGTTTTTTGCGCAAGGAAGCCACGGCATGGATGGTCTGAAATCCGGCGTCGACACACTGTTCCTGTTGATCGGCGCCGTCATGGTGCTCGCGATGCACGCGGGCTTCGCATTTCTCGAACTCGGCACGGTCCGCAAGAAGAACCAGGTCAACGCGCTCGTGAAGATCCTGGTCGACTTCTCGGTGTCGACGCTCGCGTATTTCCTCATCGGCTATACGATCGCGTACGGCGTCGAATTCTTCGACGACATCGGCACGCTGTCGCAGCACAACGGCTACGCGCTCGTGCGCTTCTTCTTCCTGCTGACGTTCGCGGCGGCGATCCCGGCGATCGTGTCCGGCGGCATCGCCGAGCGCGCGAAGTTCAATCCGCAGCTCGTCGCCACGCTGATCATCGTCGGCTTCATCTATCCGTTCTTCGAAGGAATCGCGTGGAACGAGCGCTTCGGTGTGCAAGCCTGGCTCACGCACGCGTTCGGCGCGCCGTTCCACGACTTCGCGGGCTCGGTGGTCGTGCATGCGTTCGGCGGCTGGGTCGCGCTGCCGGCCGTGCTGCTGCTCGGCGCGCGCCATGGCCGCTATGCGAAGGACGGCCGGATCGCCGCGCACCCGCCGTCGAACATCCCGTTCCTTGCGCTCGGCGCGTGGGTGCTCGCGGTCGGCTGGTTCGGCTTCAACGTGATGAGCGCGCAGACGCTCGACAAGATCAGCGGCCTCGTCGCGGTGAACTCGCTGATGGCGATGGTCGGCGGCACGCTCGCCGCGTGGATGGCCGGCCGCAACGACCCGGGCTTCACCTACAACGGGCCGCTCGCGGGCCTCGTCGCGGTATGCGCGGGCTCCGACGTGATGCACCCGATCGGCGCGCTCGTCACGGGCGCCGCGGCTGGCGCGCTGTTCGTCGCGATGTTCACCTGCGTGCAGAACCGCTGGCGCATCGACGACGTGCTCGGCGTCTGGCCGCTGCACGGGATGTGCGGCGCGCTCGGCGGCCTCGCGGCCGGCGTGTTCGGGCTGCCCGCGCTCGGCGGGCTCGGCGGCGTGTCGTTCCTGTCGCAATTCGTCGGCACGCTCGGCGGCATCGCGATCGCGACCGCGGGCGGCACGCTCGTCTACGGCGCGCTGAAGGCGACGGTCGGCCTGCGTCTCGATCGCGAAGCCGAATTCGACGGCGCGGACCTGTCGATCCACCGCATCTCGGCCACGCCGGAGCGCGATTGAGCGCAAACGCTTGCGGCCGGCGTCCGTCGGCTCACCCGACGGACGCCCGACGCATCATTACGTTTTCGATTCAAAAAACTTTCATCTAGCGTCCTTACACTTCGGTCCAGTTTTCAATACGCCTTCGCGAAGCTTGCCGCTCGCGTGCTTCGCGAAGGCCATGCTTCCAACCACCGAAACTGGACTCCACATGCCCGCGTTGCCCAATGCTTCCCGTCGTCAGGCCCTGAAGATCCTCGCCGGCGCGCCGATGCTTCCCCTTTCCGGCCTCGCGCTGCCCGCCCTGCTGACGGGTTGCGCCGGCGACGACGATCCCGCGTCGACGCCGGTCGCCGCTGCCTATACGTCGGCGGCATTCTCGGCGATGGCCGCGCCGACGCTCGACAACGCGGCCGCGATGGCCACGACGACGGTCGGCTCGACGCTGTCGGTGTCGTTCTCGGACGGCTCGTCGCGCAACTTCAAGCTCGCGTACAAGCCGTTCTTCGTGACGGGTGATCTGGTGCCGGACGGCAACGGCGGCACGACGCTCGCGGGCGGCTACTACGACATCAACAACCAGCCGATCATCGATCGCTCGGTCGCGGGCAAGGAACGCCAGTTCTATTCCGACTGCCCGGACGGCAGCTCGCTGCTCACGCTGAAGAACGCGAACGTGCCCGGCGTGAAGGGCAACGCGGTGTTCGCGGTCGTGCAGTTCGAATACACGACGCGCGACCAGGCGAGCGCGTCGCAGTACGGCCAGCTGCCGTCGCCGATCGCGGTGATCACGCTCGACCAGGACCCGGCCACCGGCGCGCTGAAGGTCGTGAAGTACCACAACGTCGACACGTCGAAGGCGCACGGCCTGTGGATCACCTGCGGCGCGAGCCTGTCGCCGTGGGGCACGCACCTGTCGAGCGAGGAATACGAGCCGGACGCGACGAAGGCCGCGACCGACGCGCAGTTCAAGGCATTCAGCAAGAACACGTTCGGCGACGAGACGAAGGCAAACCCCTACCACTACGGCCACCTGCCCGAGATCACCGTGAACCCGGACGGCACCGGCACCGTGAAGAAGCACTACTGCCTCGGCCGCATCTCGCACGAACTGATCCAGGTGATGCCGGACCAGCGCACCGTGATGATGGGCGACGACGCCACCAACGGCGGCCTGTTCATGTTCGTCGCGGACAAGGCGGCCGACCTGTCGGCCGGCACGCTGTACGTCGCGAAGTGGACGCAGACGTCGTCCGCCGGCGCGGGCACCGCGACGCTCACGTGGATCAGGATCGGCCACGCGACCAGCAGCGAGATCGAAGCGCTCGCGAATACGCTGAAGGCGTCGGACATCATGGATCTGGTGACCACCGATCCGAACGATGCGAGCTACACGAAGATCCACTTCGGCGGCAAGTTCAACTGGATGCGCGTGAAGCCGGGGATGGAAAAGGCGGCCGCGTTCCTCGAGACGCACCGCTACGCGGCGCTGCTCGGCGGCAGCATGGCGTTCACGAAGCTCGAAGGCACGACCGTGAACGCGAAGGACAAGATCGTCTACACGGCGATGTCGCGGATCGAAACGTCGATGGTCAAGGGCAACGCGGTGTCGCGCGGCGTCGCGCTCGACAAGAAGATCGCCGCTGGCGCCGTCTACGCGCTGAACCTGAAGGCCGGCCAGCGCGATACGACGGGCGCCGCGATCGACAGCGAATGGGTGCCGGTCGACATGGGCGCGCCGGCCGCGCTGGTCGGCGAGGATCTCGCCGCGGCCGACGCGCTCGGCAACCTCGCGAACCCGGACAAGATCGCGAACCCGGACAACCTGAAGTTCTCCGAAAAGCTGCGCACGCTGTTCATCGGCGAAGACTCGGGCATGCACGTGAACAACTTCCTGTGGGCCTACAACGTCGACACGAAGTCGCTCGCGCGCGTGCTGTCGTGCCCGGCCGGCGCCGAATCGACGGGCCTGCACGCGGTCGACGAGATCAACGGCTGGACGTACATCATGAGCAACTTCCAGCACGTGGGCGACTGGGAATCGCCGCTGCACGACAAGGTCAAGCCGACGCTCGATCCGCTCGTGCGCGCGAACTACAAGGATCGCTTCGGCGCCAGCGTCGGCTACCTGACGGCCGAGCAGACCGGCATCAAGCTCGCGAAAGGCTGATCGGCCGCGCGCGAGGGGCGTTGCTCGTCAGCCGGGCAGGCCCGCCCCTTTCTTCATCATCGTTCATTCGTCGGCGCTCCACGCCGTTTCACGCGCGATGCCCCCTGCGGGCATCGCGCTTTTTTTGCGTGCGGCAATCGTGCTGGCGGCGCAAATCGCGCGCGCAAGCAGGCGCGACACCGGCCAGCGCGAGTGTTTGCGGCGACGGGGGGATAATACGGGCCTGACGCGTCCGGGCGGACGGTCGGAAAGACGGGCAAAAAAAAGCGCCACGGAGACCGTGGCGCTAAAAAAGTTCTAGCCATTCCGAGGGCCGTGCTAGAACCTGAGAGACTGCGCAAAACATCGTTGCCGGTTAAACTCTTGAAACGATGTTTCGAAAACGTGAGACATTCTTTCCGTTTCCGCCCGACAAGTCAAGCGGTATTTGCACCGGTTCATGCACTTTCCGGCAATGCTCTTTTGAGCGTTTTCCTAATAAACCAAGGGTGAACCCGTAAAATCTCATCCAGTGACCGGATCGCCCGCGGAACGTGCATCCTTTGACAATAGTCCTACAATACCAACAAAATTGAAATCGAGTTTCGGAATTAGAGAGAATCCCTCGTGTCGACACCTGTAACCTCGCCCGCGTCGCGGGACCGTGAATCGTCGCCCGACGAGATCACCGCCCTTGCCCGCGGTCTCGCCGTGCTGCGCCGCATCGCGGCTGCCGACGCCCCCGTCAGCAACCGCGAACTGACCGAATTGACCGGCATCCCGAAGCCGACCGTCTCGCGCATCACCGCGACCCTCGTCAGCGCCGGCTTCCTGTTCCAGTTGCCCGACAGCGAGCGCTTCGTGCTCACCGCGTCGGTGCTCGAACTGAGCCACGGCTTCCTGCGCAACTTCGACATCCGCGCGCGTTCGCGGCCGTTCATGATCGAGCTGGCCGAGCGCACGTCGCTGTCCGTGCACCTCGCGGTGCGCGACCGGCTCGACATGGTCGCGATCGACGTGATCCGCCCGCGCTCGGCCGTGCTCGTCACGCGCCTCGAAATCGGCTCGCGGATGGACATCGCGCGGACGGCCGTGGGCCGCGCGTATCTCGCCGCGCTCGAGGACGACGAACGCCGCCTGCTGCTCGAGTCGCTGCGCGCCACCGCCGGCGACGACTGGCCGCACGTATCCGCCCGCCTGACACCCGCGCTCGACGAAGCGATGCGCGACGGCCACGCGATCGCGATCGGCGAATGGCGCGAAGGGCTCAATGCGGTCGCGGCCGGTTTCGTCGGCCCGTCGGGCCAGCGCTACTCGGTGAATTGCGGCGGCGCCGCGCATCAGTGCCCGCCCGAATGGCTGCGGGAACACGTGGTGCCCGCGCTGCAGGAATGCATCGCGAAAATCACCCGCGAAATCGGCGGCGCGCCGGCCCGGCGCATCGGCCTGTAATCGTTTCGTCATCGCGCCGTCGCGTTGTGTAACGACCGTAACCCGTTGAAAGATAGACCGCTGGACTGTAACGGGGACGGCACGTAGGATCATGCCCATCGTCGCGCCGCACTCGCGGTGCGCACCGCTCTTTTCCCGCGCGGATCGGCGGGGCCCCGGACCGAGCCGGGCCGCCCCGTCCCGTCACCCGCACGCCCACGCGCGGCCAGCAGCCCGATTTCCGGCCCGCCGCGCCGTCTTCCTGACAGAACACGATGGATAACGAACAAAAGCCCACGCCCCCTTCGAAAGACCCCGCACCCGCTGTCGCCCGGCGCCCGCGCCGCACGCTGCTGATCGGCACCGTCGCGGTCGTCGTGATCGGCGGCCTGTTGTGGTGGCACCCGTGGAACCGCACGCCGGCGGCCGGCAGCACCGCGAAAGGCGCGGGCGCCAGCGCCGCCGCGGGCAGCCATCGGGGCCGCGGCGGCCCTGCGGCGATGGCGAACATTCCGCAGCCGGTGCAGGTCGCGACCGCGACGCAGGGCGAGATGCCGATCGTGCTGTCCGCGCTCGGCACCGTCACGCCGCTCGCGAACGTGACGGTGAAGACGCAGCTGTCGGGCTACCTGCAGTCGGTGTCGTTCCAGGAAGGCCAGCTCGTCAAGAAAGGCGACGTGCTCGCGCAGATCGACCCGCGCCCGTACCAGGTCGCGCTCGAGAACGCCGAAGGCACGCATGCGCGCGATGAGGCGCTGCTCGCGACGGCCCGCCTCGACCTGAGGCGTTACCAGACGCTGCTGTCGCAGGACTCGATCGCGTCGCAAACGGTCGATACGCAGGCGTCGCTCGTCAAGCAGTACGAAGGCGCGGTGAAGACCGACCAGGCCGCGATCGATTCGGCGAAGCTCAATCTCACGTATGCGCGCATCACGGCGCCCGTCTCGGGCCGCGTCGGCCTGCGCCAGGTCGACCCCGGCAACTACGTGACGCCCGGCGACACCAACGGCATCGTCGTGATCACGCAGTTGCAGCCGATGAGCGTGATCTTCACGACGTCGGAAGACAACCTGCCGCAGATCCTCAAGCAGGTGAACGCGGGCCAGAAGCTGTCGGTCACCGCCTACAACCGCAACAACACGGTGCCGCTCGAGACCGGCTCGCTCGCGACCTTCGACAACCAGATCGACACGAGCACCGGCACGGTCAAGCTGCGCGCGAATTTCGATAACAAGGCAGGCATGCTGTTCCCGAATCAGTTCGTGAACACGCGGCTGCTCGTCGACGTGGTGCGCAACGCGACGATCGTGCCGACCTCCGCGGTGCTGACGGGCTCGATCGGCCAGTTCGTCTATGTCGTGAAACCCGACAACACGGTGACGGTGCGCAAGGTCACGATCGGCCCGGTCGACGGCGAACGCACGAGCATCGTCAGCGGCGTCGCGCTCGGCGAGCGCGTGGTGACCGACGGCTCGGACCGCCTGCGCGAAGGCTCGAAGATCTCGATTCCGGCCGACAAGCCGAAGGGCGCGTCGGGCACGCACGGCGCCAGCGCGGCGTCGGGTGCCTCGGGCGCCGCCGGTCATCGCGGCGGACACAAGCACGGCGCGTCGCAGGCCGCGGCCCCCGCGGCCCAGTAACGCGCGGGCCGCTCGATGAATCCATCCCGTCTCTTCATTCTCCGGCCGGTCGGCACCGCCCTCCTGATGGCGGCGATCATGCTGGCCGGTCTCGTCGCGCTGCGCTTCCTGCCGCTCGCCGCGCTGCCCGAGGTCGACTATCCGACGATCCAGGTCCAGACCTTCTATCCGGGCGCGAGCCCGGAGGTGATGACGTCGTCGGTCACCGCGCCGCTCGAACGCCAGTTCGGGCAGATGCCGTCGCTGAACCAGATGTCGTCGCAAAGCTCGGCCGGCGCGTCGGTGATCACGCTGCAGTTCTCGCTCGACCTGCCGCTCGACATCGCCGAACAGGAAGTGCAGGCCGCGATCAACGCGGCCGGCAACCTGCTGCCGTCCGACCTGCCGGCCCCGCCGATCTACGCGAAGGTGAACCCGGCCGACGCGCCGGTGCTGACGCTCGCCGTCAAGTCGAAGACGCTGCCGCTCACGCAGGTGCAGGATCTGGCCGACACGCGCCTCGCGATGAAGATCTCGCAGATCGCCGGCGTCGGCCTCGTCAGCCTGTCGGGCGGCAACCGCCCGGCCGTGCGGATCCAGGCGAACCCGACCGCGCTCGCGAAGTACGGGATGAACCTCGACGACCTGCGCACGACGATCTCGAACCTGAACGTCAACACGCCGAAGGGCAACTTCGACGGCCCGACGCGCGCGTACACCATCAACGCGAACGACCAGCTGACGAGCGCCGACCAGTACAACAGCGCGGTCGTCGCGTACAAGAACGGCCGCCCGGTGATGCTGACCGACGTCGCGACGGTCGTCGCCGGCTCGGAGAACACCAAGCTCGGCGCGTGGGTGAATGCGGACCCGGCGATCATCCTGAACGTGCAGCGCCAGCCGGGCGCGAACGTGATCGCGACCGTCGACGCGATCAAGGCGCAGTTGCCGAAGCTGCAGGAAACGCTGCCGGCCGCGCTCGACGTCGAGATCGTCACCGACCGCACGACGATGATCCGCGCGGCCGTGCGCGACGTGCAGTTCGAGCTGCTGCTCGCGGTCGCGCTCGTCGTGCTGGTGATGTACCTGTTCCTCGCGAACGTCTACGCGACGATCATCCCGAGCCTGTCGGTGCCGCTGTCGCTGATCGGCACGCTCGCGGTGATGTACATGGCCGGCTTCTCGCTGAACAACCTGTCGCTGATGGCGCTCACCATCGCGACCGGCTTCGTCGTCGACGACGCGATCGTGATGATCGAGAACATCGCGCGCTACGTCGAGGAAGGCGAGACGGGGCTCGAGGCCGCGCTGAAGGGCTCGCGGCAGATCGGCTTCACGATCATCTCGCTGACGGTGTCGCTGATCGCGGTGCTGATCCCGCTGCTGTTCATGGGCGACGTGGTCGGGCGCCTGTTCCACGAGTTCGCGATCACGCTCGCGGTGACGATCGTGATCTCGGCGATCGTGTCGCTCACGCTCGTGCCGATGCTGTGCGCGAAGCTGCTGCGCCATTCGCCGCCGCCGGAGAGCCACCGCTTCGAGGCGCGCGTGCACCGCGCGATCGACTGGGTGATCGCGCGCTACGCGGTCGCGCTCGAATGGGTGCTGAACCGCCAGCGCTCGACGCTCGTCGTCGCGCTGCTGACGCTCGGGCTGACCGCCCTGCTCTACGTGTACGTGCCGAAGGGCTTCTTCCCCGCGCAGGACACCGGCGTGATCCAGGCGATCACGCAGGCGCCGCAGTCGATCTCGTACGGTGCGATGGCCGAACGCCAGCAGACGCTCGCGGCCGCCATCCTGAAAGACCCGAACGTCGACAGCCTCACGTCGTTCATCGGCGTCGACGGCAGCAACATCACGCTGAACAGCGGCCGGATGCTGATCAACCTGAAGGCACGCGACGCACGCACCGAAACCGCCGCGCAGATCATCCGCGACCTGCAGCAGCGCGTCGCGAACGTCACCGGCATTTCGCTGTTCATGCAGCCGGTGCAGGACCTGACGATCGACTCGACGGTCAGCCCGACGCAGTATCAGTTCATGCTGACGAGCCCGAACTCGGACGAATTCGCGACCTGGGTGCCGAAGCTCGTCGCGCGGCTGCAGCAGGAGCCGTCGCTCGCCGACGTCGCGACCGACCTGCAGAGCAACGGCCAGTCGGTCTACATCGAGATCGACCGCGCGAGCGCCGCGCGCTTCGGCATCACGCCGGCGACCGTCGACAACGCGCTGTACGACGCGTTCGGCCAGCGCATCGTGTCGACGATCTTCACGCAGTCGAACCAGTACCGCGTGATTCTCGAGTCGGAGCCGAAGGAGCAGCACTACGCGCAATCGCTGAACGACATCTACCTGCCGTCGGCCGGCGGCGGCCAGGTGCCGCTGGCGTCGATCGCGTCGTTCCACGAGCGGCCGTCGCCGCTGCTGGTCGCGCACCTGTCGCAGTTCCCGTCGACGACGATCTCGTTCAACCTCGCACCGGGCGCGTCGCTCGGCGAAGCCGTCAAGGCGATCGAGGCCGCCGAGAAGGACATCGGCCTGCCCGGCTCGTTCCAGACCCGCTTCCAGGGCGCGGCGCTCGCGTTCCAGGCGTCGCTGTCGAACCAGCTGTTCCTGATCCTCGCGGCGGTCGTCACGATGTACATCGTGCTCGGCGTGCTGTACGAGAGCTACATCCACCCGATCACGATCCTGTCGACGCTGCCGTCGGCCGGCGTCGGCGCGCTGCTCGCGCTGATGATCACCGGGCACGACCTCGACATCATCGGGATCATCGGCATCGTGTTGCTGATCGGCATCGTGAAGAAGAACGCGATCATGATGATCGACTTCGCGCTCGAGGCCGAACGCGTCGAAGGCAAGCCGCCGCGCGAGGCGATCTACCAGGCGTGCCTGCTGCGCTTCCGGCCGATCCTGATGACGACGCTCGCCGCGCTGCTCGGCGCGGTGCCGCTGATCGTCGGCTCCGGCGCGGGTTCCGAGTTGCGCCAGCCGCTCGGGATCGCGATCGCCGGCGGCCTGATCGTGTCGCAGGTGCTGACGCTGTTTACGACGCCCGTGATCTATCTCGGCTTCGACTCGCTCGCGCGCCGCGCGCGCGGCTGGTTCGAACGCCACGGCCCCGACGCCGGCAAGCGTACGGGTGCGTAATCGATGAACCTGTCGCGCCCCTTCATCACCCGCCCCGTCGCGACGACGCTGCTCGCGCTCGGCGTCGCGCTCGCGGGCCTGTTCGCGTTCATCAAGCTGCCGGTGTCGCCGCTGCCGCAGGTCGACTTCCCGACGATCTCGGTGCAGGCGTCGCTGCCGGGCGCGAGCCCGGAGACGGTCGCGACCAGCGTGACGAGCCCGCTGGAGCGACACCTCGGCTCGATCGCGGACGTCTCCGAAATGACGTCGACGAGCACGGTCGGCAATGCGCGGATCATCCTGCAGTTCGGCCTGAACCGCGACATCGACGGTGCCGCGCGCGACGTGCAGGCCGCGATCAACGCGGCGCGCGCCGACCTGCCCGCCGCGCTGAAGAGCAACCCGACCTACCGCAAGGTCAACCCGGCCGATTCGCCGATCATGGTCGTGTCGCTGACCTCGGAGACGGCGTCGCCCGCGAAGGTGTACGACGCCGCGTCGACGGTGCTGCAGCAGTCGCTGTCGCAGATCGACGGAATCGGCCAGGTCACCGTGAGCGGCTCCGCGAACCCGGCCGTGCGCGTCGAGCTCGAACCGCAATCGCTGTTCCACTACGGGATCGGCCTCGAGGACGTGCGCGCGGCGCTGGCTTCCGCGAACGCCAACGCGCCGAAGGGCGCGATCGAGTTCGGCCCGCAGCGCTTCCAGCTCTACACGAACGACCAGGCGTCCCAGGCATCGCAATACCGCGACCTCGTCGTCGCGTACCGCAACGGCTCGGCCGTGCGGCTGTCCGATCTGTCCGACGTCGTCGATTCGGTCGAGGACCTGCGCAACCTCGGTTTGTCGAACGGCAAGCGCGCGGTGCTCGTGATCCTCTACCGCTCGCCGGGCGCGAACATCATCGAGACGCTCGACCGCGTGCGCGCGGCGCTGCCGCAGCTCACCGCGTCGCTGCCGGCCGACATCACGGTCACGCCGGTGCTCGACCGCTCGACCACCATCCGCGCGTCGCTGAAGGACACCGAGCACACGCTGCTGATCGCGATCAGCCTCGTCGTGATGGTCGTGTTCCTGTTCCTGCGCAACTGGCGCGCGACGCTGATCCCGAGCGTGGCGGTGCCGATCTCGATCGTCGGCACGTTCGGCGCGATGTACCTGTTGGGCTTCTCGATCGACAACCTGTCGCTGATGGCGCTGATCGTCGCGACCGGCTTCGTCGTCGACGACGCGATCGTCGTGCTCGAGAACATCTCGCGGCACATCGAGAACGGCAAGTCGCGGATGCAGGCCGCGTTCGACGGCGCGCGCGAAGTCGGCTTCACGGTGCTGTCGATGAGCATCTCGCTCGTCGCGGTGTTCCTGCCGATCCTGCTGATGGGCGGGATCGTCGGGCGCCTGTTCCGCGAATTCGCGCTGACGCTGTCGCTCGCGATCGCGGTGTCGCTCGCGGTATCGCTCACGGTCACGCCGATGATGTGCGCGCGCCTGCTGCCCGAACAGCACGACCCGCAAAGCGAGGGCCGCTTCGGGCGCTTCCTCGAACGCGGCTTCGCGCGCATGCAGCGCGGCTACGAGCGCTCGCTGTCGTGGGCGCTGCGCCGGCCGCTGCTGATCCTGCTGACGCTGTTCGCGACGATCGGGCTGAACGTCTACCTGTACGTCGTCGTGCCGAAGGGCTTCTTCCCGCAGCAGGACACCGGCCTGATGATCGGCGGCATCCAGGCCGACCAGTCGACGTCGTTCCAGGCGATGAAGCTGAAGTTCTCCGAGATGATGCGGATCGTGCAGGGCAACCCGAACGTGAAGAGCGTCGCGGGCTTCACCGGCGGCACGCAGACCAACTCCGGCTTCATGTTCGTCACGCTGAAGGACCGCACCGAGCGCAAGCTGTCGGCCGACCAGGTGATCCAGCAGCTGCGCCCGCGGCTGGCGGACGTGGCGGGCGCGCGCACGTTCCTGCAGGCGGCGCAGGACATCCGCGTCGGCGGCCGGCAGAGCAACGCGCAGTACCAGTTCACGCTGCTCGGCGATTCGAGCGCCGACCTGTACAAGTGGGGGCCGATCCTGACCGAGGCGCTGCAGAAGCGCCCCGAGCTGACCGACGTGAACTCCGACCAGCAGCAAGGCGGCCTCGAGGCGATGGTGACGATCGATCGCGCGACCGCCGCGCGGTTCGGCATCAAGCCCGCGCAGATCGACAACACGCTGTACGACGCGTTCGGCCAGCGCCAGGTCTCGACAATCTACAACCCGCTGAACCAGTACCACGTCGTGATGGAGGTCGCGCCGAAGTACTGGCAGAGCCCGGAGATGCTGAACCAGGTATGGATCAGCACGTCGGGCGGCAGCGCGAACGGCTCGCAGACCACCAACGCCGCCGCCGGCACCTACGTCGCGACCTCGGCCGGCACGTCGAGCGCCGGCACGGCCGCGCAGAGCGCCGCGGCGATCGCGTCCGATTCCGCGCGCAACCAGGCGCTCAACGCGATCGCGGCGAGCGGCAAGTCGAGCGCGTCGTCGGGTGCGTCGGTGTCGACGTCGAAGTCGACGATGATCCCGCTGTCGGCGATCGCGACGTTCGGGCCGAGCACGACGCCGCTGTCGGTCAACCACCAGGGGCTGTTCGTCGCGACGACGATCTCGTTCAACCTGCCGCCGGGCGTGTCGCTGTCGCAGGCGACCCAGGTGATCTATCAGACGATGGCGCAGATCGGCGTGCCGCCGACGATCGTCGGCAGCTTCCAGGGCACCGCGCAGGCGTTCCAGCAGTCGCTGAACGATCAGCCGATCCTGATCCTCGCGGCGCTGCTGGCCGTCTACATTGTGCTCGGGATCCTGTACGAGAGCTACATCCACCCGATCACGATCCTGTCGACGCTGCCGTCGGCCGGCGTCGGCGCGCTGCTCGCGCTGCTGCTGTTCAAGACCGAGTTCAGCATCATCGCGCTGATCGGCGTGATCCTGCTGATCGGTATCGTGAAGAAGAACGCGATCATGATGGTCGACTTCGCGATCGACCAGACGCGCAACAATGGGAAGTCGTCGTTCGACGCGATCCACGAGGCGTGCCTGCTGCGCTTCCGGCCGATCATGATGACGACGATGGCGGCGCTGCTCGGCGCGCTGCCGCTCGCGTTCGGCAACGGCGACGGCGCCGAATTGCGCGCGCCGCTCGGGATCGCGATCGCCGGCGGCCTGATCGTGTCGCAGGTGCTGACGCTCTATACGACGCCCGTCGTCTACCTGTACATGGACCGCTTCCGCGTCTGGGCCGAAAAGCGCCGCAACCGCCGCGGCAATACCGGCGGGCCGGCGGTCGCCGGCGAGTGACGAAAGCGGCTGCCCCTCGGGGCAGCCGTCTTTTTGCGCCTGGTTGACGCGCTCGGTTGCCGGCCTTGTTTGCCGGCCGCGATCGGCTATCGTGTGCCCATGTCCACCGCCGCCCCGCTGCACGGGAGTCCGCCATGAACGTCCAGCTCAATCACACGATCGTCTGGTGCCGCGACAAGCATGCGTCGAGCCGCTTCCTCACCGAACTGCTGGACTTGCCGCCGCCGACGCCGTTCGGCGCGATGCTGGTCGTCGCGCTCGACAACGGCGTGTCGCTCGATTTTTACGAACAGGCGGGAGAGATCCGGTCGCAGCATTACGCGTTCCTGATCGACGAAGCCGCCTTCGATCGCGTGCTCGCGCGCATTCGCGAACGGGGATTGCCGCACTGGGCCGATCCGGCGAAGCGGCACGCCGACGACATCTACCGCCACAACGGCGGACGCGGCGTGTACTTCGACGATCCGGACGGTCACTTCCTCGAAGTGATGACGCGGCCGTATGTGCTGAACGGGTAGCGCGGCCGGCCGGCGTGGCGCCGGCCCGGCCTGCGCGGCGCGGGTGTCGCCCGGTTGCGGACGAGACCCGGCCGACTGCGCGGCTGCCGCCGCTGCCGTTACTCGGCCGCAGCCGTCGTCTTGCGCGGGCGACGTGCGCGCGGCACCGCCTTGCGGGCCGGTTTCTTAGGCTTGGCGGCGGCCGGTGCTTCGGGAGTGCCTTCGACCGGTGCGACGTCATGCGACGGGTGCACGGCCTCGTCCCGAGCGCTGGAAGCGCCGTGCGCCGGCTCGGCGGAGGTCGCCGCGTGCCGCTCGTCATGCGCGGCGTCGCGATGCGGTTCGTCCGCATGCCGGCCGGGCGCGTGCGCTTCGCCACCGTGCGCCGCATCGCCTTGCGCGGCGGCGTCCGGCTTGCCCGCCGCCTGGCGACCGGCGCCCTTCGCGGCCGCCCCCTTCTTCGCGGCGGTCTTCTTGGCCGCGCTCTTGCGCGCGCGCTTGCGGCCATCCTTCGCGTCGCCGTGCGCGTCGGCCACCTCGGGCGTGTCGGCCGTATCGGCCGTGTCGGCCGGCGCCGCGGCGGCGATCTCGGCAAACGCCGCGTCTTCCGCATCGATCTGCACGCTTTCGTGAACGAGCGCTTCCGCCCGCTGCCCGCGGCGGCGCGCCTCGCGGCCGGCCGGCACCGGCTCCGCCGCGCGCGCGCCGTGGTGGCCGCCGTGGTGCGCCGCACCGCCTTCACCGCCCGCCGCAACGTGCTCGGCTGCGGCCGACTGGCGAGCCCGCGACACGAACGCGCCCGACTTGTCGTCGCGCCCCACTTCGAGCAGGCCGCGCGCCTGCGCCTCGTCGAGCAGGTTGCCGAACGCGCGGAACCCGTAGTACGACTCGTTGAAATCCGGCTTGCGGCGCTTGATCGCGCTCTTGAGCACCGACGCCCAGATCTTGCCGACGTCGTCGCGCTCCGACGCGAGCGCGTCGAACGTCTCGACCGCCAGCGCGATCGCCTCGGCCTTGCGCGCGTCCATGTCGTGCTTGCGCGACGGCTCGTCGGGCCGCTTCGCGCCGCCGTTGCCCGCGCGCTGCTGCTGTTCGCGCTTCGCGAGCGCACGCTGCTGCTCGCGCACCAGATCGTCGTAGAAGATGAATTCGTCGCAGTTCGCGACCAGCAGATCCGACGTCGATTTCTTCACGCCGACGCCGATCACCTTCTTCGCGTTCTCGCGCAGCTTCGACACGAGCGGCGAAAAATCCGAATCGCCGCTGATGATCACGAACGTATCGACGTGCGACTTCGTGTAGCAGAGATCGAGCGCGTCCACGACGAGCCGGATGTCGGCCGAATTCTTGCCCGACTGGCGCACGTGCGGGATCTCGATCAGCTCGAAGCTCGCTTCGTGCATCGACGCCTTGAAGCCCTTGTAGCGATCCCAGTCGCAATAGGCCTTCTTCACGACGATGCTGCCTTTCAGCAGCAGGCGCTCCAGCACGGGCTTGATGTCGAATTTCTCGTACTTCGCATCGCGCACGCCGAGCGCGACGTTCTCGAAGTCGCAGAACACGGCCATGCTGACGTTGTCCAGGGGTAATGCCATGTGTACTCCAACCGGTGGGCCGACGCGTTATGCACACGTAGCGGCGAAAAATGCATCGCGCACATGATAGCCGGTCGGCGCGTCATTCCCGAATCCGTGTGAATGAATGACCGCCAGCCCCGCGTGCCGGTGTCCGCGTTGCCGGTATGCCCGCTGCCGGTATGCCCCTGATTACACACCCGCCGCCGGCGCCGATTCGACATTACACTTGAGTTATCGGTCGTCCGTCCCTATCTGGACGGATGACGCATCGAGCAAGGAGCGGTTTCATGACGACGAAGGTACTGCTGATTGGCGCGACCGGACGGACGGGTCAGGCCTGCGCGGATCTGCTGCTCAAGCAGCCGGAGTTCGAGGTCACGGCGCTCGTGCGCCGGCACGGCTATGCGCTGGCGGGCGCACGGGTCGTCGAGGCCGATCTGACGAACGATTTCTCGCACGCTTTCCAGGGCATCACGCACGTGATCTACGCGGCCGGCTCGGCCGAATCGGAGGGCGCCACCGAAGAGGAACAGGTCGACCGCGATGCGGTCGCCCGCGCGGCCGACTACGCGCTCGCCTACAACGCGCAGAAGCTCGTGGTGGTCAGCTCGCTGTCCGCCTACCGGCCCGAGCAGGGCCCAAACGCGCTGCACCACTATTCGCAGATGAAGCGCGAAGGCGACGATCGCGTGATCGCGTCGGGCGTCGACTACGTGATCCTGCGCCCGGGCCCGCTCACGGACGATCCGGGCGTCGGCAAGATCGCGCTGACCGACACGTGGCTCGAGCCCGCGCCGCCCGTCTCGCGCCAGGATGTCGCATGGGCCGCGATCGAGGCGATCAAGCTCGGCATCTCGCGCAAGGTCGTCGGCTTCGTCGGCGGCAGCGTGCCGATCGAGCAGGCGCTGCGCGCGTAACGGCCGGTTGCGCGCCGCCGGGAGGCGGCGCATGCCCGTGAACGCGGCCCGCACGACGGGCCGTTTTCACGCGCGGGCCAGCCGCTTACTGCTTCGGATGCGCGTCGGCCCACGCCTTCACGGCGGCGAGCGTGTTCTCGACGTGCTTGTCGGGCGACAGGCTCGTGTATTCGTAGAGAACCTTCCCTTCCGGCGAAATCACGTAGGACACGCGGTTCGCGCGATCGAGCGCCGGCAGCTTCGCGTCGTACTCGCGGATGATCTTCGCGTCCGGGTCGGCCGCCACCGGGAACTTGCTGCGGCACTCGCTCACCGAGAACTTCGTCAGCGTGTCGATGTTGTCGGCCGACACGCCGATCACCGTCGCGCCGTAAGCCTTGTAACGGTCGACCGCGTCCGCGAACGCATGCGCCTCGATCGTGCAGCCCTTCGTGAACGCCGCCGGATAGAAATACAGCACGACCGGCCCCTGCTTCAGCGCGTCCGCGAGCGAGTACGTGTAAGTCTTGCCGCCCAGCGACGCCCGCGTCGTGAAATCGGGCGCCGCGGCGCCCGGTTTCAGTTCCGCCTGCGCCAGCAGCGCATGGCCGGCCACCAGCGCCGCCACGGCGCCCAGCAACAGTTTTCGCTTCATCTGCGTCCTCATTTCTTATAAAGTCGGCCTCAATATAGGCCACGCGGGCGTTCGCCTGACGAACATCCGCCTGGAAAATCCGGCTCCGCGGCAGCGCGCCTGGGGCCGGCCCGTTAAAGATTTCGCACAGTCTGCCGTTATTCCTTCCGGACAACCGGTTCCAGCCCTTCACGTCAGCGAGAAACATGGAAGCCAACAGGAAACAGACGTCACGCAAGGGCTCCTGGCGCAGCGCCTTGCATACGCTGCGCCGCTTCGCTCGGTCGGGCGGCGCGCTGATGCCCGCGCGCGCCGTGGCGCCGCGACGCGACGACTCCGTGCGCAACTGGCTGGAACAGACGGTCGGCACGGTGGATTTCCTCGCCCACGTCGACCGCGAGCTACGCTTTCTGTACGTGTCCGACGCGAGCCTGCGCTTCATCGGCTACCACCGCGACTACCTGCATACGCTGACGCTGCGCGACCTGATCGCCGAACAGGATACCCCGGCGCTCGAAGGCCTGCTCGCTCGCGCCGCGCGTTCGGGCCAGGTCGAGAAGGCGACGATGTGCATCGTCAAGTCGCTCACCTACCCGCTGGACGTCGAGGTTCGCGCGTTCAAGAGCCGCCACCACGGCGTCGACGGCTTCGCGATCGCGGCGTTCGACGTGTCGTCGTGGCGCGCGCTCGAGGCACGCCTGACGTACGAAATGCATCACGACCCGATGACGGGGCTCGGCAACCTGTCCGCGCTCGTGCCGGCGCTGATGCGCGCGCAGCAGACCGCCGACGAGGACGGCACCTGCGCGGCGCTGCTGCTGCTCGACCTCGACGACTACCAGCGGATCAATCGCGCGCTCGGCTACGACGCGGGCGACATGCTGCTGCGCGAGACCGCGCAGCGGTTGAAGGCGCGCATCACGCCGGACGTGCAGCTCGCGCGCGTCGCGAGCGACAAGTTCGCGATCGTGCTGGGCGCGCCGGACCGCGCGCAGGCGAGCCACGCCGCCGATTCGCTCGCGCGCCGGCTGCAGGCCGCGGTGCGCGAGCCCTACGTGTTCCAGGGGCAGACCGTGCACCTGTCCGCGAGCATCGGCATCGCGCTCTATCCGGACGAACGTGCCGCGCCGCATCGCGCGCAGCATCACAGCCCGCTGCTGCGCCGCGCCGACCACGCGCTCTCCCAGGCGAAGGCATCGGGCGGCAACGCGCTCGCGTTCCACGCGCCCGTCGACGATCCGGCCGACGCCGAACGGCTCAAGCTCGAAGCCGACCTGTACGACGGCGTGCGCAACGGCGAGTTTTCGCTGCATTTCCAGCCGATCACGCGCAGCCAGTCGGGCGCGGTGGTCGGCGTCGAGGCGCTGATCCGCTGGCGCCATCCGGTGCACGGCCTCGTGCCGCCGGCCACCTTCATCCCGCTCGCCGAATCGATCGGCCTGATCAACTACCTCGGCAACTGGGTGCTCAAGGCCGCGTGCATGCAGCTCGTCGCGTGGGACGGCCAGGGGCTCGCGCTGCAATACGTGGCGGTCAACGTGTCGCCGCAGCAGTTCCGCGACCCGCGCTTCACGCAGAACGTGCGCGAGGCGATCGCGCTGACCGGCATCGACCCGCGCCGCATCGTGCTCGAAATCACCGAAAGCCTGCTGATGCACGATCCCGCGCACGCGAAAATGCTGCTCGAGGAACTGACCGGTCTCGGCATCCGCTTCGCGATCGACGATTTCGGCACCGGCTACTCGAGCCTTGCCTATCTGCAGCGCTTCCCGCTCGCGAAGCTGAAGATCGACCGCAGTTTCGTCGAGAACCTGCTCACGTCGCGCAACGACCGCGCGATCGTGTCGGCGGTGGTCGGCCTCGCGCAGACACTGGATCTCGAGCTCGTCGCCGAAGGCGTCGAGACCGAGGCGCAGCGCGAGCTGCTGACGGAGATGGGCTGCAATCACATCCAGGGCTGGCTCGTCTGCCAGGCGCTGCCGTCCGAGGAGCTCGCGCGGCGCTTCGAGGCGCAGCAGCTGCACCTGCACGCCGCCGCCTGACGCGCGCGGCGAACCGAACAGATCCGTATGTCAACCACCGAATACCTGCCCCGCACCGCACTGCTCGACAAGCTGTGGGCCCGGATGAACGAACGGGGCGATTTCCCGCTGCTGTCGGAATCGCTGCGCGCGACGATGGCCGCGATGAAGAACGACGACCTCGACTTCACCGCGCTCGTGCGCGTCGTGCTGTCGGACTTCGCACTCACGCAGAAAGTGCTGCGGCTCGCGAACTCCGCGATGTACATGGCGTTCGGCGGCAACATCACCACCGTGACGCGCGCGCTGATGGTGCTCGGCATGGACGCCGTCGGCCATCTCGTGGTCGGGCTGAAGCTCGTCGACCACTTCCATCAGAGCACGCCGCGGCGTATCGACGCGAAGCTGGAGCTCAACCGTGCGCTGCTGTCCGGCTGCGTCGCGCGCAAGCTCACCGAGCACACCGAACTGCGCGGCGGCGAGGAAGCCGTCGTCTGCACGCTGATGCGCCAGGTCGGCAAGCTGCTGGTGGTCTGCTATCTCGACAGCGAATGGGACCGCATCCGCCGCCGCGCGGCCGAGCTGAACGGCGACGAAGCGGCCGCCTGCGTCGACGTGCTCGGCGTCGGCTTCGACGAGATCGGCCTCGAAGCGGCCGCGCGCTGGCGGCTGCCCGACATGATCCGCGCGGGGATGGCCGACGACGATCACGCCACCCGCACCGACGCGTTCGACGACGATAACGGTGACGGCCGCCGCGCGGCTCCGGCCGACGACGGTCCGGCCGCGCGCGTCCATTGGCTGCGCGCGGTGAGTCGCTGCTCGACCGACGTCGCCGGTGCGCTCGCCATGTCCGCGGGCGCGCAGCGCGACGCGCGCATCGCGGCGCTCGCGCAGCACTACGGCGCCGAACTCGGCATGGAATCCGACGCGCTCGTCGAGATCGCCGAGCGGCTGGCCCGCGAGGAAACGAGCGACACCGTGATGCGCGAGATCGTCGAGCTGCGCGCGAACGCCGATGCGATCGCGCGTGCGCAGGCCGAGCCCCAGGCATGCCTCGAAGCCGGCCTCGCCGACCTGCGTGCGCTGCCGTCCGAGCACGTGCTGACGCCGGTGCTCGCGCTCGCGTCGGAAAGCCTGCTGGCCGGCCTCGCGTTCACGCGCACCGTGATGTTCTTGCGGCACGACGACGGCACGTTCGCCGCACGCCTGGGCTTCGGCCCCGGCGTCGATACGGCGCTCGACCGGCTGCATTTCGACGAACGCTTCGAGCCGGACGTGTTTCATCTCGCGATCTCGAACTCGGTCGGCATCTTCATCGAGCAGGCGCAGGAGCCGAAGATGATGAAGCGCCTGCCCGTGTGGTATCTCGACGCGTTCGACGACACGCGCGCGTTCGTGCTGCTGCCCGTGCGCGTCGGCACGACGAGCGTCGCGCTGCTGTACGGCGACTGGGCCGGCGCGCAACCCGCGCGCAAGATCTCGCAGCAGGAGATGGCCGTGCTCAACGAACTCGCGCGCGAACTGGGCCGGTTCTTCGCCGCGCAGCCCGGCTGACGGCCGGCGCGCCTTCCGTCGTTTTCGCTCCGCAAAAGCAAACCGGCCGCATCGGCGGCCGGTTTTTTTACAGCGTGCGCTTGGGCGCGGCGCTTACTTGAGCGTCACGGGCACGCTGAAGTACTTCTTCGCGAGGGTGTCGATCGTGCCGTCGGCCTTCAGGTCCTTCAGCGCCTGATCGAGCGCGGTCTTCAGCGCCGCGTCGTTCTTGCGCAGACCGAAGCCGACGCCCGAGCCGAGGATCTCGGCGTCGCTGACCGTGCCGCCCGCGAACGCGAAGCCCTGGCCTTGCGGCTTCGTCAGGAAGCCCTTCGAGCCGGCTTCCGAATCCTGGAACGTCGCGTCGAGACGGCCCGACTTCAGGTCGGCATAGGCCAGATCCTGCGTCTGGTACGGCACGACTTCAACGCCGGCCGGCGCCCACTTCTTCTTCGCGTACGCTTCCTGGATCGTGCCCTGCAGCACGCCGACGCGCTTGCCCTTCAGCGATTGCGGGGTCGGCAGCAGGCCGCTGCCCTGCTTCGCGATCAGCTGGTTCGGAATGGTGTAGATCGGATCGGTGAACGCGATCGCGTGCTTGCGCTGGTCGGTGATCGTCATGTCCGAGTTGATCGCGTCGAACTTGCGCGCCTGCAGCGCCGGGATCAGGCCGTCGAAGTCGTTCTCGACCCACACGCACTTCGTCTTCAGCTTCGCGCACACCGCGTTGCCGATGTCGATGTCGAAGCCGGTCAGCTTGCCGTCGGGCGTCTTGTATTCGAACGGTGCGTACGAGGCCTCGACGCCGAACCGGATCTCCTTCAGATCCGCGGCAAACGCGCTGCCTGCCGCCACCGCCGATGCCGCCACCACCGCATGTGCGGCCACTTTACGCCAATCCAACTTCATCAGGTGTTCTCCTCGATACTCGAATGTTCCGGAACAACGGGCGCATGCATCATTGCAGGGTCGGATGACATCGACAATGCCGACGCCGCGCCGTGATGCGGCGCAACAGCCGCAAGGGCGCGATTGTACCAATCCGCGCGCCCCGATACGGCAAAGCGGCCACCGCCACGCGATGCTGCGCCGCGGGCACGGCGGCCGTCATGCGTGCCGTCGAACTTGCAAGACGATGTCGCAAATACGCAAGCACGACACGCGGGCCGTCTGCGCGGCGGGTGGACGTCATCCCAAAAATGAATGTCCACGGGACGATGCGCAGACGGCGAGTCGCCGCGGTCCGCATACTTGCGCATCGATCAGACGAGTGCGGCCAGCGTGTCGCGCGTCGTATCGATCACGAGCAGGCCCGCCCGCAAACCCGGCTTCACGGTCGGGTTCGGAAACACGATGCGCTCCTCGTCGTGCTTCACCGTGTAGCGGTAGTCGCCGTCCTGCGCGAGCACGGTGCCGCGCGCAAACGCGGTGAAGTTCGCGACGTCGGCCGCGACGAACAGCTCGAGCGCATCGCTCTGCTTCGTGATCTGGTCGATCACGGTGAACACGCGCGGCAGCGACGGATGGCCAACCCCGGCCTCGACATCCACCGGCGGACGGCCGCCCCGCAGATGGCCACCCCGCGGGTGGCCGCCCCACCCACCCGACACCAGCTTGCGCACCGCGCGGTCGGCCGGCGCGAAGCGCGTCAGGTCGTTCTGGCCGAACGGTCGCACCTTGCCGAGTTCCAGCGTGCACGCGAGCGCGCCGCAATGCTCGGCCGTGAAATGCGAATACGTGTTGCCCTTCGCCGTATGCAGCAGCACGGCCGCGATGCGGGCATCGCCGAGCCATTCGACCATCGCGCGCGTCGGCGGCGTGCCCGTATGCGGCAGCAGCGCGAATTGCTCGAACACCGATGCGCGAATCGCCGTGTGCATGTCGATGTGCCAGCGCGCGCCGCCCGCCGGCGCGGCCGCGAAGAATGCGGCGGCCGCCGCTTCGAGCTGCGCGGCACGCGGCGCTTCGCGGCTCGCGGGCACCTGCGCGTGACGGCCGCTGAACAGGCGGTTCAGGTCGTCGTCGAGATAGCGCTCGCCCGCGCGCATCGCCGGCACGTTGCCGAGCACGACCAGCAGCCGGCACGCGAGCGGCAGCGTGCCCGCCGCGAGATCGCGCACGAGCAGCGACAGCAGTTCGATCGGCGCGGTTTCGTCGCCGTGCACGCCGGCCGACACGACCACGCTCGCGCGCGTCGCGGCGGCGTCGGCGTCGGCGTCGTCGGCGGCGGCTGCCGGTTCGAACACGAGCAGCCCGTCGCCGAGCCATTGCCAGCGCACCGCGCCGCCCGCGCACGCGCCGTCCTTGTCGGCCGGTGCGCCACCGGCGAGCGTGAACGCGAGGAAGTCGTCGAGCAACGCGTTCGCCGGCATCCGTGCCTCAGCGCTGGAAGTCATACAGCGACCCGACGCGCAGGATCTGCGTGAGTTCGTCGAGCGCCGTGCGCGATTCGTCGAGCAGCGCCGGATCCGCGAGGTCTTCCGGGGCGAGGCGATCGCGATAGTGCGTGTCGATCCACGCGTCGAGCGACGCGAACAGCGTGTCGTTGATCCACACGTTCGACGTGACGGCCGCGCGCTCGGCTTCGGTCAGCACGACGCGCAGGCGCAGGCACGCGGGGCCGCCGCCGTTCTTCATGCTTTCGCGCAGGTCGAACACGAGCACGTCGTGAATCGGGCCGTTGCCGGCGGCGAGCTGGTCGAGATAGGCGGCGACCCGCTCGTTCTCGCGGCATTCCTGCGGCACGACGAGCACCTGCGAGCCGTCCGCGCGCGACAGCAGCTGGCTGTTGAACAGATAGGACGTGACGGCATCGTTCACGCTCACCGCCGCGTCGGGCACCTCGATCACGTTCAGGCGCGCACCGCGTGCGTCGAGCGCGGCGGTCAGCGTGTCGTAGATCGCCTGCTTGTCGACGAACGCACGTTCGTGCGTGAACAGCGTGTCGCGGTTGCCGACCGAGATCACGTCGTTGTGAAACACGCCCGCGTCGATCACGTCCGGATCCTGTTGCGCGTAGACCGTCGCTTCCTCGGCGAGGCCGTGGCGATGCGCGACCGCGCGGCTCGCCTCGAAGGTCTGGCGCGCCGGGAAGCGCTTCGGCTCGGGGCCGCGGCGGTATTCGGCGCGGCCGTACACGAAGAATTCGATGCCCGGCTTGCCGTATTCCGCGCAGAAGCGCGTGTGGTTCGCCGCGCCTTCGTCGCCGAGCGCCGGCGTGCCCGTCAGCGCTTCGTGCACCGCGAAGTGCGTGGGGTCCGCGAACAGCGTCGACAGCGTGCGACGCGTCGCTTCGTGCTCGATCGCGCGATGCAGCTTGCTGCACAGGTTCGCCGGCGTGAAGTGCACGCGGCCGTCGCTCGTGTCGGCCGACGGGCTGACGGTGGCCGCGTTCGCGGTCCACATCGCCGACGCCGAGCTCGCCGCGGCGAGCAGTTCGGGCGCCTGCTTCGCGGCCTTCGCGATCACGTCCGCGTCCTTGCCGGAGAAGCCGAGCTCGCGCAACAGGCGCAGCGACGGCCGCTCCTGCGGCGGCAGCACGCCTTGCGCGAAGCCGAGATCGGCGAGCTGCTTCATCTTGCGCAACCCCTGCTTCGCGGCGGCCTTCGGATTCGCGGCCGACTTCTCGTTGTTCAGCGACGCCACGTTGCCGAACGACAGCCCGGCGTAGTTGTGGGTCGGGCCGACGAGCCCGTCGAAATTGGCTTCTTGTGCGTTCATCGTCGTTCCCTCGATCAGAAATGCAGGCCCGGCGACAGGCTCGCGGGCAAGGTCAGTTGCGTGCTTTCCACCGACGCCATCGGGTACGCGCAATAGTCGGCCGCGTAGTACGCGCTCGGCCGATGGTTGCCCGAGCGGCCCGTGCCGCCGAACGGCGCGGCCGACGACGCGCCGTTGGTCGGGCGGTTCCAGTTGACGATCCCCGCACGGATCGTGCGGCGAAAGTGCTCCCATGCGTTGGCGTCGTCGGCGAGCAGCCCGGCGGACAGGCCGAACGCCGTGTCGTTCGCGCGCTCGATCGCTTCGTCGAACGTCGCATGGCGGACGATCTGCGCGAGCGGGCCGAAGTGCTCTTCGTCCGGCAGGTTCGCGACGCCCGTCACGTCGACGATCGCCGCGTTCACGAAGCCCAGGCGCGGATCGCGCTGCGTCATCGCGACGATCGGCTTCGCGCCCTGCTCGATCAGGCGCGCCTGCGCGTCGACGAGTTTCGCGGCCGCGCGCGCCGAGATCACCGCGCCCATGAACGGCTGCGGATCGGCGTCGAACACGTCGGCCGTGATCTTCGACGTGACGTCGGCGAAGCGTGCGAGGAAGCGGTCGCCGAACGCGCCCTGCGGCACGAAGATGCGGCGTGCGCACGTGCAGCGCTGGCCGGCCGACAGGAACGCCGACTGGATCGTGTGATGCACGGCCGCGTCGATGTCCTCGACTTCACCGATCACGAGCGGGTTGTTGCCGCCCATCTCGAGCGCGAGCACGATTTCCGGACGGCCGCCGAACTGCTTGTGCAGCAGCGTGCCGGTATCCGAACTGCCGGTGAAGAACAGCCCGTCGATCTGCCGGTGATTCGCGAGCGCGATGCCGGTGTCCTTCTCGCCCTGCACGAGGTTCAGCACGCCGGCCGGCAGCCCGGCTTCGCGCCACACCTCGACCGTCGCGCGCGCGACGCCCGGGGCGAGCTCCGACGGCTTGAACACCACGGTGTTGCCGGCGATCAGCGCCGGCACGATATGACCGTTCGGCAAGTGGCCGGGGAAGTTGTAAGGGCCGAACACGGCCACGACGCCGTGCGGGCGGTGACGCAACACAGCGACGCCGTCGGCCATGTCCTGGCGCTTCTCGCCGGTGCGTTCGTGGTACGCCTGGATCGAGATGCCGACCTTCGCGGCCATCGCCGCGACTTCGGTGCGCGCTTCCCACAGCGGCTTGCCGGTCTCGCGGCCGATCGCGGTCGCGATCGCTTCCTTGCGTTCGGTGAGCAGCGCGGCGAAGCGCTTGACGATCGCGCAGCGGGCTTCGAAGTCGAGCGCCGACCAGCCGGCGAATGCGCGGCGCGCGCTCGCGACCGCGCGGTCGACGTCCGCCGCCGACGCGCTTTCGCCCTGCCATGCGATGTCATCGGTG
Organism: Burkholderia sp. APQ4-4ca; assembly: GCF_057837105.1. Lineage (NCBI taxonomy): Bacteria > Pseudomonadati > Pseudomonadota > Betaproteobacteria > Burkholderiales > Burkholderiaceae > Burkholderia > Burkholderia sp. APQ4-4ca. The sequence continues at coordinate 65,026 of NZ_JBYQCG010000232.1, read as the reverse complement.
CCCGGGTTGCGCGAAGCGAAGACGGGGCCCGAGCCTGCGACCCAGGCGCCGTCGATGAAGAGTTCCGTCATGATTCGTTTATCCCTGTTTGACTTTGAGCGGCAGCACGCGGACCGGATCGCCGGCCTTCACGTCCAGCGCGGCGGCATCGTCGGCCGACAGCACGAATGCGCCGTTCTCGACCACGCCCGGCGCGACGCCGACGCGGAAGTCGCCGAGCGACGTGTTCGATACGAGCGACTTCGGCGCGTCGTCTCGCGCGTCGGGCACGCCGATCGCGACCGGCACGACGACGCTCTCGCGCACCGTGCGCAGATCGTTGACGTGGCATTCGAGCACCGGGCCCGCGTCGAAGATGTCGACGTGATTCTGGTAGCGCAGCCCTTCCGCTTCGAGCATCTTGCGGGCCGGCAGCGTGTCGCGGTGCGTGAGGCCGACCGCGTCCTGCGCGTCCTGCGGCAGCAGGTCGACGTACACCGGGTAGCGCGGCATCAGTTCCGCGAGGAACGACTTGCGGCCGTGCGAGCTCAGGTAATCGGCCGCGTTGAAATCGATCTGGTAGAAGTGCGAACCGACCGCGCGCCAGAACGGGGACGTGCCGTCCTCGTCGAAGTGGCCGCGCAGTTCCGCGCAGATGCGTTCCGGAAAGCGCTCGCGGAACTGCGCGATGAACATGAACCGCGAGCGCGACAGCAGGCCGCCGACGCCGCCCGTGCGATAGCGCGGGCTCAGGAACAGCGAGCACACTTCCGCGTAGCCCGTGAGGTCGTGCGAGATGTTCAGCGCGGACATCCGCGTCCACACGCCGAGCTCCTGGCTCGCATGCACGACCGTGCTCACGCGATAGTTGTAGAACGGCTGCTCGAGGCCGACCTGCGTTTCGATTCCGCACACGCCCGCGATGTCGCGTGTCTTCGAATCTTCCATCACGAAGAAGTAGCCGGCTTCGCCGGGCGCCGCGCGGCCTTCGAGCGTGCGGCGCGAGCGTTCGATGCGCGCGGCGAGCGCGTCGCGGTCGGGCTTGAACGTGGTCAGGCCCGGCCCGGTTTCCTTCGCGAGCGACACGAGCGCGTCGACGTCGCCCGTTTGTACGACCCGAACGACGATCATGCTGCGCCTCCCTTCAAATCTTCATCGTCGCGGCGATGCAGCGGCACGCAGCGCACGACATCGCCTTCCTTCACGTCGAGCGCCGCGCGCACGTCGCCGGCGAGCGGCGCCTCGGTGCTCCGCGCGTCGGCCGTGTCGCCCGGCAGGTCGGCCAGCACGCAGCGGAACGATTCGCCGCTGCCCGTCGACACCATGTATGCGACGTCGCCCTGCTGATGCGCGGCCTCGCGCACGACGCGCTCCGCCGCCTGCTTCACGCACGCGGTGCGGTCGACCTGCGCGGTCAGCACCGGGCCCGCGTCGAAGATGTCGACGAAACGGTCGGGCTCGAAGCCTTCCTCGAGATGGATGTCGTACGCGAGCAGCGCCGTTTCGTTCGGCTCGCCGAGCACGCGCTGCGCGGCTTCCGGCAGCAGCGGCACGTACAGCGGATAGGCGGGCATCACTTCCGCGATGAACGTGCGGCTGCGGCCGCCCGACGCGATGTCGACGTCGGTGAAATCGCGGCCGAAGAACTTGCGGCCCACCGCTTCCCAGAACGGCGACGCGCCGTTGCCGTCGCTCACGCCGAGCAGCAGCGTGAACACTTCCGGCGTGAAGCGGCGGCGGTTCGCGGCGATGTACATCATCCGGGCGCGCGAGATCAGGTGCGCGGCCGCGTCGCCGCGCAGCGACGGATCGACGTAGAAGCCCGCGAGCCGGCTCTTGCCGGTCAGCTCGTGCGACATCGTGAGCGCGTGGATCTTGCGGTTCACGTGCAGCTCGCGCGACGCGTGGATCAGCGCGTCGTTACGGAACGCATAGAAAGGCTCCGAGTAGCCGGCCGCGGCCACGATGCTCGCCGTGCCGAGCAGCTTGCCCGTCGACGCATCCTCGAGCACGAAGAGGTAGAACTCCTCGCCGGCGAAGTCGACGTCCGCGCGAAACGAATCCTCGGAGAGCGCCACGCGTGCTTCGAGCGCCGCGCGGTCGTGCGGCAGCGAGTGCAGGACCGGCTGCGCGGTGCGCGCCATGTGCGCGAGCGCATCGAGATCCGTGAGTTTGCCGGGGCGAACAAATAGCATCGTCGTTCCTGTCTGCGATGGGCGCGCCGATCAGCGCGCGGTGGCTTCCTGGGCCGCGAGCACCTGCTCGACCGCCTTTTCGAAGCGCTTCACGCCTTCGTCGAGCAAGTCGAACGGGATCACCAGCGACGGCACGAAGCGCAGCACGTTCGGGCCGGCGATCAGCATGATCAGGCCGTGCTCGGCGGCGGCGGTGACGAAGTCCTTCGCGCGGCCGTCGAATGCGGCGGTGAGTTCCGCGCCGACCAGCAGGCCCTTGCCGCGCACGTCCTTGAAGATGCCGAAGCGTGCGTTGATGCGTTCGAGCGCGCCCTTCAGGCGCACGCTGCGTTCGCGCACGCCTTCGAGCAGCGCCGGGTCGCCGATCAGTTCGACGACCTTGTCGGCGATCGCCGATGCGAGCGGATTGCCGCCGTACGTCGTGCCGTGCACGCCGACCTTGAAGTGCGCGGCCAGTTCGTTCGTCGTCAGCATCGCGCCGATCGGGAAGCCGTTGCCGAGCGCTTTCGCGGTCGTGAGGATGTCCGGCGTGACGCCCGTGTCCATGTATGCGTAGAACTGGCCCGTGCGGCCCACGCCCGTTTGCACTTCGTCGAAGATCAGCAGTGCGTCGTGCGCGTCGCATGCTTCGCGCAGAGCCTTCAGGAATGCGGGATCGGCCGGGATCACGCCGCCTTCGCCTTGCACCGGCTCGACGATCACCGCGCAGGTTTTGGGGCCGATTGCGGCCTTCGCGGCTTCGATGTCGTTGAACGGGAGGTGCTTGATGCCTTCCGGCACCGGGCCGAAGCCTTCCGAGTACTTCGGCTGACCGCCGACGCTGACCGTGAAGAACGTGCGGCCGTGGAACGACTGCACGAACGACACGATTTCGTACTTATCGGCGCCGTGGCGGTCGAACGCGACGCGGCGTGCGAGCTTCAGTGCGGCTTCGTTCGCTTCCGCGCCCGAGTTCGCGAAGAAGGCGCGGTCGGCGAAGGTCAGCGATTCGAGGCGCTTCGCGAGGCGCAGCACTGGCTCGTTCGTGTAGCCGTTGCCGATGTGCCAGAGCTTGCGGCCTTGTTCGTCGAGGACTTTCAGCAGTTCCGGGTGGCCGTGGCCCAGCGACGTGACCGCGATGCCGCACGCGAAATCGATGTACTCGCGGCCGGCCGTGTCCCACACGCGGGAGCCCTCTGCACGGTCCGGCACGAACGGGGCGGGAGAGAATACCGGCACCATCACTTCGTCGAATGTCTGGCGGGTCACGGTCGAGGTCGTCATGGTCGTTCCTTTCGGTTTCGTAAGAGGGTTCAACAGGATCAAGTTTAGGTAAGGGTGATGCAAGCGTCTTGCGGAATTGCGACGGGTTCTATCGGAAGGTTCTGTTTTTGGTTTTTGCCCTCTCGGGGAGCGGCTATGCCGTGTCGGTGGGTTTTTCTTACTATCGGTGGTCGGCTTAGGGTGTCGTGAAGCACCTATGATCGTGTCGGTCTATTAGCGTCGCCCCTCCGCGGGGCAGCGGTTACTTTTCTTTGTCTTGCCAAAGAAAAGTAACCAAAAGAAAGGCGCTCGGATATCGCATGACCTCCCGGTGCCATCGCCAACAGAGTGGTCCGCATAAAAGTGTCCGCGCCAGTCAGGAATCCGGAGTGGTTCGAGCAATGGTTCCGACACCACTCGCTACCCCACGGAGCGGTATACCGCCCGCTAGCTCCGTCCTCGCTTCGCTCGGCCGACAGGTCCATCCCACCCAATACCAGTATCGCCTCCCTCGCGGGACCCGCTGTACTTTCAATAATCGAATTCGCTGCTTTGCCCGCGAGAAAAATGCGGGGCGCAAACACATCGTCGTCGCGAAAAATCATCGTTAAACGATCGGTCACCCAAATGGGGAGAGCAGAAAAAGTGCCTGGCTGCCGACATCGGATACAGGAAGCCGAACGCGAGCTCTCGCCTTGAAGTACCTTGCAGCCGAGCGTAGCGAGGATGGAGCTAGCGGGCGGTATACCGCTCCGTCGGGTAGCGAGTGGTGTCGGAACCATTGCTCGAACCACTCCGGATTCCTGACTGGCGCGGACACTTTTATGCGGACCACTCTGTTGGCGATGGCACCGGTAAGTCATGCGATCTCCGAGCGCCTTTCTTTTGGTTACTTTTCTTTGGCAAGACAAAGAAAAGTGACCGCTGCCCCGCGGAGGGGCGACGCTAATAGACCGACACGATCACAGGTGCTTCACGACACCCTAAGCCGACCACCAAACAACCCAAGCCCACCCCCACCTTCAATCCTTCCCGCGCTCGACGAGCGCCCCCGCCCGAGGTTCGCTGCCGCCGCCCGTCTGCTTTTCGAGCCACGCCCGCCGATCCTCCCGAGGCGTCACCCCGAACCTTTCGCGATAAGCATTAGAGAAGTGCGCAGCAGAAGAGAACCCACAAGCGAGAGAAACCTGAACGACGGACTTACTGGTCCGCTGCAACTGCGTCCGGGCCTTGAGCAGCCGAAGATTGAGGTAATACTTGGAGGGCATCGCCCCGAGATACTGCCGAAAGAGCCGTTCCAATTGCCTCCGGGAAACGCCCACGAGCCCGGCGATCTCATCGGTAGCAAGCGGATCCTCGACATTGGCTTCCATCAAAAGCAACGCATCATTGAGCCGAGGATGCCGCTCCCCCGGAGCCGTCACGAAAGGAATCCTCTGCCGCTCCTCGCCACTGCGCAAAACCCCGACCCCCAGCGCATCGCCGATCCGCTCCGCGAGATCCACCCCATGTTCCCGGCCAATCATGGCCAACATGAAATCGACGGTCGCCTGCCCACCGGCACAGGTCGCCCGATCGCGATCGATCTCGAAGATCTGCTGCGTGACGATCGACCGCTCGAACTGCTCGGCGAATTGCTGATACGTCTCCCAGTTCACGCTCACGCGATACCCGGAAAGCTGCCCCGCCATCGCCAGCCACCACACGCCGTGATGAATCCCGGTCACGACCGGCGTGCGCTGCCCGACCCGCGCGAGACTCGCGAGAAACAGCCGGTAATCGGCAAACTGCTGAAACCGCTCGGACACGACGATCAACCAGTCGCACGCGATCGCATCGTTGAACGCCGCATCGGCATGCCACTGCGCGCCGCCCGCGAGCGGCACCGGCCGCCCGTCCCACGAACATACCTGCCAGCGGTACAACAGCCGCCCGTCGATCTCGTTCGCGAGATTCAACGCATCGACGATCGGCCCCACGCCCGACATCGACACGGGCGGCAATGCAACGATCGCCACCTGCGTCGTGCGGGTGGCGCCTGCGGGACGAGACACCGGTACCACGTTGAAACCCGCCCTGTCGCGTTACTTGAGGCTGCCCGACAGGAACTGCTTGAGCCGCTCGCTCTGCGGACGCACCAGCACCTCCTTCGGGTCGCCCTCTTCCTCGGTCCGCCCCTGATGCAGGAACATCACGTGGTTCGACACGTTGCGCGCGAAACCCATCTCGTGCGTGACGACGATCATCGTGCGCCCTTCCTCGGCCAGCTTCTGCATCACCTTCAGCACTTCGCCCACCAGTTCCGGGTCGAGCGCGGAGGTCGGCTCGTCGAACAGCATCACGTCCGGATGCATCGCCAACGCACGCGCGATCGCCACGCGCTGCTGCTGGCCGCCCGACAGATGCGACGGATACTGCTTCTCGACGCGCGGCGGCAGACCGACCTTCTCCAGGTACTCGCGCGCACGCTCCTCGGCTTCCTTCTTCGAAATGCCGAGCACGTGCACGGGCGCTTCCATCACGTTCTCGAGCACGTTCATGTGCGCCCACAGGTTGAAGTGCTGGAACACCATCGCGAGCTTCGTGCGAATGCGCTGCAGTTGCTTGTGATCGGCGACTTCGAGCGCGCCGGCGCGGTCGGCCTTCGTGCGCACGGCCTCGCCGTCGACGACGATCTGCCCCGCATTCGGTCGCTCGAGAAAATTGATGCAGCGCAGGAACGTGCTCTTGCCCGAGCCGCTCGCGCCGATGATGCTGATGACGTCGCCGGCCTTCGCGTTCAGCGACACGCCCTTGAGCACCTCGTTGTCGCCATAGCGCTTGTGGATGTCGACCGCGGCAAGCTTGACGGAAGCGGACGCGCTCGTTTGAGTGATCTCGGCCAACTGGCTCTCCTCGAAGTAATTCAATGACGGGCGGCCGCGAGATACGCGAGCCAGTGGCGCTCCGCGCGGCGAAACGCCGCGACGAGTGCGAACGATACCGCAAGATAGATCAGCGCGGCGATCCCGAACGACTGGAACGCCATGTAGGTCGCGGAATTGGCGTCGCGCGCGACCTTCAGGATGTCCGGCACGGTCGCGGTGAACGCGACGGTCGTCGCGTGCAGCATCAGGATCACCTCGTTGCTGTACAGCGGCAGCGCCCGGCGCAGCGCCGACGGCAGGATCACGCGGCGGTACATCGTGAACGGCGACATCCCGTACGCCCGCGCCGCCTCGACCTCGCCGTGCGGGATCGCACGAATCGCCCCGGCGAAGATCTCGGTCGTGTACGCGCAGGTATTCAGCGCGAACGCGAGAATCGCGCAGTTGAAGCCGCTGCGGAAAAACGCATCGAGCAGCGAGTGCGAGCGCACGAACTCGAGGCTGTACATGCCCGTGTACATCAGCAGCAACTGCACGTAGAGCGGCGTGCCGCGGAACACGTACGTGTAGAACCGCACCGGCATCGACACCCACTTGTTCCTCGACACGCGCGCGACCGCGAGCGGCACCGCGCACACGAAGCCGAGCGAAATCGAGGCGACGAGCAGCCACAGCGTCACCGCGAGGCCGGACAGGCGCTGGCCGTCCCAGAAAAGGAACGCCTTGCCGAATTCCTGGAGGATCTCGATCATAGTTCTGCGTGCCGCACGCCCATGGAATAACGCTTCTCGAGCTGGATCAGCACGAGGTTGGAGACGGTCGTGATCGCCAGATAGATCAGCGCCGCGACGAGGATGAAGAAGAACATGTTGAACGTGCTCTTGCCGGCGTCCTGCGCGGCCTTCACGACGTCCGCGAGACCGATGATCGACACCAGCGCGGTCGCCTTCACGAGCACCTGCCAGTTGTTGCCGATGCCCGGCAGCGCAAAGCGCATCATCTGAGGAAACATGATCCGCGCGAACACGCGCGCGCCGCTCATCCCGTAGGCCGAACCGGCTTCGAGCTGGCCGCGCGGCACCGACAGGAACGCGCCGCGAAACGTCTCGGTGAAATACGCGCCGTAGATGAAGCCGAGCGTCAGCACGCCGGCCACGAACGGGTCGATGTCGATCTGGTTCCAGCCGACGAGGTCGGTGAACTGGTTCAGCCAGATTTGGATGCTGTAGAACAGCAGCAGCATCAGCACAAGATCGGGCACCGAGCGGATCAGCGTCGTATAACCGGTCGCGATCGCTCGCAACACCCGGTTGTGCGACAGCTTCGCCACCGCGCCGATCAGCCCCAGCGCCACCGCGGTGGCGAGCGACAGCACCGACAGCTCGATGGTCTGCACAGTGCCGGCCCAGAGGACGGGACCAAAGCCGTAAAGGAACACGCGCGTCTCCAGAGTTGAATGAATGCCGACGCGTATGCCTGTCCCGCGCCGGGCTGACGCGGATAGTCGCAAGCGAAATTATTTGCCTCAAATCACTGTGCGCGTGATTGCTGCGTCGCAACAATTCATCCCATCATTTCCGCGCACGGCCTACGCTGCTGTTTCAAAAGGAAAAAGCCCGCTTCCTGACAGTCCGATGACACGCCGGGAAGCGGGCTTTTTGCAATTTTCCGGTCGCTTTTTCGATATAGCGCCGGGCGGGCCGTCAGGCCGAACGGGCAGGTCCGGGGCCACGCGACACAATCGCTCGCTCATGCCCGCGACGCGCTGCGCGACCGGTTGCACAAGCGCCGCGCGTGAGCGTCACCGCCCTTTCAGGATGTCGGAGCGCGAAGTCGTATAGACGAGCCCGTCCGGGCCGAAATGGACGTTGAAGAACGCGTCGGTGTTGACGCCGTCCTCGAGCCAGCGCCAGCTCCAGACCGTCTCGGGCTTCAGCGGATACTGCGCGACGTCGCCGGGCTTGCCGAGCAGGCGCCGCACCTCGTCCTCGTCCATCCCCGGGCGCACTTTCGCGAAATTCTCGGCGGTCAGCACCTGGGTCGCGCCCGTGTAGCGCCCGTTCGCATCGAGGTCGACGAACCAGGTCTGGTTGCCCATCGGGCCGCGCGGATATTCGAGACGCTTCGAACCATCGGTAAACGTGCGCTCGGTCTCCGGTTTGCCCATCGTGCCGCGCACGTCGGCCTCGGTCGATTCGCCGACCTTCAGCCCCTTGAGCAGCAGCGGCGCGGGCTTGATCGCGTTGAAGAAGTCGCTGATACGTTGCACGTCGAGATGGCCTTGGTCGTCGCAACCGGTCAACGCCAGCGCGGCGGCCAGCATCGTCACGGAAAGCAGCGGGAAACGGAAAATCATCGGAAGAATGGCGCGTGGAGAAAACACGCGAAGGATACCCGCGCGACGCCGAAAGCGCGAGACGGGCCGCGCGGCCCGTCCGGTGTTCAATGCGTCGTTTCGGTTTCGGCCGGGGTTTCGGACGCCCGATTCGCCGGTGGCGCCGCGCGCGGCACGGCCGGCGGCGCACCTGGGCGGCCGCGCGTGCGCATCAGCTCGGCAAGCTGCCACGAGCCGAGCGCGAGGCAGCCGAACAGCACTTCGCGGCCGCGCTTGACCACCGCGAGCGACAGCGCCGTCTCGCGGTCGACGCCGAACATCTGCGCGAGCAGCACGACGGTCGCCTCCTGCACGCCGAGCCCGCCCGGCACCATGAACGCCGCATGCCGCACGGCCTGCGTCATCGCCTCGATCGCGATCGCGCCGCCGATCGACACCGGGTGGCCGAGCAGCGCGAGCGCCCAGTAGATCTCGAGCGCGCCGAGCACGTAGCCGGCCAGTTGCCAGAAAAAGGCGCTGAACAGCAGGCCCGTGCGCGACATCAGCGAATCGATGTCGGCGTCGAGCCGGCGGCCGTCGACGCCCTGCAGCAGCCGGTGCGAATCGCCGAGCAGGCGGCCCGCGAAACGCTCGATCGCGTGGAAGACGCCGCCGCGCCGCATCAGCACGACGCCGAGCACCGGCAACGGCAGCGTCAGCAGCAGCGCGAGGCCGATCGTGCCGCCGCCCATGTTGTCGGTCGTCGCGAGCAGCAGCACGAGGCCGAGCGCCGCGAACGCGTACTGGACCACGATCGTCACGAGCACCTCGACGATCACCGACGCGGTCACACGGCTCGCGTCGGGCACCTGCCAGCGCGCGAGCCGGATGCCGACGATCTCGCCGCCGATCCCGACCACGGGCAGCAGCCGGTTCACGGCCTCGCGCACGGTCGCGATCCACCACAGGAACGCCAGCGACGCGCGCCGATCGAGCAACTGATGCCATGCATATGCATCGAGCAGCAGCGGCAACGCGTGGAACGGCACGAGCCACAGCAGCGCGTAGCCGGCGCGCGCGAGCATCTGCGTCACGTCGCCGACGCCTTCGTGCAGCCCCAGCGCGAGCAGGATGCCGATGCCGATCGGCCAGCCGAGCCACTTGATCCACTTGCTCATGACGGCTGCGCTCCCGGTGCGCGCGACGCGGGCGCGCCGCGCCGTGCCGCGGGTTCGCCGAACACGTCGGCAAAGCCGCCGGTCGCGACGCCCGCCGCCTTCAGCGCGGCGGCAACGCGCGGCGACAGCAGCGCATCCAGTTCGTCGACCGGTCGGTAGCCGGCCATCGTCGGCGTAATCGGGCCGTCGCCGGCTTCGGCCGGATGGCAGTAGATCTCGCCGACGCCCGGCGGCAGCTTCGCGAGCGCGTCGAGCAGCACGGCCTCGTCCATCGCGCCCGTGTGCTCGATGCCGACCACGTAGTCGTTGTGCGCGAGCCCCGCGCGATCGAGCCGCGCGCGCACCAGCGCGATCCACGGCTTGAGCAGCGCCGGCGCGCTCGTTTCGTACGGCAGCCGCACCGCGCGCAGCCCGTAGTCGCGGCCGATCTCGATGATCATCGACAGCACGGTCGGATGCAGGTGGAAGTGCTTGTGCGCGTTCACGTGGTCGAGCGGCAGGCCGCTCGCCGCGAACGCGTCGAACTGCGCGCGGATCTCGCGGCGCAGTTGCGCACGCACGTGCGGCAGGAAGAAGAAGCGGCAGCCGTCCTTCGCCATCGCGTCGCCGAAGCGCCCGTCGGGGCCGACGAGCGCGGGAATTTCATGCGCGGGCAGCGTGGCCGGGCCGTCCGCGAGCACCAGATGCAGGCCGACCGCGAGCGACGGCAGCCGCCGCGCGCGTTCGATCGCATCCTGCGCCGCGCTCGCGCCGACCATCAGGCTCGCGGCGTTCAGCACGCCGTCGCGGTGCGCGCGCTCGACCGCCGCGTTGACGCGCGGGTGCAGCCCGAAGTCGTCCGCGGTGAAGATCAGCGCCCGCGCCGCCCGCTGCGTCGTCACGGATCAGGCCTCGTGCGCGCGCAGGAAGCGGAAGAACTCGACGCCTTCGCGCAGGCGGCGCTTCATCATGTCCCAGCTCGTCAGCATCTCGCGCACGATTTCCCAGATCTTCGACGGGCGGAAGTAGAACTGGCGATAGAACTGCTCGAGATGGTGATAGATCTCGTCGCGCGACAGGTGCGGATAGCCGATCGCCGCGAGCTGCACGCCTTCCTTGCTGACCAGGTTGATGGTCTTGTTCTCTTCCATCCAGCCGTTTTCGACGGCCTGCTTGTAGAGCGTCGTGCCCGGATACGGCGCGGCGAGCGAAACCTGGATCGTGTGCGGGTTGATTTCCTTCGCGTACTCGATCGTCTTCTTGATGGTCTCTTGCGTCTCGCCCGGCAGGCCGAGGATGAAGGTGCCGTGGATCTTGATGCCGAGCTTCTTGCAGTCCGCGCTGAAGCGGCGCGCGAAATCGGTGCGCACGCCCTTCTTGATGTTCACGAGGATCTGGTCGTCGCCCGATTCGAAGCCGACCAGCAGCAGGCGCAGGCCGTTGTCCTTCATGATCTTCAGCGACTTGTACGGCACGTTGGCCTTCGCGTTGCACGACCACGTGATGCCGAGCTTGCCCAGGCCGACGGCGATGGCTTCGGCGCGCGGCAGGTCGTCGGTGAAGGTGTCGTCGTCGAACATCAGTTCCTTCACTTCCGGCATGTTGTCGCGGATCCACTTCGCTTCCGCGAGCACGTTCTCGACCGAGCGCGTGCGGTAGCGATGGCCGCTGACCGTCTGCGGCCACAGGCAGAACGTGCAGCGCGACTTGCAGCCGCGGCCCGTGTAGATCGACACGTACGGATAGTTCAGGTAGCCGATGAAGTAGTTGTCGATCTTCAGGTCGCGCTTGTAGACCGGCGCGACGAACGGCAGCTCGTCCATGTTCTCGAGGATCGGACGCGCTTCGTTGTGCTCGATCGAGCCGTCCTTCGCGCGCCAGCTCAAGCCCTTGATCTCGGGGAACGGCTTGCCTTCGGCGATTTCCTTGCAGGTGTAGTCGAATTCCTCGCGGCACACGAAGTCGATCGCGTCGCTCGCCGTCAGCGAGTTGTGCGGATCGACCATCACCTTCGCGCCGACCATGCCGACCCGCATCGACGGCTTCATCTTCTTCAGATCCTGCGCGAACATCGCGTCGGTCGGGAACGACGGCGTGCTCGTGTGGATGATCACGAGGTCGTAGTCGTTGGCGATCTTCAGCGTTTCCTCGACCGACAGCCCGTCGGCCGGCGCATCGACGACGCGGCTGCCCGGCACGAGCGCGGCCGGCTGCGCGAGCCACGTCGGATACCAGAAGGAACGGATTTCGCGCTTCGCCTGATAGCGCGAGCCGGCTCCGCCGTCGAAGCCGTCATACGAAGGGGCCTGCAAGAACAGCGTTTTCATGAATGCTCCGGTAGCCTGCATAGTTCGTTTCGTTGCAACGATTCAGTCAAAAACCGCGGGCCGCCCTGCCGGCGCCCGCCTCTCTGTTGTGTCGCGCCGCGCGGCTTCGCCGTGCGACGCGTCTCGGCCCGTGGGCCGGGTTCGATCGACGGCCCTAGCGGCCGTCCACTGCTTCCACGGCCGCCGTCGCGCGTTCGCCGCCGACGACCGTCATCCTGGCGCCGCGCCATACCACATGCGTGCCGAACGCGGCCACGAGCCACTCGAGCGCGAGCAGCGTGTCGCGCACCGCGACGAGCGGCAGGTCGCGCCAGAACGCGCGCCAGCCGTCCTCGCCGCGTGCGTGCAGCACGAGCCGCCCGAATGCGCCGAGCGCGGCCGCGCCGCCCGCCAGCGTGCCGGCGAACGTGCCGTCGAGGCGCAATGCCAGCAGCGCGCCGATCGCGAGCCACGGCACGGTAAACGTAATGAACAGGAACGCGAAGCCGGCCGGATTCAGCGAACGGATCGTGCGCAACCAGCGCGTCTCGCGGCGCCACAGCGGCCCGAACGACGGTTCGATCACGTCGGTCGCGACCTCGACCTCGGACAGCACGGTGCGGCGCCCGAGGCGGCGCGGCAGCTCGGCCAGCCAGAAATCGTCGGCCAGCTCGTCCTTCAGCGCGAAGAGACCGCCGATCCGGTCGAGCGTGTCGCGCGTGAGCGCGAGCGTCGCGCCGAAGCCGAAGCGGCTCGAACCGCCGAGGTGCGTGATCCGCACCGACGGCGCGAACCACGCGTCGACGAATTGCGCGCCGATCCGCGTCCAGAGGCCGCCGACGCTGCGCGCATGATACAGGCACGTGACGACCCCCACCGACGGGTCGGCGAGCGGCGCCGTCACGCGCTCCAGATAGTCGGGCTGCACCGCGATGTCGCTGTCCGCGATCACGATGCGGCCGTATTTCGCGCGCTCGGCGAGATTGATCAGGTTGCTGACTTTCAGGTTCTTGCCATGCACGCGCGCGTCGATCACGAGCGTGATGTCGCAATCCGGATGATCGGCGCGCAGCCGCTCGACGACGGCCGCGGCCGGATCGGCCGACGATGCGACGCCGAACAGCACCTCGTAGCGAGGATGGCGCTGCACGCAGAAGGTCGCGAGGTTTTCATACAGGTGCGGCTCCGCGCCGCACAGCGGCTTCAACACACTGACCGGCTCGAAGCCGTCGCGCGCGGCCGTGCGCGGTGTGCGCGGCGGCGGCGCGAAGGCCGCGACGAGCGCATAGCCGGCCGCGGCCAGCGTGAACGCGATCAGGAGCCAGTCGAGCAGCGTGGCGGTAGGCGTCATGCGCGATGCCTCCCGGCGACGCGGGCGCCATGGCAAACGCTTGAGCGTGATTGAACGTGATGCGGTATTCCGACGACGACGAACGCGGGCACGACCCGACTCCTTGTTCCTGCAGCGTCTGTAATGGGGGAGGCGCGACCCGTTGTTCGGGTTCGGCCATGCCCGGCTTCGCGTGGCGTATCCCCGCGCAGCGCCCGGACGGCATGCGGGAAGACTCGAATGGCTCCATCGGCACAAGATGGGCAGGCGGCGGATTTTAGCAGTCTGCGCCCCCCCGCGCTCGGCGCTACGCGAAACGGACTAGTGCAATTTCGGCAAAGCTGAGGGATCGACGAGCCTGATCGGCCCGGCCACGTTCACGGTAGCGTAAGCACTTTGCAGGCGTATTGCAGTCTTTAAAATCAAACGTTTCGTGCAAATTTGTGTGTCGACGCGGTTTCACTTCCAATCGCCGTAAAATTTGGTAATTAATCGGTGATTAGATTGATTTTCGCAACGATTGTCGGAAGCCAGCCTGCGCCCCTGTAAGGCGCATGGGTATCCTCGCGCCGCCAGCACGTTCCGGAACCCTTTGGCAAAATCGTCGGCGTCTGTTGCGTCAGCGCATCACCACGCCACCCCGTTTTCGAAGGTCTTCCGATGACACCGTTTTCCGTACTCGATCTCGCCCCCATTCCGGCCGGCGCCGACGCCTCGCAGGCATTCCGCAACACCGTCGATCTCGCGCAGCACGCGGAACGCTGGGGCTACCGGCGCTACTGGCTGGCCGAGCATCACAACATGCCGGGCATCGCGAGTGCGGCCACCGCCGTCGTGATCGGCCACGTCGCGGGCGCCACGCAGACGATCCGGGTCGGCTCGGGCGGCATCATGCTGCCGAACCATGCGCCGCTCGTGATCGCCGAGCAGTTCGGCACGCTCGCGTCGCTGTATCCGGGGCGCATCGACCTCGGCCTCGGCCGCGCGCCCGGCACCGACCAGACCACGTCGCGCGCGCTGCGCCGCGACCTGATCGGCAGCGCCGATTCGTTTCCGGACGACGTCGCCGAGCTGCAGCGCTACTTCGCGGAGCCCGTACCCGGCCAGCGCGTGCGCGCGGTGCCCGGCGCGGGGCTCGACGTCCCGGTGTGGCTGCTCGGTTCGAGCCTGTTCAGCGCGCAACTCGCGGCGATGCTCGGGCTGCCGTTCGCGTTCGCGTCGCACTTCGCGCCCGACTATTTGATGCGGGCGCTCGAGATCTATCGCGCGCAGTACCGGCCGTCGGCCGCCTGGCCGAAGCCGCATGCGATGGTCGGCGTCAACGTGTTCGCGGCCGAGACCGACGATGAGGCGCGGCGCCTGTTCACGTCGCTGCAGCAGCAGTTCATCAACCTGCGGCGCGGCACGCCGGGCAAGCTGCCGCCGCCCGTCGACGCGCTCGAGGCGAACGAACTCGAACTCGCGACCGTCGCGCATTCGCTGTCGTTCGCGGCGGTCGGCTCGCGCGACACGGTCCGCGACAAGCTGCGCGACCGTATCGCACAGACGGGCGCCGACGAGCTGATCATCACCGCGCAGATCTACGATCATGCCGCGCGGCTGCGTTCGTTCGAACTGGCCGCGCAGATCCGCGACGAACTCGCGAACGAGGCAAGCTGACGGCACGACCGCGCGCGGCCGCCCGCCCGCGCCGCCTCACTGCGGGCGCACGGCGTCCAGCCCGTCGAGCAGCGCCTTGTGGAACGCGTCCGGGTCCTGGATCTGCGGCGCGTGGCCGAGCGCCGGGAATTCGACGAGCTGCGCGCCGGGAATCGCGGCCTGCGTGCGCTTCGCGAGCTCCGGATAGCGGCCGAGCTTCGCGTGCACGTCGGGCGGCGCGACGTCCTTGCCGATCGCGGTCGTGTCCTTGTCGCCGATCATCAGCAGCGTCGGCACGCGAATCGCGCCGAATTCGTAGACCACCGGCTGCGTGAGGATCATGTCGTAGATCAGCGCGGAGTTCCACGCGACCGCGTCGCGGCCCGCGCCGCGATACATGCCGGCGAGCATCTGCACCCAGCGCTCGTACGACGGCGCCCACTTGCCCGCGTAGTAGGTCGCCTGCTCGTAGCGGCGGATGCCGTCGGCGTTGGTCTTCAGCTCGCGCGCATACCAGTAGTCGACCGACAGCGGCGGCACGCCGAGCGCCTTCCAGTCCTCGAGGCCGATCGGATTCACGAGCACGAGCTGGTCGGTCGCCTTCGGATACATCAGCGCGTAGCGGATCGCGAGCATCCCGCCCGTCGAGTGGCCGACGATCGTCGCCGACTTCACGCCGACCGATTCGAGCAGCGCGTGCGTGTTGCGCGCGAGTTGCTGGAAGCTGTACTGGTAGCGCTCGGGTTTCGACGATTTGCAGAAGCCGATCTGGTCCGGCGCGATCACGCGATAGCCGGCGCGACTCAGCACGCCGATCGTGTCCTCCCAGGTCGCCGCGCAGAAGTTCTTGCCGTGCAGCAGCACGACGGTGCGGCCGTTCGGGTGCGCGGGCTGCACGTCGAGGTACGCCATCTCGAGGGTTTCGCGCTGCGACACGAACGCATATTCGTGCACGGGCGCCGGATACGCGAACCCTTCCAGGCGCGGGCCGTACGCGGGCCCTTCGTTGGCGGCGGGCGGCGCGGCGACGGCCGCAACGGGCATCGCGCACGCGGCGGCGGCGCTCGCGCCGAACACGGCGGCGCGCGCGACAGACAGGATCTTGCAAATCGAAAGCATGGCGATCACGGTGAGTGGAGACGCGCGCGGGCAGCCGGGTTGCAGCGCGGCTGTCTCGCGCCCCGCGATTCTACGCGGTCGCGTGACGACGGCGCGCAACACTCCAGCGCCGCGCGACTTCCGCGCGTACGACGAACTCGGGTATCGTGTGACGTGACCCTGAAACGCGTGCAGGCGAATTCCCATGAAAAACGTCCTCAGCATTCAGTCGCACGTCATCTACGGCCATGCCGGCAACAGTGCGGCCGTGTTTCCGATGCAGCGCCTCGGCGTCAACGTCTGGCCGCTCAACACCGTCCAGTTGTCGAATCACATGCAGTACGGCCACTGGGCCGGCAGCGCGATCGACGCCGCGAAGATGGAACAGCTCGTCGACGGCATCGCCGCCATCGGCGCGCTCAAGCGGTGCGACGCGGTGCTGTCCGGCTTCCTCGGCTCGCCGCCGCAGGCACGCGCGGCGGTCGAGATCGTGCGCTCGGTGAAGGCGATGAATCCGAACGCGTGGTACTTCTGCGATCCGGCGATGGGCCAGACGGGCGGCGTCCGGCCCGAGCCCGGCGTCGAGGAATTCATCGTCCAGGAGGTGCCGGCGCTCGCGGACGGCATGTCGCCGAACCATACCGAACTGCAGAAGCTCGCCGGGCGACGCATCGAGACCGTCGCGGAAGCCGTCGACGCGTGCCGCGCGCTGATCCGCCGCGGCCCGAAGATCATCCTCGTCAAGCACCTGCACGACCGCAACAGCCCGGCCGACCGTTTCAACATGCTCGCCGTCACCGAAACCGAAGCGTGGATCGGCCAGCGGCCGCTGTATGCGTTTCCGCGCCATCCGGTCGGCGTCGGCGACCTGACCAGTGCGATCTTCGTCGCGTGCCGGCTGCGCGGCGACTCGGTGCGCGCCGCGTTCGAACACACGCTCGCGGCCGTGCACGCGGTCGTGAAGGCCACCTACGACGCGCGCCGCTACGAGCTCGAGCTCGTCGCCGCGCAGGACGAAA
The DNA here is from genome assembly GCF_057837105.1 of Burkholderia sp. APQ4-4ca. Taxonomy (NCBI): domain Bacteria; kingdom Pseudomonadati; phylum Pseudomonadota; class Betaproteobacteria; order Burkholderiales; family Burkholderiaceae; genus Burkholderia; species Burkholderia sp. APQ4-4ca. The sequence goes on along the minus strand of NZ_JBYQCG010000232.1, from coordinate 47,881 downwards.
TCGCGCGGCCGAGCGAATGGTTCGGCGCGTGGGTGACCGACGCCTGACGCGTGCGTATCGCCCTCCTCGCCGCGGCGGCCCGCCGCTGCGCCTCAGCCGTCCTGCTACTCCCTCGCTGTTCTGCTGTTCTGCTGTTCTGCTGTTCTGCTGTTCTGCTGTTCTGCTGTTCTGCTGTTCTGCTGTTCTGCTGTTCTGCTGTTCTGCTGTTCTGCTGTTCCGCTGTTCCGCTGTTCCGCTGTTCCGCTGTTCCGCTGTTCCGCTGTTCCGCTGTTCTCCGCGTGCCGCGCAACGCCCGCCTCGCCCGCCGCCGCTTCCCGCAGTCCGTGCGGCGGCGCACCGCCGGCCGCGACCTGATTCACGCGTGCAAACGTTTCCGGACTTCACATGAATGACACCGATTCCTCGCTATGCTCGCGGCGGCACCCACCGGCGCAGCCGCATCCTGCGACCCGGTGTGCGCCGTTCCCGCAGGTCCCGCCAATCGGCTCCCTCTTTACCCCACGATAACGACCATGACCCGATCGAACCGTCGTGACTTCCTGCGCGTCGCCGCCGGCACTGCCGGCGCCGCCGCGCTGAACCTGTTTCCGCCCGTGATCCGCGATGCGCTCGCGATTCCCGCGAACCGCCGTACCGGCACGATCCGCGATATCGAACACATCGTGATCCTGATGCAGGAGAACCGTTCGTTCGACCACTACTTCGGCACGATGCGCGGTGTCCGCGGCTTCGGTGACCCGCGCCCGCTGCGCCTCGCGAACGGCAAGTCGGTGTTTCACCAGCCGGTCGGCCCGGCCGAACTGCTGCCGTTCCACCCGGGCGCCGACAAGCTCGGCCTGCAGTTCCTGCAGGATCTGCCGCACGGCTGGCAGGACATGCACGCCGCCTGGAACAAGGGCCGCTACGACCAGTGGGTGCCGAACAAGGGCACCACGACGATGGCGTACCTGAAGCGCGACGACATCCCGTTCCACTATCAGCTCGCCGACGCGTTCACGATCTGCGACGCGTACCACTGCGCGATCCCGAGCTCGACCGACCCGAACCGCTACTACATGTGGACGGGCTACGTCGGCAACGACGGCACGGGCGGCGGCCCGGTGCTCGGCAACGAGGAAAAAGGCTACGGCTGGACGACCTATCCGGAAGTGCTCGAACAGGCCGGCGTGTCGTGGAAGATCTACCAGGACGTCGGCACCGGGCTCGACGCGAACGGCTCGTGGGGCTGGACGCAGAACCCGTACATCGGCAACTACGGCGACAACGCGCTGCTCTACTTCAACCAGTACCGCACCGCGCTGCCCGGCACGCCGCTGTACGACAAGGCGCGCACCGGCACCAACATCAGCGCCGGCGGCACGCTGTTCGACGTGCTGCAGCAGGACGTGAAGAACGGCACGCTGCCGCAGGTGTCGTGGATCTGCGCGCCGGAAGCCTATTCCGAGCACCCGAACTGGCCGGCGAACTACGGCGCGTGGTACATCGAGCAGGTGCTGAAGGTGCTCGTGTCGAATCCGGAGGTGTGGAGCAAGACCGCGCTCTTCATCACGTACGACGAAAACGACGGCTTCTTCGACCACGTGGCGCCGCCGTTCGCGCCGCAGTCGCGCGACAACGGGCTGTCCACGGTCGCGACGACCAACGAGGTGTTCGCCGGCGACGCGTCGCACATGGCCGGCCCGTACGGGCTCGGGCCGCGCGTGCCGATGCTCGTCGTGTCGCCGTGGACCAAGGGCGGCTGGGTCTGCTCGCAGACGTTCGATCACACGTCGCTGCTGCAATTCATCGAGGCGCGCTTCGGCGCGCAGTATCCGGTCACGGCCGCCAACGTGTCGCCGTGGCGCCGCGCGGTGTGCGGCGACCTGACGTCGGCATTCGACTTCGCGACCGCGGACGCCGCGTGGCCGACGCTGCCCGACACGAGCGGCTACGCGCCGCCCGACCGCGCGCGCCATCCCGACTACATCCCGGTGCCGCCGGTGCTGCAGACGCTGCCGAAACAGGAAGCCGGGCTGCGTCCGGCGCGCGCGCTGCCGTACGAGCTGTTCGTGCACGGCCGCGTCGAAGCCGCGAACGGCCAGTTCCGGTTGACCTTCGCGAACACGGGCCGGGCGGGCGCCGCGTTCCAGGTCCAGTCGCGCAACCGCGTCGACGGCCCGTGGGCATACACGGTCGAAGCCGGCAAACGCGTCGCCGATACGTGGAGCGCCGCCGCGTCGCTCGGCCTGTACGACCTCGACGTGTACGGCCCGAACGGCTTCTACTGCCATTTCCGCGGCCCGTTCGCGACCGGCATCGGCAGCGCGAACGTGAACCCCGAAGTGATCTACGGTTACGACGTCGCGAACGGCAACATCACGCTGCGCCTGATGAACCGCGGGCACAAGGCCGTGCGGCTGAAGGTCACGAACGCGTACGGCCACGGTCGCGCGCGCACGTTCGACCTCGCGCCGGGCGCGCACGTTGACGACTACTGGGATCTGCGCGGCAGCCACGGCTGGTATGACCTCACCGTCAGCGACGGCCGCCTGCTCGGCTTCCTGCGCCGCTTCGCGGGCCACGTCGAAACGGGCCGCCCGAGCACCAGCGACCCGCTGATCCGCACGACCGCGTCGCACGACGACGCCGAAGCCGCGTCGGACGCCCTGGCCGACTGACGCCGCCCCACGCGCGGCGCGGCCCCGGCGGGCCGCGCCGCGTTTTTAGCCCGCACCGCCCCCCTCTTTCTGCCCGTTCCGTTCGCGACGGGAAACTCCCGATACCGGCCGCCCGTGCTCGCGCGGAAGCTATGCGCAAATCCGCATCGAATGCGCGGCAAATTTCCAAGACCCGCGCATATCGGCGACCTATATATCGATGCAATCGGGGCTCTTCGCGGAGCCTGACGGGAGACGTTTCCGAGGATCACGATGCCGACCTCCCCGCCCGATTCCGAGAAGCGGTCGAACCGCCCGCCCGTCGCACGCGCCCGGCCCGCCCGGACGCGCGCGGTACCCACTCGCCGGTGTCGAACAAGAGGAACAACATGAAATTCCGTCATTCCCTGCTGTCGGTGTCCATTGCATCCGCGCTTGCCCTCCTCTCGCAACAGGCCGCCCAGGCTGCCGACGCAACCGACGTGAAGGTCGGCTTCGCCGCGCCGCTCACGGGCGTGAACGCCGGCTACGGCAAGGATCTGCAAAACGGCGTGCAGCTCGCGCTCGACGATGCGGTCGCGCAGAAGGTGCAGATCGCCGGCAAGCCCGCCCACTTCAATCTCGTCGTGCAGGACGACCAGGCCGACCCGCGCATCGGCGTGCAGGCCGCGCAGGCGCTGGTCGACCAGAACGTGTCGGTCGTGGTCGGCCACTTCAACTCGGGGACGACGATTCCGGCGTCGGTCGTCTACGACAAGGCCGGCATTCCGGTGATCGACCCGGCCGCGACCAATCCGACGCTCACGTCGCGCGGGCTCGCGAACATGTTCATGGTGATCGCGACCGACGGCCAGAACGCCGGCAACGCGGGCAAGTACGCGGTCGACGTGACGAAGGCGAAGCGCATCGCGATCATCGACGACCGCACCGCGTTCGGCCAGGGCGAGGCCGACGAGTTCGAGAAGGCCGTGAAGGCCGCCGGCGGCACGATCATCGGCCGCGAGTTCACCAACAACCAGGCGGTCGATTTCCGCGCGCAGATCACGAGCCTGAAGGGCAAGAACCCGGACCTGATCTTCTTCGGCGGCCTCGATTCGCTTGCCGCGAACTTCATCAAGCAGATGCGCCAGCTCGGGCTGAACGCGCAGTTCGTCGGCGGCGGCGGCGTGAAGGACAACGAGTTCATCAAGATCGCGGGCCCGGCAGCCGAAGGCGCGATGGCATGGGAATACGGCCGGCCGCTCGACGAGCTGCCGCAGGGGAAGGATTTCGAGGCGCGCTTCAAGAAGCGCTTCGGCGTCGACGTGCTGTCGTACGCGCAGTTCGGCTATGACGCGGCGTGGGCAGCGATCAAGGCGATGCAGGCGGCCGGCTCGACCGACCCGAAGGCCTATCGGCCGGCGCTCAAGAAAGTCGACTTCGAAGGCGTGACCGGCCGCATTTCGTTCGCGAACGACGGCTCGCTGAAGAGCGGGATGTCGACGCTGTACCAGGTGAAGAACGGCGCGTGGAAGACGATCGTGACGAAGGGAGGCTGATCGGCGAGGCAGGCGGCCGGCGGCGGGAACGCCGCCTGGCCGCGAAGATCGACACGGCTACGCCGACCTCATACGACGACTGATGTTGAGGCGACGACGAGAGCGGGCCCGCGACAGTCGCGAGCCGCCGCGACGCAAGGTCAGCCGGCCTCGGCCTCGGCTGCCTCGTGCGCGCGGCGCAGCCGCTCGCGGCTGTTCGTGAGGTGCGTGCGCATCGCGGCGCGGGCCGCTTCCGGGTCGTGGCGCGCGATCGCCTCGTAGATGTCCTCGTGCTCGTGATTCAGCCGGCCGACGTAACGCTCGAGATCGTCGCCGGCAAAGCGCGCCGAATTCACGCGCGTGCGCGGGATGATCGACGTGCCGAGCTGCGTCATGATGTCGACGAAATAGCGGTTGCCGGTGGATTGCGCGATCTGCAGGTGGAACTGGAAATCGAGCTGCGCGGTGTCGCGGCCGCCGCCCGCGCCCGTCGCGATCGCGTCGAGCGCGCGCCGCAGCGCGGCGAGGTCGGTGTCGTTCGCGCGCTGCGCGGCCAGGCTCGCGCACTCGCTTTCGAGACTGATGCGCAGCTCCAGCACCGCGAGCACGTCGCGCAGCGTCGTGATCGTCGCGGGATCGATGCCGAGCGTCTGGCGGCGCGACGGCTCGAGCACGAAGCTGCCGATGCCGTGGCGCGTCTCGACGAGGCCGCTCGCCTGCATCCGCGAGATCGCCTCGCGCACGACCGTGCGGCTCACGCCCTGCGCCGCCATGACTTCGGTTTCGGTCGGCAGCTTGTCGCCGGGACGCAGCGTGCCGTTTTCGATCTGCGCGGTCAGCGCGTCGACGACATCTTGTGCGAGGCTGCGTGCGCGACGGCGCGGCGCTGCGGGAAGCGTAGGCACGGACATGTGGCCGGTTCCTTTTTGAATGATCGTAATGTGAGCCGAGGGTTTACGCGGGGTTTGAGCGAAAGCCGATGATTCATTATACTGCGTCACAAGTCATCCGACGACTGATGATCTACGCACGGTTCTCCTGTCGACTCAGGTCGGCTGTTCAGCCCCGCCTGGTCCCGTGCGTAACGATCCGGCCCCTGTTCGCGTGCTGCGCTCCATGGGCCCGGTTGTCGCTGCCACCCCGTTGCGTCGACATGCGGGGCTTGCGCGCCGCGCACGTCGGTTGTCGAATGATCGCACCTCCCGCCGCGCGCGGCAAAGCTTTTGCCGCACGGCATCGCCTACTCTTTCGCCATCGCCGCCCATGAACGCCGTCACTGCCTCGCCCTCCCCCGACACGCCGCGCATCGTCGACCTGCAAGCGATTCCGGTCGCCGGCCACGACAGCATGCTGCTCAACCTGAGCGGCGCGCACGGCCCGTTCTTCACCCGCAACCTCGTGATCCTGAAGGACAGCGCGGGTCGCACGGGCGTCGGCGAGGTGCCGGGCGGCGAGAGCATCCGCCGCACGCTCGACGACGCGCGCGCGCTCGTCGTCGGCCAGCCGGTCGGCAACTATCATGCGGTGCTCAACGACGTGCGGCGCACCTTCGCCGACCGCGACGCGAGCGGCCGCGGACTGCAGACCTTCGACCTGCGCACGACAATCCACGCGGTCACCGCGCTCGAAGCCGCGCTGCTCGACCTGCTCGGCCAGCATCTCGGCGTGCCGGTCGCCGCGCTGCTCGGCGAAGGCCAGCAACGCGAGCGCGTCGAGATGCTCGGCTACCTGTTCTACGTCGGCGATCGCACCAGGACGGCGCTCCCCTATCGCGACGGCCGCGGCGCGACCGACGACTGGACACGCGTGCGCGACGAGGCGGCGCTGACGCCGGAGGCCGTCGTGCGGCTCGCCGAAGCCGCGCATGCGCGCTACGGCTTCAACGACTTCAAGCTGAAGGGCGGCGTGTTCGAAGGCGCGCGCGAGATCGAGGCCGTGACGGCGCTCGCCGAGCGCTTCCCCGACGCGCGCGTGACGCTCGATCCGAACGGCGCATGGTCGCTCGACGAGGCCGTGCGGCTGTGCCGCGATCAGCATCACGTGCTCGCGTATGCGGAAGATCCGTGCGGGGCGGAGAACGGCTACTCGGGCCGCGAGGTGATGGCCGAATTCCGCCGCGCGACGGGGCTGCCGACGGCGACCAACATGATCGCCACCGACTGGCGGCAGATGGGCCACGCGGTGCAGCTGCACGCCGTCGACATCCCGCTCGCCGACCCGCACTTCTGGACGATGCAGGGCTCGGTGCGGGTCGCGCAGATGTGCCGCGACTGGGGCCTCACGTGGGGTTCGCATTCGAACAACCACTTCGACGTGTCGCTCGCGATGTTCACGCACGTCGCGGCCGCGGCGCCGGGCCAGGTCACCGCGATCGACACGCACTGGATCTGGCAGGACGGCGAACGGCTGACGCGCGAGCCGCTGAAGATCGAGAACGGGCTGGTGGAAGTACCGAAGCGGCCGGGGCTCGGCATCGACATCGACATGGATGCGGTCGCGCTCGCGCACGAGTTGTACAAGCAGCACGGCCTCGGCGCCCGCGACGACGCGGCGGCGATGCAGTACCTGATCCCGGGCTGGACGTTCAACAACAAGCGCCCGTGCCTCGTGCGCTGAGCACGGGCCGACCGGGCGGCAAGGTCGCCCGGTCATGCGCGGCTGGGCACTCCTGAGCGGGCGTCCCTGACCGGGCGTCCCTAACCCCCGCGCCATCCAGGACGCAGCGAACAGTCAGACGATCTGCTTGAGCGCCGCGTCGAGCGCGAGCACCGCGACGCGGTCGCCTTCGGTCGCGAGCGGCGTGCGCATCACGATCTGCCGGTTGTGGCCGACAGCCGCCGGCGAATCCCACAGCAGTTCCACCTTCGGTCGATTGAACAAGCTGCCGCGACGCGGCGGCACGACCGCCGGCTGCGCGCCGTGCTCACCCGCGGCGGGCGCCGCGTGGCCGGGCCAGCGCACCGACAGTTCGCGCGCGTCGTACTGGCCGACCTTGCGGCTTTCCATCCAGACGATCGCGGTGCGCGTCAGCACGTCGAGCGAGATCGCATACCGGCCGACCGCGAAGCGGCGCGCGGCCACGTTGGTCCGCCACAGCGGCCGCGGCCGGCAGATCCAGACGATCGCCGCATACAGCGCCGGCGCGGCGACGAGCCAGCCGTTGGTCGCCGTCACCGCATGCAGCGCGCGGCGCCAGCCGGCCGCCCACGTGAACGCGCCGATCGACCACGCGGCGAACAGGAAACCGATCAGCGCGAACACGCGCAGCGCCTGGCGCAACCACTGCGGCAGCGGATGGAACGGCCGCTCGGCCCGGGCGGCGGCGCCCGGCAGCGCGAGCAGCAGGAAGATCAGGATGAGATAGAGGAATGCCCACGGCGACGACATCATCGCCGACAGCGACGCGCGATAACCCATCTGGGACATCGAGAACAGCCAGCGCGCGAGCAGCACGAGACCGATCGCGCGCAACGCGAAGATCACACCGGCGCCGGGGGCCGGCGCTGCGCGCGTGGTTTTCGTTCTCGCCAAGACTGCTCTCCTCTGGATAGTCGTACCGGGCCGGATTTCACGGCACGGCGGCCATTATAGGGACATTACCGTCTGGACAGACGGCAGGATGGCGTGCCGGGCCGCTTCCGCGGCCCTTCTCGGCGCCGGGCGCGGCGAGAATACAACACATCCGCGCCGCAGATATGACAACGCCCCGCCGGAAAACCCGGACGGGGCGTCGTGGCGGCCGCGCGCCGCCACGCGGCGGCGGCCCGCGATCAGCTTGCGTTGACTTCGCGGAGCACCGTGCGGCGCTTCTGGCGCAGCAGTTCCTCGTAGCCCTTCACGTAGTTCTGCGCCATCACCTTCGACGAGAAACGGGCTTCGAACGCGGCCCGAACCTTCTCGCGCGGCAGCGTATCGAGGCGCTTGAGCGCGGCGACGGCCGACAGTTCGTCCTCGACGACGAAGCCCGACACGCCGTTGTCGATCACCTCCGGCACCGAACCGCGCTTGAACGCGATCACCGGCGTGCCGCAAGCCATCGCCTCGATCATCACCAGGCCGAAGGGCTCCGGCCAGTCGATCGGGAACAGCAGCGCATGCGCGTTGCCGAGGAATTCGGTCTTCTCCGACTCGCTGATTTCGCCGATGTACTCGACGTGCGGCAGCGCGAACAGCGGCTTAATCTTCTCTTCGTAGTACGCGCGGTCGGCCTTGTCGAGCTTCGCGGCGATCTTGATCGGCAGGCCGGCCTGCTCGGCGATGCGGATCGCGGTGTCGACGCGCTTTTCCGGCGAGATGCGGCCGAGGAACGCGAGGTAGCTCGGCTTCACGTTCGGGATCGGCGTCAGCAGGTTTTCCGGCAGGCCGTGGTAGACGGTCGACAGCCAGTTCGCCTGCGGCAGCGGAATGCGCTGGTTGTCGGAGATCGACACGACCGGCACGTCGCTGAACGCGTTGAAGATCGGCTGCAGTTCCGGCAGGTCGAGACGGCCGTGCATCGTCGTCAGATGCGGGACCGGCTGGCGCGAGAACAGCGAGAACGGGTAGTAGTCGATGTGGCAGTGCAGGACATCGAACTCTTCCGCGCGGCGGCGCACCTGCTCGAGCAGCAGCATGTGCGGGGCCATCACGTCGCGGATCGTCGGGTCGAGGCGCAGCGCCTGCGGCCAGCACGCTTCGAGCTTCGCGGAAGTCTGCGAATCGCCGCTCGCGAAGAGCGTGACGTCATGCCCCATCTCGACGAGTGCTTCGGTCAGATAGGACACCACGCGCTCGGTGCCACCGTACAGTTTCGGGGGCACCGCTTCATGCAACGGAGCGATTTGGGCGATTCGCATGCGTAACTCCTAAAAAATCGGCAAAAAACCAGGTATGGGTCGGCAACCTGCCGGTGGTCCGGGCTGGAAACATGTCGTCCGAACCTCGGACGACTCAGCCTGCCGGGGGCGTCGAACCCGCGCTGCTCAAGGAGCGTCGGCGACGCGACAGGCATAGAACGTTTGAAACGAAGACCCGTTGACAGGGGTTCGTAAAAAAACCTGGAATCGAACCCGGAGCCGATTATCTAGGGTTATTCCCGATACGGCGCACGACATTTCAAACACTTTACTTTGTTACAAAGGCGCAACACTTTGCAACCCGCGGACTCGGGCGTCCGTTCTAGAGTGGAAGGCCGTTTTGGCGATCCTTGTTAACCCGCAGCTGCCGGCAGCGTGATTCCGGCACACGACGGGATGCCGGATTTTATCTCAAAATCGAGCGCGAGCCCCTGGCCAAGGCAAGATTCGCGCAGCGCGACGCGCGGCGTTGTTTACAATGCCGGATTATTCAGTCCGGGCGAACGCCGGCCTGCAACCCAGCCGCCACGCTCACTCACCGAATCACCGCACCCATATTTTGGAATCTCTCACCCCCGCCCAGCGCAACGCCCACAACGCGAAGCTGTCGAGCTACGCGCATCGGCCGATCGCGTTCCTGTTCCGCTACATCCGCCTCCACCCCGTCGCGCACCTGGTCGTGCTCTGCAGCGTGCTGGCCGCCGTCGGCTGCGCGCTCGGCTCGCAATATGCGATCAAGCACCTGATCGACGTGCTCGCGACCGGACGCCATCACCCGGGCCCGCTGTGGAGCGCGTTCGCGCTGCTCGTCGGGCTGATCGCGGCCGACAACATGCTGTGGCGCGTCGGCGGCTGGGTCGCCGCGCACACGTTCGTCGCGGTCACGGGCGACCTGCGGCGCGACCTGTTCCAGTACCTGATCGGCCATTCGCCGACGTATTACTCGGAGAAGCAGCCGGGCACGCTCGCGAGCCGCATCACGGCCACGTCGAACGCGGTCTACACGTCGGAGAACACGATGGCGTGGAACGTGCTGCCGCCGTGCATCGCGGTGATGGGCGCGATCCTGATGATCATCGTCGTCAATCCGCTGATGGCGGCCGGCCTGCTCGGCTGTTCGGCCGTGCTGTCCGTCATCCTGTTCAAGCTCGCCGGCCGCGGCTCCGCGCGCCACCATGCGTTCGCGGCGAAGGCCGCGGCGGTCGACGGCGAGCTCGTCGACGTGATCGGCAACATGGGCCTCGTGCGCGCGTTCGGGATGACGCTGCGCGAACAGAAGCGCTTCAGCGCGACGGTGAAGGCCGAGATGGATGCGCGCCAGCAAAGCCTGCTCTATCTCGAAAAACTGCGCCTGCTGCACGCGGTGATCACCGCGATGCTGTCCGCCGGCCTGCTCGGCTGGGCGCTGTGGCTGTGGGACCAGGGCCGCGCGACGTCGGGCGACATCGTGCTCGTCAGCTCGCTCGGCTTCACGATCCTGCACGGCACGCGCGATCTCGCGGTCGCGCTCGTCGACGTCACGCAGCACGTCGCACGCCTGTCCGAAGCGGTGAAGACGCTGCTCGAGCCGCACGGGATGCCGGACCGCTCCGACGCGCAGCCGCTGTCGGCCACGGGCGGCCGCGTCGACTTCGAGCGCGTGACGTTCGCGTACCCGCACCGTCGCGCGATCCTCGACCACTTCGACCTGCATATCGAGCCGGGCCAGCGCGTCGGCCTGATCGGCAAGTCGGGCGCGGGCAAATCGACCGTGCTCGCGCTGCTGCAGCGCTTCTACGACACGCAGGACGGCGTCGTGAAGGTCGACGGCCAGGACGTGAAGGCCATCACGCAGGACAGCCTGCGCCACGCGATCGCGCTGGTGCCGCAGGACATCTCACTGCTGCACCGGACCATCTACGACAACATCGCGTACGGCCGCCCCGACGCGACCCGCGACGAAGTGCTCGCCGCCGCGCGCGACGCGCGCTGCGCGGAGTTCATCGAGGCGATGCCGGAAGGCTATGACACGATCGTCGGCGACCGCGGCGTCAAGCTGTCGGGCGGCCAGCGCCAGCGCATCGCGATCGCGCGCGCGATCCTGAAGGATGCGCCGATCCTGCTGCTCGACGAAGCGACGTCGGCGCTCGACAGCGCGTCCGAGGAGGCGATCCAGAGCGCGCTCGACCGGCTGATGGTCGGCCGCACGGTGATCGCGATCGCGCACCGCCTGTCGACGCTGCGCAACTTCGACCGCATCATCGTGATGAGCAACGGCAAGGTGATCGACGACGGTCCGCCCGAGGTGCTGCGCAACCGCCCCGGCCTGTACCGCGACCTGCTCGCGAAGCAGCACGGCCGCCATCATGCGGCCCCGGACGGCAACGCGCCGACCGGCGAACGCGTGGCCTGACGCACCGGCATCCCGCCGACGAAAAAAGCCGCCGTGCTTCACGCACGGCGGCTTTTTCAATTCCAGCGGCAGCAACGGACGGGATCAGACCTGCTGCAGATCGCGCAGGAAATTGTCCCGCCACACCGACACGTTGTTCTCGCGCAGTTGCGCGATCATGTCCGCGTAGCGCGCGCGCCGTTCGGCGAGCGGCATCGTCAGCGCCTGCGACAGCGCATCGGCCATCCCGTCGATATCGATCGGATTGACGATCAGCGCGCCCGTCAACTCACGCGCGGCGCCCGCGAAGCGCGACAGCACGAGCACGCCCGGATCGTCGGGATTCTGCGCGGACACGTACTCCTTCGCGACGAGGTTCATCCCGTCGCGCAGCGGCGTGACGAACCCCACGCGCGCGAGCCGGTACAGCGCGGCCAGCACTTGCCGGTCGTACTGGCGGTGAATGTAGAGGATCGGCGCCCAGTCGAGCTCCGCGTAGCGCCCGTTGATGCGCCCCGACTCCGCTTCGAGCTGCAGCCGGATGTCCTGGTATGCGCGCAGGTCAGCGCGCGTCGACGGCGCGATCTGCAGGAACGATACGCGGTTGCGAATCGACGCCTGATGCTCGAGCAGCTTCTCGAACGCCCGGAAGCGCTCGACGAGCCCCTTCGAATAATCGAGCCGGTCGACGCTCATGATCAGCTGCCGCCCGCGCAGCGACGTCGCGAGCGTGCGCACCGCCTTGCCGTGCTCGCCCGCCTGCGCGAGCGACGCGATCTCGTCCGGATACACGCCGATCGGATAGGCGGCCGCGCGCAACGTCTGGCCGAACGCCCGTACGCGCACCGTGTGCCCGTCGTGTTCGACTTCGCCGTCCGCCTCGAACTCGACGTAGTCGCAGAACGCGCGCAGATCGGGCTCGGTCTGGAAGCCGAGCAGATCGAACGCGCACAGCGACTCGACGAGCTCGCGGTGCGGCGGCACGTTGACGAGCACCTGCGCGGCCGGAAACGGGATGTGCAGGAAGAAGCCGATGCGGTTCTTCACGCCGGCATCGCGCAGCGCACGCGCGAACGGAATCAGGTGATAGTCGTGCACCCAGATCACGTCGTCGTCCTGCAGCAGCGGCACGAGCTGCTGCGCGAGCCACACGTTGACGCGGCGGTAGCCGTCGAATTCGTGGCGGTCGTACTGGATCAGGTCCGCGCGGTAATGGAACGCGGGCCACAGCGTCGCGTTCGAGAAACCGCGGTAGTACTGGTCGTAATCGCGGCGCGTCAGCCCGACGGTCGCGAACGTCACGGGCCCGCGCTCCTCGATGCGGATCTGCGGCTGCGGCGCGCCGGACGCCACCACTTCGCCGCTCCAGCCGAACCACATGCCGCCGGTTTCCTTCAGCGCGTCGTAGACGCCGATCGCGAGACCGCCCGCCGCCGGTTCGCCTTCCGAAATCGGCGCGACGCGGTTTGAAACGATGATGAGCCGGCTCATGCGTGCGGTTGCCCCGCGCCGAGCCAGCGTGCGATCTGCTCATGCAGCGCGTCGACCGAATCGAGCCGCATCCGCGCGGACGTCTCGCCCGCGCCAACCTTGATCGACAGGCCGCCGCGCGCGTTGACCACCGCGAAGCCCTTCTCGTCGGTCAGGTCGTCGCCCGCGAACAGCGGCACGCGGCCCGCAAAGGGCGGCTCGTCGAGGAAAGCGGCCAGCGCACGCCCCTTGTCGACGCCCTTCGGCTTGATCTCGAACACCATCTTGCCCGGCTGCAGCACGTACGCATCCGGATAGTCGGCGACGAGGCGCTCGGCCGCTTCGCGCGCCACCGCCTCGCGCTCGGGCGCATTGCGAAAGTGCAGCGCGACGGCCGCGCCCTTGATTTCGAGCAGCATGCCCGGATGGCGGTCGACCACGCCCGCGAGCTCGCGCTCGATGCGCAGCAGCCGCTCGTCGTTGAAGCCGATGCGCTGTGTGTCGCCGTTCGCGTCGCGGCGCTCCGCGCCGTGCAGGCCGGCGATCGGCAGGCCGGGCATCTTCAGGAACGTGTCGAGGTTGTCGATCCCGCGACCGGACACGACCGCGACCGCGCCGTGAGAGCGGCGCGACAACTCGTCGAGCAGCGTCGGCAGCGACGGCGGAACGTGAATGCTGTCGGGGGTCGGCGCCAGCTCGACGAGCGTGCCGTCGAAGTCGAAGAAGAACGCGGTATCGGTCAGGGACAGGGAAGCCGGAACGGATTGCATCGATTCGATAGTCTGAGGGCGACCGGAAAATGCCGGGCGCCGCTGCGCGAATGGAGTTGTGCGCATCTTACCGCGCCTGCGCCCCCAGATGGGCGAAACCGGGGCCACGCGAACATCGCTCCGGCCGCCGCGTCAACTGCGACATATTGCCCCGCTCGCCCGCGCCGTATTGGTTTCGAAAGGACGCGGGCGCGCGAATTGCGCTACAGTCGCAACCGCCTGCCGCGCGTCGCTCGTTCGGCGCGGCCGAACGGCGCTCCTTACCCCTTGCCCTACGAGCAATTTCGGACATTCGCATGCGCGTTCCATATGGAAACGGTCCCTAAGATGCCGTCCCGCCTCTTCCGCCTCATCCGCACGGCCGCGGCCCTCACCGCCGCCGTGGCGCTCGCCGCGTGCACGCACGACGAGCCGCGCTGGAACCTCACCAACGTCACCGGCCACCTGCCCGACCTGTCGTTCGAGCTGACGGGCGGCGACGGCCGTCCCGTCGACGCCGATGCGTTCCGCGGCCGCGTCGCGCTCGTCTACTTCGGCTACACGCACTGCCCCGACGTCTGCCCCGAAACGCTGGCGCGGCTGATGGAAGTGCTGGCGAAGCTCGGCCCGCAGGCGGACGACGTGCGCATCCTGTTCGTCTCGGTCGATCCCGCACGCGATACGCCGCAGGCGATGCAATCCTATGTCGCCGCGTTCGACGCCGCGCATGCGCGCGGGCTGACCGGCACCGACCGCCAGATCGAATCGCTCGCGAAGCGCTATCGCGTCGCGTACCAGATGGAAAAACGCGATCCGTCAGGCGGCTACGAGGTGACGCACAGCTCGGCCGTCTACATCTTCGATGCGACCGGCCGTGCGCGCCTGCTCGCGACCGATCGCGATTCGCCCGACGCCATCGCCGCCGATGTGCGCCGGATCATCGACACTGCCTCCACGACCTGAATTCCGCCATGAACACGAAAACGACCCTCAAGACGTTCGCCCTCGTCGCCGCGCTGTGCACGGGCGCCCACGCGTATGCCGCCGGCGCGATCAGCGCGCAGAACGCGTGGGTGCGCTGGCTGCCGAACAAGCTACCCGCGGGCGGCTACGTGACGCTCGTGAACACCGGCGACAAACCGATCGACCTCGTCGACGTCGACAGCCCCGACTACGGGATGGCGATGCTGCACCAGACGGTATCGAACGGCTCGACGCAGAAGATGGAAATGGTCGACAAGCTGACGATCCCCGCGCGCGGCAAGGTCGACATCGCGCCGGGCGGCTATCACTTCATGCTCGAGGAGCCGAAGCACGCGATCAAGCCGGGCGACACCGTGCACCTGCGCCTGAAGTTCTCCGACGGCGAAACGGTCGACACGCCGTTCGCCGTGAAATCGCCGGCCAAGACGAAGTGATGCGCGCGCGATGAACGTCCTGTACTGGCTCGATCCGTGGGAACCGTCGCCGACCGTGGTCATCGCGGTGCTGACGGCCGCCGTGCTGTTCGCGCGCGGCGTGAAGAAGGCGAAGGTGTCGCCGCTGCGGCAGTTCTCGTTCTGGTTCGGGCTGACGGCGCTCTACATCGCGCTGCACACGCGGCTCGACTATTTCTTCGAGCACGAATTCTTCATGCACCGCGCGCAGCACCTCGTGCTGCATCACCTCGGGCCGTTCTTCATCGCGCTGTCCTACCCGGGCGCGGCGATCCGTGCGGGCATTCCGTTCCGCTGGCGGCAGCGCTTCGTGCACCCCGCGCTCGCGTGGGCGCCGGTACGGGCGACACTCGACGTGGTGTTCCATCCGGTCGTCGCGGTCGTGCTGTTCGTCGGGCTGATCTATTTCTGGCTGCTGTCGCCGATCCACTTCATCGCGATGCTCGACTGGCGTCTGTATCGCGTGATGAACTGGAGCATGGTGATCGATGGGCTGCTGTTCTGGTGGCTCGTCGTCGATCCGCGTCCCGCGCCGCCCGCGCGGCTGTCGCCGGGCCGCCGGATCCTGATCGTCGTCGCGGCGATCCCGCCGCAGATCGCGCTCGGCGCGCTGATCTTCTTCACGCCGCACGAGCTGTATCCGATCTACTCGATCTGCGGCCGCGCGTTCACGTGGCTGAGCCCGCTGCGCGACCAGCAGATCGGCGGCCTGCTGCTGTGGATTCCCGGCTCGATGATGAGCGTGATCGGTGCGCTGATCGCACTGCGGCACTGGCTGCGACTATCCGCGCGCGGGCGCCTGATCGGCGAGCGGGTCGCGCAGCGCGGGGACCCACCATCGGTCGCGCGCACCGCGCACTGACCGCCGCGCAGCGCGGCGCGCGTCACGCGCGCGCGCTGCTCATCCACACGTGCGGGATGCCGTCCTCGTCGTGCACGTCCGAACTCGGCGCGAAGCCGAATGCCCCGTAGAAACGCTGCAAGTGGGCCTGCGCATGCAGGCTCACCGGCGTGTCCGGCCATTGCGCGCGGATATGCTCGAGCGCGCGCGACAGCAGCCCGTTGCCGAGGCCGGCGCCGCGAAACGCGGCGGTCGTCAGCACGCGGCCGATGCGCACGTCGGTGTGCTGCGCGTCCGGCAGCAGCACGCGCAGATAGCCGGCCAGGCGACCCGCCGGATCGAATGCCGCCAGATGCCACGCGGCCTGGTCCGCATCGTCGATGTCGCGGTACACGCAGTTCTGTTCGACGACGAACACGGCGCTGCGCGCTTCGAGGATCGAATAGATTTCCCGCGCCGTCAGCGCGTCGAAGGGTTTCCAGCGCCAGTCGAGATCGGCGGTGCTCGAGGATGCGGCGGGTGCGGAAGCGTTCATGGTCGGTCCTGATTCGGGCGCGCCGGCCGGCGCGCGGCAACCGTCGATTATGCCTCGAAGCGCCTATCGCGCGCGATCGCCTGCCCGTGCGCGAAAAAAGGCCCCGCATCGCGCGGGGCCTGCTCGTCATGCCGTCATGCCGGCATCTCGCCGAAGCGGCCGCTGTTGAAGTCCTCGATCGCGGTCCGGATTTCCTCTTGCGAGTTCATCACGAACGGGCCGTAGCCGACGACCGGCTCGTCGATCGGCTCGCCGCTCAGGATCAGCAGCTTCGCGTCGCCGTTCGCTTCGATCTCGACGTCGCTGCCGTCGCGGCCGAGTTGCACGAACTGCGCTTCGCGCGCCACCGTCTCGCCGTTCACCAGCACGGTGCCGCTCAACACGACCACCGCGAGCGTCCGCCCTTCGGCGACCGGGAACCGCGCATGGCCGCCCGCCACGAGCCGCACGTCCCACACGTCGATCGGCGTGTGCGTGCGGGCCGGGCCGCGCCGCCCGTCGAACTCACCGGCGATGATCCGCGCGCGTCCCGCGCCGTCCGGCAGCTCGACCACCGGAATATCGGCGTTCAGCAGCGTCTGGTAGCCGGGCGCGCCCATCTTGTCCGCGGCGGGCAGGTTCACCCACAGCTGCACCATCTCGAGCGGGCCGCCCCGCTTCGTGAACGCCTCCGAGTGGAATTCCTCGTGCAGGATCCCGCTCGCGGCCGTCATCCACTGCACGTCGCCCGGGCCGATCGTGCCGCCCGCACCCGTCGAGTCGCGGTGCGCGACTTCGCCGTCATAGACGATCGTCACCGTCTCGAACCCGCGGTGCGGATGCTGGCCGACGCCGCGCGGTGCGCTCGCCGGTTCGAACGTCGCCGGACCGGCGTAATCCAGCAGCAGGAACGGGCTCAGGTGCGTGCCGTGAGACTGGTAGCTGAACATCGAACGCACCGGGAACCCGTCGCCGACCCAATGGCCGCGCGGCGCACTGTACACACCCTGGATCTTCTTCATTGCCCCTCTCCATATTGCGGCGAAACCCGTGTTTCGCATCCATGAGTCACAATATAGAGATGGAACGATCGATCCGGTAGACTGCCGAAATCGCACTCAGCGTTCCATTTCATGAACGATAAAGCGCGGGATCTGAACGATCTCTACTACTTCGTGCAGGTCGTCGAACATGGCGGCTTCGCGCCGGCCGGGCGCGCGCTGGACATGCCGAAATCGAAGCTGAGCCGCCGCATCGCGCTGCTCGAGGCACGGCTCGGGATGCGGCTGATCCAGCGTTCGACACGCCGCTTCACGGTCACGGACGTCGGCCAGACCTATTACGCGCATTGCCGCGCGATGCTCGTCGAGGCCGATGCCGCCGACGAGGCGATCGCACTGCTGCACGAGGAGCCGCGCGGCATCGTGCGCGTCAGTTGCCCGATCGTGCTGCTCGATTCGCTGGTCGGCACGATGATCGCCGCGTTCATGGCCGCGTGCCCGCGCGTCGAGATCCACCTGGAAGCGACCAACCGGCGCGTCGACGTGGTCGGCGAAGGGATCGACGTCGCGATCCGCGTGCGGCCGCCGCCGCTCGAGGACAGCGATCTCGCGCTGCGCGTGCTCGCCGAGCGCGGCCAGTGCCTCGTCGCGAGCCCTGCGCTGCTGCGCGAGCATGGCGTGCCGGCCGTTCCCGCCGATCTGACGCGCCTGCCGAGCCTCGACCACGGCGTGCCGCAGTCCACGCACGTGTGGCGGCTGCGCGGGCCCGACGGCGCGCACGCGGAGATCCATCACCAGCCGCGCTTCGTGACGGGCGGCATGCTCGCGCTGCGCACGGCGGCCGCCGCAGGCGTCGGCGTCGTGCAGTTGCCGACGATGATGGTGCGCGACGAGGTGTCGCGCGGTGAACTGGTCACGGTGCTGCCGGACTGGGCGCCGCGTCGCGAAATCGTGCACGCGGTGTTCGCGTCGCGCCGCGGGCTGCTGCCCGCGGTGCGGGCGCTGCTCGACTTTCTGGCCGAGCGGTTCGCCGAACTCGAACCCGATTGAGCGCGCCGCATCGCACACAGCCATGCGCTGCAGAGCGCCCGCGCGTGCCGTAGACTGCGGTACGCGCAGTGCGCATTTTTCAACCCCTATCGCTTTCCCGCCATGTTCACGCTGTCCAACGACCCTACCGCCTCCAAAGCCGATCAATACGCGACGCTCGTCGAGCAGGCACGCGCGCTCGTCGAATCCGAACGCGACCTGACCGCGAACGCGGCGAATTTCTCCGCGCTCGTCTATCACTCGCTCGATCGGCTGAACTGGGCCGGCTTCTACTTCTTCGACGGCGCCGAGCTCGTGGTCGGCCCGTTCCAGGGCAAGCCCGCGTGCGTGCGGATCGCGCTCGGCAGAGGCGTGTGCGGCACGGCCGCGCAGACGCGCGAGACGCAGGTCGTGCGCGACGTGCACGACTTCCCCGGCCATATCGCGTGCGATGCGGCGTCCGAATCGGAAATCGTCGTGCCGCTGGTGGCCGGCGACGGCACGCTGATCGGCGTATGGGACGTCGACAGCCCGGTCGCCGCGCGCTTCGACGACGAAGACCGCCAAGGAATGGAAGCGCTGTGCCGCGTGTTCGTCGAACACGCGTGGCAAAAGGCCCGCGGTTAAGCATCGCGGCGTCGCGGCGCTGGTCGCCGCGAACGACACGGGCCCCGCAAAGGGGCCCGTTTCATTGCAACACCGCGCCGCCGCATGCGACGCACGGCCGGCGTCAGGCCGCGTGCGAGCCCGACAGCGCCGCGAACGCCTGCGGCTTCGCGTCGTCGGTCAGCACCTCGAAGCCCGTTTCCGTCACCACGACCATGTGCTCCCATTGCGCGGACAGCGAATGGTCCGCCGTGACGACGGTCCAGCCGTCGGCCAGCACGCGCGTGTCGCGCTTGCCCGCGTTCAGCATCGGCTCGATCGTGAAGATCATCCCCGGCCGTAGCGGCAGGCCGGTGCCCGGGCGACCGTAGTGCAGCACCTGCGGCTCGTCGTGATAGACGTCGCCGATGCCGTGCCCGCAATACTCGCGCACCACGCTGAACCCTTCGCGATGGGCGACCTGCTGGATCGCATAGCCGACATCGCCGAGCGTCGCGCCGGGACGCACCGCGCGGATGCCGGCATGCATCGCCTCGTAGGTCGACACGACGAGCCGCCGCGCGAGCTCGTTCGGTTCGCCGACGAAATACATGCGGCTCGTATCGCCGAACCAGCCGTCCTTGATCACCGCGATGTCGAGGTTCACGATGTCGCCGTCGCGCATCGGCCGCGACGTCGGAATGCCGTGACAGACCACGTGGTTCACCGACGTGCACAGCGTCTTCGGGTAACCGTGGTAGCCGATGTTCGCGGGGATCGCGCCCAACTCGTCGACGATGTATTCGCGACAGCGCGCATCCAGCTCGTCGGTGGTGACGCCCGGCTTCACGTGCTCGGTGATCATCGTCAGCACCTGCGACGCGAGCTTCGCGGCTTCGCGCGACTTGGCGATTTCCGCGGCACCGCGGATCGGGATTTCGCGTTTCGCCATTACGCCACCTGCTCGATGCCTGGCGCGACCGTCTCGGCCGGCCCCACGTCGTCGCCCCGCGCCTCGGCCTCGATCAACATCTTGCAGATGTCGCCGTAGGACAGCGCCGGGTTGAGTTCCGCCAGCATCCCGACGCGCAGCCAGTGTTCGGCCTGCGCGTTGATCGAACGGCTCAGCGCCGTGCTCGTCGAGCGCAGCCGCTCATGCATGTGCTCGGAAATCTTGATGATACCCATATATCCCCAATTAAACGAAACGTAGTTGTTTCGTATATTACGCCACGCACGACGACCGGACAAGCCGTTCGTATACCCCCTCCCGCCGCCCGCCGCGGGAAATGCCGTTGACATCGAATTCCAGTTTGCTGGAAAATCAATCCATCATGAAAGAATCAGCGAACACCACGGCCGACGATACCGGCATCAACGAGCGCATTGCCCGGCGCGTGCGCGAGCTGCGCGCCGTTCGAGGCTACACGCTCGACGCGCTGGCCGCGCGTTCCGGCGTCAGCCGTTCGATGATCTCGCTCATCGAGCGCGCGTCGGCCAGCCCGACGGCCGTCGTGCTCGACAAGCTCGCGGCCGGCCTCGGCGTGTCGCTGGCCGGGTTGTTCGGCGGCGACCGGACGGACGCGCCCGCCCAGCCGCTTGCACGGCGCGGGCAGCAGGCCGAATGGCGCGACCCGGCGTCCGGCTATGTGCGACGCAACCTGTCGCCGGCCGCCTGGCCGTCGCCGATCCAGCTCGTCGAGGTCGATTTCCCGCCCGGCGCGCGCGTCGCGTACGACAGCGGCGGACGCGAAAGCGCGCTGCATCAGCAGGTGTGGATCATCAGCGGCCGCGTCGACGTCACGTTGGGCGATTCGCTTCACGAACTTCGCGAAGGCGACTGCCTCGCCATGCGGCTTGACCGGCCGCTGATCTTCAGCAATCCGTCGTCGCATGCCGCGCGCTATGTCGTCGCGATCTGCGATGCGTCCGCCGCCGGCATGCGAAGCGCGTGATGCGCGCATCGTGCGCACCACCGGTTTAAAGCCAAACAGGAAGGAACCCGTATGAATGCCCCGACACAGCGCGACGACGTGCGCCTGATCGATTGCAGCGAGGCCGAGCACGCAGCGGCCATTCTCGAGATTCTGAACGACGCGATCGTGAACTCGACCGCGCTGTACGACTACCAGCCGCGTCCGCCGGAAGCGATGGTCGCGTGGTTCGCGACGAAGCGCGCGGGCGGTTTTCCGGTCATCGGCGCCGTCGACGCAGCGGGCACGCTGCTCGGCTTCGCGAGCTGGGGCACGTTCCGCGCGTTCCCGGCCTTCAAGTACACGGTCGAACACAGCGTCTATGTGCGCAACGATCAGCGCGGGCGCGGGCTCGGCGAACTGCTGTTGCGCGAAGTGGTGCGGCGTGCGCGCGACGCGCAGGTGCACGTGCTGGTCGGCTGCATCGACGCGGCCAATGCCGGCAGCATCGCACTGCATACGAAGCTGGGGTTCGCGCACTCGGGCACGGTCGCGGAGGCGGGATTCAAGTTCGGCCGCTGGCTCGACGCGGCGTTCTATCAGTTGAAGCTCGAGACGCCGGTGCAGCCGGTGGATGGGTGATCTCGCGTGGCGGCCGTCGCATGCATCGTGCGCGACGGCTTTCCGGCGATGCAAAAAGAAAAGCCCCGCCGAAGCGGGGCTTTTTCTGGAGGCGCGAGCCGGAGTCGAACCGGCCTAAACGGCTTTGCAGGCCGCTGCATAACCGCTTTGCTATCGCGCCAAAAGCGGACTGTCCGGATGCCGTGAGGCAAGCGACAGATTTCCATTCGAGGACCGGAAGTCCATCAAATAAAAAGGGAAGCGTGGCTTCCCCATTACTGGAGCGGGAGACGAGTCTCGAACTCGCGACCTCAACCTTGGCAAGGTTGCGCTCTACCAACTGAGCTACTCCCGCATTGTCCTGCACCTGCAGCGCTTCGCCGACCAACACGCTGCCAGAAAAAATCTGGAGCGGGAGACGAGTCTCGAACTCGCGACCTCAACCTTGGCAAGGTTGCGCTCTACCAACTGAGCTACTCCCGCATGTGTCCTGCATCTGCAGCGCTTTGCCGACCAACACGCTGCCAGAAAAATCTGGAGCGGGAGACGAGTCTCGAACTCGCGACCTCAACCTTGGCAAGGTTGCGCTCTACCAACTGAGCTACTCCCGCGTATTGCTACGCTACTGCTTGCCCGTCACACACTTAATTCGTCGTGCAGCGGAGAAGCGAGATTATGTCGAAGGCACATTCGTGTGTCAAGGGCTTTTCCAGCCCTTTTTACAAAAACCGCTGCCGAACAGGCGCGCGGGTCACGCGCCGCCGCGCTCGCGAATCTGCGGCCACGCGAGCTTCATGTAGTACAGCATCGACCAGATCGTCAGCACCGCGGCCAGATACATCAGCCACTCGCCCCACACGCGCGTATCGATCGTCACGACGCCGAGCGGCAGCGGCCCGTAGAACAGCAGCATCGGAATCGCGACCATCTGGCACGCGGTCTTGAACTTGCCGAGCTGGTTCACAGCGACGCTCTTCGACGCGCCGATCTGCGCCATCCATTCGCGCAACGCCGAAATCGCGATCTCGCGACCGACGATCACGAGCGCGATCGCCGCGTCGACCCGCGAAATCTGCACGAGGATCAACAGCGCGGCCGTCACCATCAGCTTGTCCGCCACCGGGTCGAGAAACGCGCCGAACGACGACGTCTGGTTCCACTTGCGGGCCAGGAAGCCGTCGAACCAGTCGGTCAGCGCCGCGAGAATGAAGATCGCCGCCGCCGCGAGATTGCGGTGCGCGCCGCCCATCACCGTGTCCGGCAGATAGAACACGCCGACCACGAGCGGAATCAGCACGATCCGTACCCACGTCAGGAAAATCGGGAAATTGAACGGCATGGCATGCGGGACAGTAAAGGATTCGCAATTGTGCCGTGTCGACCGGCCTGCCACAAGAACGCTGGCAACGCCGCCGGCCGCACGGCCGCGTCAGTGAAGCTGCTTGTAGATCTGCTCGGCGAGCGCGTGCGAAATGCCTTCGACGCTCGCCAGCTCCTCGATACTCGCGGCCACCACGCCGCGCAGCCCGCCGAAGCGCGCGAGGAGCCGTTGGCGGCGCTTCGCGCCGACGCCTTCGAGCTCCTCGAGCCGCGACGTCTGGCGCGCTTTCGCCCGCTTCGCCCGCATGCCGGTGATCGCGAAGCGGTGCGCCTCGTCGCGGATCTGCGCGACGAGCATCAGCGCGGCGCTCTCCTTGCCGAGTTCGAGCGGCGCGCGGCCGTCCGCGAACACGAGCGTCTCGAGGCCGACCTTGCGCCCCTCGCCTTTCGCGACGCCGACCAGCATCGACGTGTCGAGGCCGAGCTCGGTGAACACCTGCCGCGCGATCTCGACCTGACCCTTGCCGCCGTCGATCAGCACGATGTTCGGCAACAGGCTCGACGCTTCGGCCTCCCGGGTCGATTCGCCGTCGATGCCGGCCGCTTCGTCGGCGGCCGCAGCCTGCGCGGCCTGCTCGACCATCTTCTCGTAGCGGCGCGTGAGCACCTGCCGCATCGCCGCGTAATCGTCGCCCGGCGTGATGCCCGTGATGTTGTAGCGACGGTATTCGCTCGACTGCATCTTGTGATGGTGATAGACGACGCACGACGCCTGCGTCGCCTCGCCCATCGTATGGCTGATGTCGAAGCATTCGATCCGCAGCGTCGCGAGATCGTCGCTGTCGTAGCTCAGCGTATCCGCCAGCGCGCGCGTGCGCGCCTGTTGCGAGCCTTGCTCGGACAGCAGCCGTGCGAGCGCGAGCCGCGCGTTCTGCTCGGCCATCGCCAGCCACGCGCGCCGCTGCCCCTGCGGTTGCCGCACCAGCGACACCTTGTAGCCGGCCTGCTCGGACAGCAGCGCCAGCAGGCCGCGGCTCGCGGGCGCATGGCTGACGACGAGCACGGGCGGCACGCGGTTGCCGAGATAGTGTTGCGCGATGAATGCATCGAGCACCTCGGCCTCGACCGACGCTGCCGCCGCGCCGCGCGCGCTGCCCGCCTCTTCCGCGGGCTGATCGGGCACCGCATCGACCGGCGTATCGACCGTCGAGTCGACCGTCGCACCGGCCGCCTCCGCCGGCTCGGTCTCTTCGCCGAGGCCGCCTTCGGCGAGCGTCAGCGCGCTCTCGACGTGCGTCGGAAAATACGCCTTGTCGCCGAGGTGCCGGCCGCCGCGCACCATCGCGAGGTTCACGCACACGCGTCCGCCCAGCGCGACGACGGCCAGGATGTCGACGTCGCTGTCGCTGCCGACCTCGATCGCCTGCTGGTGCAGCACCGTCGCGAGCGAGCTCATCTGGTTGCGCACGGCCGCCGCCTGCTCGAATTTCAGCTCGGCCGCGAACGCGTGCATCTTCTGCTCGAGTTCCTTCATCACTTCGGACTGCCGGCCGAGCAGGAACCGCGCGGCGTTCGACACGTCGACCGCGTAATCCTCGTCGGAGATCGCGCCGACGCACGGCGCCGTGCAACGCCCGATCTGATGCAGCAGGCACGGCCGCGTGCGGTTGTTGAAGACCGAGTCCTCGCAGGTCCGCAACTGGAACACGCGCTGCAGGATCTGGATGCTCTCGCGCACGGCCCATGCGCTCGGGAACGGCCCGAAGTACTGGTTCTGCTTGTCGACCGAGCCGCGGTAGTAGGCCATCCGCGGAAAGCGGTGCGCGGTGAGCTTCAGATACGGATACGACTTGTCGTCGCGAAACAGGATGTTGTAACGCGGCGCGAGCGCCTTGATCAGGTTGTTCTCGAGCAGCAGCGCTTCGGCTTCCGAGCGCGTGACGGTCGTTTCGATGCGCGCGATGCGCGTGACCATCATCGCGATGCGCGGCGACAGTTGCGTCTTCGTGAAATAGCTCGACACGCGCTTTTTCAGGTCGCGCGCCTTGCCGACGTAGAGGACGGCGCCCGCCGTGTCGTAATAGCGATAGACGCCCGGCATGTGCGGCAACTGCGCAAGGATCTTCTTCGGTTCGAACGGAGTATCGGGGGCTTCTGGGGATGTCATGCGTGATCCGGGCGCCTTGTAACGCGGAACGGGTCTATTAGAATCGCCAGTTTAGAGCATTCACCCGTCCGCTTCGATGCCACCCACCGCCGCTGCTCCCCTCTCCGCCGTCCCGCTCGCGGACGAACCGATCGCTTGCGACCTCTTCTGCACGGTGATCGACAATTTCGGCGACATCGGCGTGTGCTGGCGCGTCGCGCGCCAGCTCGCGCACGAGCACGGCTGGCAGGTTCGGCTGTTCGTCGACGACCTGCACACGTTCGCGCGCCTGCTGCCGGAAGTCGATCCCGACGCGGGGCGGCAGACGGTCGACGCGATCGTGATCGAGCACTGGCATGCGGAAGTCGGCGACGCGCTGGACATCGCCGATGTCGTGATCGAGGCGTTCGCATGCGAGCTGCCCGGCGCGTATCTCGCAGCGATGGCGCGGCGCGCGCGGCGCCCCGTGTGGATCAACCTCGAATACCTGAGCGCCGAGGACTGGGTCGCCGATTTCCATTTGCGGCCGTCGCCGCATCCGCGCTACCCGCTGCTGAAGACGTTCTTCTTCCCGGGCCTGTCGGCCGGCACCGGCGGCGTGCCGAAGGAGCGCGACCTCGACGCGCGCCGCGCGGCCTTCGATGCCGATCCGGCAGCCCGCGCCGCGTGGTGGCAGCGCGCGACCGGCGGGGCGCCCCCCGCGCCCGACACGACGGTCGTCAGCCTGTTCGCGTACGAAAACCCGGCCGTCGACGCGCTGCTCGCGCAGTGGCGCGACGGCCCGTCGCCGGTCGTCGCGCTCGTGCCGGCCGGGCGGCTGTCGCCCGCCGTCGCGCGCTTTTTCGGGGTCGAAGCGTTCGCGGCGGGCGCGCACGCGCGCAGCGGCAACCTGACCGCCCATGGCCTGGCGTTCGTTCCGCAGGCCGACTACGACCCGCTGCTGTGGGTCGCCGACCTCAATTTCGTGCGCGGCGAGGATTCGTTCGTCCGCGCGCAGTGGGCGCGCAAGCCGTTCGTGTGGCACATCTACCCGCAGGCCGACGACGTGCACCTGCCCAAGCTCGATGCCGCGCTCGCACACCTGTCGGCCGGCCTCGCCGATGCGCCGCGCGCGGCGCTCGAGCGGTTCTGGCATGCGTGGAACGGTGCCGGCACGCCCGACTGGGCCGATTTCTGGCAACACCGCGCCGCGCTGGACGCCAATGCGCTCCGCTGGGCCGACGCGCTCGCGGCCGTCGGCGATCTCGCGGGAAAGCTGGCGGAATACGCAAAATCTCAGTTAAAATAAGCGGTTATCCGACGGCTGACCACGCAAGCGCTCGCGCATGGGCACTTGGCGCCCACCGGAACGCCCCGCCGCTTGCGCCGTCAGCCGTTGCGCAACGCTCAGGCACCTATTTATTTGATTGGATCAGGACAGTTTTTATGAAGACCGCACAGGAACTCCGCGTAGGCAACGTCGTGCAGATCGGCAGCGAAGCATGGGTCATCGCAAAGGCGGAATACAACAAGTCGGGTCGTAACTCGGCCGTCGTCAAGATGAAGATGAAGAACCTGCTGACGAACGCAGGTCAGGAATCGGTCTACAAGGCCGACGACAAGTTCGACGTCGTCGTGCTCGACCGCAAGGAAGTGACGTACTCGTACTTCGCCGACCCGATGTACGTGTTCATGGACGCCGACTACAATCAGTACGAAGTCGAAGCCGAAATGATGGGCGAAGCGCTGAACTACCTTGAAGACGGCATGGCTTGCGAAGTCGTGTTCTACAACGAGAAGGCGATCTCGGTCGAACTGCCGACCATCCTCGTTCGCGAAATCACCTACACGGAACCGGCCGTCAAGGGCGACACGTCGTCGGGCAAGGTGCTGAAGAACGCGAAGCTGGCGACCGGCTTCGAACTGCAAGTGCCGCTGTTCTGCAACACCGGCGACAAGATCGAAATCGATACGCGCACGAACGAATACCGCAGCCGCGCGTAACCGTCAGCGATACCCGCATCGAACAAAGCGCCCCTCGGGGCGCTTTTTGTTTGTCCGGCGACAACAGCTGCCACAAGTCGGCGCGAGAAGCAGCACAAAAGCCACCGGTAAAGATATTCAATTTGTATCATCGGTAACTGTTTTATAGCGCCGGAGAAATAATGCGCGTGACGCGTTCGGTGGGGCATAAAATCAGTCTTTAATCCGATATGCGGCTGCGGTCCGCTGCCCGACAGCCCGCCTCTCTTGACTCGACTCGCGTCCACCATGCCACACGCCCTGATTGTCGAAGACGATCCCAACAGCCTGTCAGGCCTCACCGCGCTGCTCGCCGCAGACGGCTTCTCGGTCGACACGGCCACGTCGCTCGCCGAAGCGCGCACGGCGCTCGGCCGCTCGATTCCCGACGTCGTGCTCGTCGACCTGAACCTGCCGGACGGCAGCGGCTTCGACCTGCTCCAGCACCTGCCGCAGCAACAGCCGAACGGCTCGCTGCCCGTGATCGTGCTGACGGGCAACGCGACGGTCGAGAGCGCCATCGAAGGCCTGCGTCACGGCATCTGGGACTACCTGCTCAAGCCGATCAACATCCCGCGCCTGCGCAGCCTGCTCGCGCGAATTCCCCGTCCTTACGAACTGATCGACGAAGTGCAGTCGCTGCGTGCATCGCTGCGCCATCTCGGCCGCTTCGGCGCGCTCGTCGGCCGCAGCGACGCGATGCAGCACGTGTACGACATGATCGAGCACAACGCCCGCACCGAAACGGCCGTGCTGTTCTCGGGCGAAGCCGGCACCGGCAAGAAGCTGGCCGCGCGCACGCTGCACGAGCTGAGCCGGCGCCGCAAGGGGCCGTTCGTGTCGTTCGACTGCCGCCTGCTCGCGCAGGGCGGCCGGCACGGCGCGTCGCTCGACAGCGTGCTGTTCGGCCACGAACGCGGTGCGTTCGACGGCGCCGAGCGCCGCGAATCGGGCCTGTTCGAGCAGGCCGGCGGCGGCACGCTGTTCCTCGACGAAATCACCGCATTGCCGCTCGTGCTCCAGGAAGCGCTGCTGCACGCGCTCGATTCGCAGAACTTCATGCGGATCGGCGGCACGAGCTCGATCACCAGCGATTTCCGGCTGATCGCGGCCACGCGCCGCCCGGCACGCGAAGCGGTGGCGAACGGCACGCTGCGCGAGGATCTGTGGCTGCGCCTCGACGCGGCGTCGATCACGATGCCGCCGCTGCGCGAGCGCGACGGCGATGCGCTCGCGATCGCCGACGCGCAGATCGACGAACTGAACCGCGAAGCGCGCGCGACCGGCCGCAGCACGACCGACAAGCGGGCGGCGCCGGGCTTCGTGCGCGAATGCCTGTCGTACGAATGGCCGGGCAACGTGCGCGAACTGCAGGAGCGCGTGCGTTTCGCATACGACGCCTCGGGCGACTTCATCGAGACGCTGCGTGCGGGCGAGGCCAGCTTCTCCGCCGGCGCCGCGCTGAACGGCAGCAGCGTGCAGATCAAGGTCGGCACCCCGCTGTCGGACGTCGAGGATCTGCTGATCCGCGCGACGCTCGACGCGGTCGGCGGGACGCGCCACCGTGCGGCGACGCTGCTCGGCATCAGCCCGAAGACGCTGTACAACAAGCTGCAGCGGATGAAGGTGAACTGAGCGGGCGGGCTCGAATACGGGCGCTGCCGGATCTGACCGTTAGTTGCGCAGAAGCGCGTTCCGACGACTGCACGATCGGGCTGTCGCAGCCCATGAAAAAGCCGTGCAACCGCGCGGCTTTTCGTTTGGCGCGACCGAATCGGGACGGCGCGCGGCGCGCCCTCCCCGGCCGCTTACGCCAGCGCGCTGCTCAGCAGCGCCTGCGCCTGCCGATATTCGGGCTGCGCGATCAGCTTGTCCCACTTGAGCGCCTTGCCGCGCGCGCGCATCCGCTTGATGCGCTGCGCCGACTCGGCCGAGGCCCGCGCCTTCAATCCGTTGAGCACGACTTCGGCCGCGTCCGGCTGGTTGCAGACGAGCACCATGTCGCACCCGGCGGCGAGCGCGGCGTCGGCGGCCTGCGTGAGCGTGCCGCCTTCGCGGGCGGCTTCCATCGACAGGTCGTCGCTGAAGATCGCGCCCGTGAAGCCGAGCTTGCCGCGCAGAATGTCCTGCAGCCACACGCGCGAGAATCCGGCCGGCCGCTTGTCGACCTGCGTATAGATCACGTGCGCGGGAATCACTGCGGCAAGCGACAGCCCGAGCCAGTCGTACGGCGCGACGTCCTGCTTAAGGATCGCCTCGAGCGTGCGGTCGTCGGTCGGAAGCGCGACGTGCGAATCGGCCTCCGCGAAGCCGTGCCCGGGGAAATGCTTGCCGCAGTTCGCCATGCCCGCGAGCGACAGCCCGTGGTTCAGGCTCTTCGCGAGCAGCGTGACGACGCGCGGGTCGCGATGGAATGCACGATCGCCGATCACCTTCGAGTGCCCGTAGTCGAGATCGAGCACGGGCGTGAAGCTCATGTCGATCCCGCACGCGCGCAACTCGGCGGCCAGGATGTAGCCGACGGCGGTCGCGACCTTCGTCGCGAGCAGCACGTCGCGATCCCACAGTTCGCCCAGGCGGCGCATCGCGGGCAGCACCGTGAAGCCGTCGGTGCGGAACCGCTGCACGCGCCCGCCCTCGTGATCGACGGCGATCAGGATGTCTTCGCGCACCGCGCGGATCGCGTCGGTCAGCGCGGTCAGTTGCGCACGGTTCTGGAAGTGCCGCGCGAACAGGATCACGCCGCCGGTATTCGGATGCGCGAGGCGCCGCGCATCGTCGCGCGACAGGGTCGTGCCGACGACGTCGAGCATGACCGGGCCGGGAGTCGTTTTCATCAAATCGGGAATTCCGTCAGGAGGAGGTTCGGGAAACAGGTGCAGGTGCAGGCGGCGCGGCGTCCGTTTCGGCGACCACGAACGACACCGCGTAATCGCGTTCGTCGCTGACCGTCACGCGCGCCGTGATGCCGCGCGCGGCCAGCCAGTCGGCCAGCTCGCCCGATGCGACCACGTACGGCTCGCCGCTCGGATGGTTGAGCGTCTGCAGCGCGCGCCACGTCATCGGCCAGTGCATGCCGAGCCCGATCGCCTTCGAGAACGCTTCCTTCGCGGAGAAGCGCGTCGCGAGAAACGCGATGCCGCGCGCCTCGGAACGTGCGCGCCGCGCGTGGAACACGCGCAGTTCGTCGGGGCCGAGCACCTTCTCGGCAAACCGGCCGCCCGTGCGTTCGAGCACGGCCGCGACGCGGCTCACCTGCGCGATGTCGGTACCGATGCCGTAGATCGCCATGTCAGTCTCCGTCGGCACGCCCCGGCGAGACCGGGTCAGGCGCGTCGCACACGGCGTGCGTGGCGCGGCCTCGCATCGTCACCGCGCGCCGCCGTGCAGCGCGGCGACGCGTGCGGCGACCATGATCGCCTTCATCTCGCGCACCGCGTTGTCCCAGCCCGCGAAGATCGCGTGCGCGACGATCGCGTGGCCGATGTTCAACTCGACGATGCCGTCGATCGCGGCGATCTGCTGCACGTTCGTGTAATGCAGCCCGTGGCCCGCATTGACCTTCAGGCCGAGCCGCGCGCCGGCCTGCACGCCCGCGACGATACGCTCGTATTCTCGCTGCTGCTCCGCTTCGTCGTGCGCTTCGGCGTAGCGGCCCGTATGCAGCTCGATCACCGGCGCGCCCGCTTCGTGCGCGGCGCGGATCTGCGTGTCGTCCGGATCGATGAACAGCGACACGCGCACGCCCACGTCGGCAAGCTGCTTGCACGCCGCACGCACGGCCTCGAAGTGACCGGCCACGTCGAGCCCCCCTTCGGTCGTCAGCTCCTCGCGCTTCTCCGGCACGAGGCACGCGTCGTGCGGACGCACCTCGCACGCGATGTCGAGCATCTCGGCCGTCACCGCGCATTCGAGGTTCATGCGCGTCTTCAGCAGCGGGCGCAGCTCGCGGACGTCCGCGTCGACGATGTGGCGACGATCCTCGCGCAGGTGCAGCGTGATCGCATCCGCACCGGCCTCTTCGGCCGCGAGCGCCGCGCGGATCGGATCGGGATAGCGCGTGCCGCGCGCATTGCGCAGCGTCGCGACGTGGTCGATGTTCACGCCAAGATCGATGGCGGTGGGCGTGGTCAGGAAGAAGCTCATAGGTTTTGCAGGTCGATCAGGATCTGACGCGTGGCGAGCGGCGTACCGCCGAGATAGGTGTTCAGCAGGAAGCGCATCAGCGTCTTGCTCTGCGCGACCGTCTGGGCTCGATGGTAATCGTCCTGCTCCATGTCGAGCAACGTCTGTCCGGTAATCACCGGCCAGTGCGACGGCACGTCGTCGTCCGCATTGCGCACGCCGCGCTCGGGATCGAACACGTAGCGGCGCTCGGGTTCGACCGCGCGGCGGGCGACCGTGCGGTTCAGCGCCATCGCGTAGCCGGTCTCGCGCAGCAGCACGCGCTCGAACGAGCGCAGCACCTGCACGGCGGGCTCGCCGTGCGCGAGACGCGTAAGGGTCAGCACGTAATGATTGAACAGCGGCGGCTGCGGATCCTCGCGCGCGCAGAATTTCACGAGCAGTTCGTTCGCGTAGAAACCGCACAACAGCCCATCGCCGCCGAGCGGCAGCATCCCGCCGACCCACTCGGCGCCCGTCAGCGTGCGCACCTCGGATTTGCCCGACCACGACAGCAGCAGCGGCTGGAAGGTCTGCAATACACCGCGCAATGCGGAGTGCGGGCGCTTCGCGCCCTTCGCGACGAGCGCGAGCCGGCCGTGGTCGCGCGTCAGCACGTCGACGATCAGGCTCGTTTCCCGATACGGATAGCTGTGCAGCACGAACGCCGGCTGCTCGGCGACGCGGAAATCGGACGTGCGAGACGTCGCGCGCCGCGCCTTGCGCGGCGGTTCGGGCGGTGCCGGCAGCGGCGCGTCGTTCGCGCCGGCCGTCACCGCGTCTTCGGTCGACGTCAGCGCGTCATTCGTACCCATAGGCACGCAGCCCCGCCTCGTTGTCGGCCCAGCCGCTCTTCACCTTCACGAAGGTCTCGAGGTACACGGGGCCGTCGAACAGCTTCTCCATGTCCATCCGCGCCTCGGTGCTGATCTGCTTGAGCTTCTCGCCCTTCTTGCCGATCACCATCGCCTTGTGCGAATCGCGCTCGACGAGGATCGTCGCGAAGATGCGCTTCAGGCGCCCCTCCTCCTCGAACTTGTCGATCAGCACGGTGCTCGTGTAGGGCAGCTCGTCGCCGGTCCAGCGAAATACCTTCTCGCGCAGGATTTCGGCCGCGAGAAAGCGCGAGCTGCGGTCGGTCAGCTCGTCCTCGCCGTAGATCGGCTCGCCTTCCGGCAGATACGGCTTGATCGTGTCCAGCAGGCGCTTGATGTCTTCCGGCTTCTGCGCCGACAGCGGCACGAGCTCGGTGAATTCGCGCAGCCCGCTCACCTTCTGCATGAACGGGAACAGCGTGGCCTTGTCGTTCACGCGATCGATCTTGTTCGCGATCAGCAGCGTCGGCATGCCGGGCGGGATCAGGTCGAGCACCTTCTGGTCGTCGGGGCCGAAGCGGCCGGCCTCGATCACGAACAGGATCACGTCGACCGAGGTGAGCGTCGACGTGACCGCGCGGTTCAGCGAACGGTTCAGCGCCGTGCTGTGACGGGTCTGGAAACCGGGCGTGTCGACGAACACGAATTGCGCGTCGTCGAACGTGTTGATGCCGGTGATGCGGTGACGGGTCGTCTGCGCCTTGCGCGACGTGATGCTGATCTTCTGGCCGACGAGTGCGTTCATCAACGTCGACTTGCCGACGTTCGGACGGCCCACGATCGCGATCATGCCGCAACGGAAACCGGTAGGAGCGGGAGTATTCATATCGTTTGGGAGACAGGTTCGGAAACGGCCGCGCGACGCGCGGCACGATCGATGGGCAATTCAGTGGTCGGCATCGGCCACGCGCGCCTGCGCGGCAGCCAGGCTCGCGCCGCCGGGCGGCGTATCGGCGTCGGGTGCCGCGGCATCGCGTGCGCGCGCCGGCGTGCGCGCGGCGGAATCGGTGCCCGCGGCAAGCTTGTCGGCCGACGACGATGCCGGATCGGCTGCATGGCCGGCCGGCTTGTCGGCTGCGCGCGGCGCGGCCTCGGCGGGCTTGTCTGCGGCCTTGTCGGCCCGCTCGGCCGGTTTGTCGGCAACCTTGTCGGCCGCCGGCTTCGCCGCCCGTTCGCCCTTGTCCGTCGGCGGCTCGACATGCGCCGCGCGAATCGCGGCCATCGGCGCGACGGCCGGCTCGGCGCCCGCCGCCGCGGCGGTTGCAGCCGCGGCGGTTGCCGCCGGCACCGCACCACCCGCCCGGGCCTCGCGCGCCGCCGCACGTTCCTTCCGCTCGGGCGAGCGCAGGTCGAGCGCTTCCTGCACGCCCTTCACACCCGGCACGATCTCGGGCTCGACGTGCTTGGAGCCGCGCGCGTTTTTCGAGCGCTTCGGCTTCGCGGCCAGCATCGGCGCGGCCGCCATCACTTCGTCGAGCGCCTTCTTCGCGGCGGCCTGCTCGGCCGCGCGCCGGCTCGCGCCGGAGCCCGCTACCTTCACGTCCAGCTTCGGCACCGTGCACTCGACCTCGAACTGCTGATTGTGCGCCGCACCATGCGTCGCGACGACCGTATAGGTCGGCAGCGCGATCTTGTGTCCCTGCAAGTATTCCTGCAGCAGCGTCTTCGCGTCCTTGCCGAGCGTGCGCGGATCGATGTGGTCGAGAATCGGGATATAGAGGCGCTTGATGACCCCTTGGGCGGCTTCGAAGCCGCCATCGAGGAACACGGCCCCGATGATGGCTTCGAACGCGTCCGCGAGGATCGACGGGCGACGGAACCCGCCGCTGCGCAGCTCGCCCTCGCCCAGCCGCAGGCCGTCCGAGATATTCAGGGCCTGAGCGATTTCGTACAGCGACTGCTGTTTGACGAGGTTGGCGCGTACGCGCGACAGGTCGCCTTCGTCCAGCTTGCCGAAGCGCTGGAACAAAAGGGCGGCCACCGCGCAATTCAGAACGGAATCGCCGAGAAACTCGAGCCGTTCGTTGTGCGTGGCACTGTGACTGCGATGGGTCAAAGCCTGGCGCAACAATTCCGCATTGCGAAATTCGTAGCGCAGCCGGCTTTCCAGCTGGGATGAGGGCATGTGCAGGAGTATAACGCGGGCGGCCGGTCGGGCCGAAACGGCACGGCCGGACACGAAAAGGCGTGACGAGGCGGTGTTACCGCCGGTTCTTAAAGTAGTTCGGCAATACGCGGCGCGGCCCGTGCGTCGCGTATTGCGTGTGCATCGAATGCGATCAGTTGAAGGAACCGATGCGCTTCAGGTCGCTGAAGTTCATCCAGATGAAGAACGCGCGGCCGACGATGTTCTGGTCCGGCACGAAACCCCAGTAGCGGCTGTCCGCGCTGTTGTCGCGGTTGTCGCCCATCATGAAGTAGTGCCCGGGCGGCACCTTGCAGATCACGCCGCGGCTGTTGTACGTGCAGTTGTCGCGATACGGATAGTCGTATGCGCCCATCACGAACGGCGGCACGGCCGGGTTGTTGAGGATCGCGTTCTTCTTGTTGCCGATCGTTTCCTCGAACTGCTTCGCGTAATTCTGGCGCTCGTCGTCGAAGAAATCGGGCAGCGGCGTTTCGGGCACCGGCTGGCCGTTGATCGTCAGTTGCTTGTCCTGGTACGCGACGGTATCGCCCGGCAGGCCGATCACGCGCTTGATGTAGTCGACCGACTCGTCCTTCGGATAGCGGAACACGACGACGTCGCCGCGCGACAGCGGGCTGCCCTGCGTGATCTTCGTGTTGGTGATCGGCAGGCGCAGCCCGTACTCGAACTTGTTGACGAGGATGAAGTCGCCGACGAGCAGCGTCGGCACCATCGAGCCCGACGGAATCTTGAACGGCTCGACGACGAACGAACGCACGAGGAACACGGCCAGGATCACCGGGAAGAAGCTTGCCGTGTACTCGAGCCACCACGGCTGGCGCAGCTTTTCGTCACGCAGCTTCGAACGCGTCTGCGCCGCGTTTTCGTCCGCGAAACGCTTGTCGATGCGCGACTGCTGGCGATCGAACTCTTCGATCGCCGAGTCGGCCGCCTTGCGACGCCGCGGCAGGAACACCAGTTTGTCCAGCACCCACGCTACGCCCGTCACGACGACGAGCACAAAAAGAATCAGCGCAAAATTCATAAAAGGATCAGTCCTGTTATTTGTCTTCGACGCGCAAGATCGCGAGGAACGCCTCCTGCGGGATCTCGACCGAACCCACCTGCTTCATGCGTTTCTTACCTTCTTTCTGCTTCTCGAGCAGTTTCTTCTTCCGCGTGATGTCGCCGCCGTAGCACTTCGCGAGCACGTTCTTGCGCAATGCCTTGATGTTCTCGCGCGCGACGATGTGCGCGCCGATCGCGGCCTGGATCGCCACGTCGTACATCTGGCGCGGAATGATCTCGCGCATCTTCGCGGCGACTTCGCGGCCGCGGTATTGCGACTGCGACCGGTGCACGATGATCGACAGCGCGTCGACCTTGTCGCCGTTGATCAGCATGTCGACCTTCACGACGTCCGACGAGCGGTATTCCTTGAACTCGTAGTCCATCGACGCATAGCCGCGCGACACCGACTTCAGGCGATCGAAGAAGTCGAGCACGATCTCGGCCATCGGGATCTCGTACGTGAGCTGCACCTGGCGGCCGTGATACTGCATGTTGATCTGCGAGCCGCGCTTCTGCTCGCACAGCGTGATCACCGAGCCGACGTAATCCTGCGGCATGTAGAGATTCACGGTGACGATCGGCTCGCGCACTTCGGCGATGCGGCCGGGCTCCGGCATCTTCGCCGGGTTCTCGACCATGATCGTCGAGCCGTCGCTCTGCACGACCTCGTAGACGACCGTCGGCGCGGTCGTGATGAGATCCATGTCGAATTCGCGCTCGAGCCGCTCCTGCACGATTTCCATGTGCAGCAGCCCGAGGAAGCCGCAGCGGAAACCGAAGCCGAGCGCCTGCGACACTTCCGGCTCGTACTGCAGCGAGGCGTCGTTCAGCTTCAGCTTCTCGAGCGATTCGCGCAGCGCATCGTACTGGTTCGCCTCGACCGGATAGAGCCCCGCGAACACCTGCGGCTTCACTTCCTTGAAGCCCGGCAGCGGCTCGGCGGCGGGCTTGGCGGCATGCGTGACGGTATCGCCGACCTTCGCGGCCGTCAGCTCCTTGATGCCCGCGATGATGAAGCCCACCTGCCCGGCCGACAGCGACTCGAGATTGCGCGACTTCGGCGTGAATACGCCGACGTGCTCGACCGGGTACTGCGCGCCGGTCGCCATCATCTTGATCTTGTCCTTCGGACGCAGCGTGCCGTTGACGATGCGCACGAGCATCACGACGCCGACGTAGTTGTCGAACCACGAATCGATGATCAGCGCCTGCAGCGGCGCGGCCGGGTCGCCCTTCGGCGGCGGCACCTTCGCGATCAGCGACTCGAGCACGTCTTCCACGCCGAGGCCCGTCTTCGCGCTGCAGCGCGTCGCGTCGGTCGCGTCGATGCCGATCACGTCCTCGATCTCCTCGATCGCGTTCTCGGGGTTCGCGGCCGGCAGGTCGATCTTGTTCAGCACCGGCACGACCTCGACGCCGAGCTCGATCGCCGTGTAGCAGTTCGCGACCGTCTGCGCCTCGACGCCCTGGCTCGCGTCGACCACCAGCAGCGCGCCTTCGCACGCGGACAGCGAACGGCTGACCTCGTACGAGAAGTCGACGTGCCCCGGCGTGTCGATCAGGTTCAGGTTGTAGACCTTGCCGTCGCGTGCGCGATAGGACAACGCGGCCGTCTGCGCCTTGATCGTGATGCCGCGCTCGCGCTCGATATCCATCGAGTCGAGCACCTGCGCTTCCATTTCACGGTCGGCGAGGCCGCCGCATACCTGGATGATGCGATCCGCGAGTGTCGACTTGCCATGGTCGATGTGCGCGATGATCGAGAAATTGCGAATATGATCCATTCAGTGCCGATCAAGCGAAAAAGGCGCGCTCGACGACTGCGGAGCACGCCTTGTGTAAGTCGGTGAAAAAACGGCTTATTTTAGCCGAAAAGGCTTACGCCGGGCGGGATTTCGGACGCCCGCCCCGCGCGAGCCCGGCCGGGCGCCCGCCGGATCAAACCCCGTACGAGCGGCACGGGCCGGCGGCAGGTCACGCTCAACGCCGGGCCGCCAGCGCACCGCGCACCCGCACGTCGTCGAACCGGTGGCGGCACACTTCCACGCCGTCCAGCAGCAGCACCGGCACGTCCTCGTCGTAACGCGCGACGAGCGCCGCATCGGTGTCGATGTCGACGTAGTCGACCGCGACGCCGAATTCGGCCGCCACCGGCGCCAGTGCGTCGCGCATGTCGTCGCACAGGTGGCACCAGCCGCGGCCGTAGAGCGTGAACATCCGCGCGTTACTTCTGGGTCGCGCGCGGCCGCACGGGCACGAACTGCGTGTTGTCGCCACGCCGCACGAGCACCGCGACCGCCTTCTGCGGATCGAGCTGCGCGGTCACGTCGGCGAACTGCTTCGCGTTCGCGATGTCGATGTCGCCGACGCGCAGCACGATGTCGCCGCGCTGCAGGCCCGCGCGGGCGGCGGGGCCGTCGACGCCGTCGATCTGCACGCCGTTCTTCAGCTTCAGCGTCTTCATCTGCTCCGCCGTCAGGTCGCTGACCGTCAGGCCGAGCGAATTGGTCTGACGGGGCTTCTGCGGCGCGTTCTTCCGCTGCTCGGCCTTCGCCGTCGACTCGGCCGGCGTCTCCGCGATCGTGATCGGCAGATCGCGTGCCTGACCCTTGCGCCACACGTTGACCGTCGCCTTCGTGCCGGGCTTCGTATCGCCGACCATGCGCGGCAGGTCCGACGCCGCATCGACCGGACGGCCGTTGAACTTCAGGATAATGTCGCCCGGCTGGATGCCGGCCTTGTCGGCCGGGCCGCCCGGCTCGACGCTGCTGACGAGCGCGCCTTCGGCCTTCGGCAGCCCGATCGAATCGGCCACGTCCTTCGTCACCTCGCCGATCGCCACTGCGATCCGGCCGCGCGTGACCTTGCCGGTCGCCTTCAGTTGGTCGGCCACGCGCATCGCCTCGTCGATCGGAATCGCGAACGAAATGCCCATGAAGCCGCCGGTGCGGCTGTAGATCTGCGAGTTGATGCCGATCACCTCGCCCTGCATGTTGATCAGCGGGCCGCCCGAGTTGCCGGGGTTCACGGCGACGTCGGTCTGAATGAACGGCAGGTAGTCGCCCGTGTTGCGACTCTTCGAGCTGACGATGCCGGCCGTGACCGTGTTGTCGAGACCGAACGGCGAACCGATCGCGACGACCCACTCGCCGACGCGCACCTTGTTCGAATCGCCGATCGCGACGACCGGCAGGTTCGACGCCTGAATCTTGACGACCGCGACGTCCGTGCGGTCGTCCACGCCGATCAGCTTCGCCTTGAATTCGCGCTTGTCGGTCAGCGTCACGTAGATGGTGTCGGCATCGTCGACGACGTGCGCATTGGTCATCACGTAACCGTCGGCCGACACGATGAAGCCCGAGCCGACGCCACGGTTCTGCTCGGTGTCGGGCCCGTTGTCCGGCGCCGGCGCGTTCTTCGGGCTGCCGCCGTTGCCGCCGCCACCATTGCCGGGCGCCTGCGGCAGCGGAATGCCGAAGAAGCGCCGGAAGAATTCCGACATGTCGCCGTTGTCGAAGCCGGGCGGGAGCACGCCGCGCGGGTCGGGTACCGGCACGTTCGCGGTGGTCCGGATGTTCACGACCGCGGGGCCGACCTTTTCGACGAGGTCGGCAAAATCGGGCAGGCTGGCAGCGGGAGGCGTGACAGCGACCGCGGTTTGCGGGACGAGCGGCAGGCAGGCACACAGCGCCGCCGCCGCGAGCACTTTGCGCAGCGTGAGTTTCGTCATGTCGGAAGCCGTAGCGTTACTTGGAAGCCTTGTATTCTATGGCAGACGCGAACTGCTGCAACGTTGCTGGCGGCACTTCGCCGAGCACGGTGATCCAGTAGTCGCCGCGGCGCTTCACGAGAACGTGCGTCGCAC
This sequence comes from Burkholderia sp. APQ4-4ca, assembly GCF_057837105.1. Taxonomy (NCBI): domain Bacteria; kingdom Pseudomonadati; phylum Pseudomonadota; class Betaproteobacteria; order Burkholderiales; family Burkholderiaceae; genus Burkholderia; species Burkholderia sp. APQ4-4ca. The sequence goes on along the minus strand of NZ_JBYQCG010000232.1, from coordinate 8,793 downwards.
CGGTGCTGCCCGCGCCTTCCTTGCGCGTATTTTTCTCGGCCGGCTCGATGAAGACCGAGACCGTCGCGAGGCCGTCGGTGAAAACGGCCTGGTCGACCGGGATCGGCGGATCGCCCGCATCGCGCGCGGCCATCGGCCGGCGCACTTCACGAATCTTCTGGAAACCGGCGACGCTCGGCGCGAGCTGCCAGCCCTGCGCTTCCATGTCGACCGTCGCGACCGGCGGGCGCACAACCGTCCAGCCGCTCAGGTTGCGCATGCCGGCTGCAATCGCAGCCTTGTCGCCGCTTGCGCCGCCCGTCTGCACTTGCGAGAACGCGATCTGTTCGAGCACGCGATCGTTGGCGTCGAGCGTCTGCGAACGCAGCAGCAGCCCGGTGCGCGCATCGGCCCACAGCTTGTACGTGAAACGGTACGCATCCTTCGGCACGAGCTCGACGACCTGCGCGTCGATCCCGGCCACGCGGTCCTTGCCGAGCGACTTCGCATCGTAGACGGACATCACGTGCTCGCCGCTCGCGCCGAGCAGCGCGGGGAACGCGTCGCGCGTCTGACGGCGCTCGACCACGCACAGCTTGCGCTCGGGCACGAACGTGTACAGCTCGTCGTTGTGCCGCAGCAGCTTGCGCGGCTTGCCGTCGAGCGTCTCGATCCGCTCGAACTCGCCGTCGCGGGACGACACGTGCGCGATGCGCGACGACTGCACGTACCCGCCGCGCTGATAGACGAACGTACCTTCGTAGCTCTGCTGCTGCGCGGCCTGCTGGACGCGGTCGAGCCAGTCCGCGGCGCCCTTGCGGGTCGCGACGGGATCGTCCGGTTGCTGGGCGCTGGCGGGAAGGGAGTGAACGGACAACAGGGCAGCTGCGCAAAGCAGGAGGGCCGGCAGCCGCTTCCATCCGGAGATGGCGTGATTCAACTGCAATGTCCGCATCGGGTTTATTGGCCTGGCGTGGTGGTCACGGCAGCGCGGATCAGCGGCATCGAACCCGTGACGACGGGCTGCTGCGCGAATTGCTGGTGCGCTTCAAGGTATTGGTCGAGGCTCGCGTCGCGGATGATGTTGACGTCTTGCAGACCCGGCTGGGCCGATGCCTGCGCAACCGTCACGCGCTGCAGGTTGCCGTTCTGCGGCGCGCCTGCCGATGCGACCTGAACGGCGCCTGGCGCACCGGCCGTCTGCATCTGCGGGACGACGATCCACGTCAGCGTGGCGGCCGCGGCGGCCACCGCGAACGCGGGCACGACACGGCGGCGCAGCGACAGCAGCTTGCGCGCGACCGGCGCGGCCGCCGGTGCCAGCAGGTGCGGCTCGCTTTCGAGCGCGGCCGACATGCGCGCGGTGAACGCAATGCTCAACGCGGGCGACAGCGCGAGCTCGTCCGAGCGCAGCGCATCGCCGATCAGGTGGTAATGGGCCCACACGGCGCGATCCGCGCGGTCGAGCTCAGCCAGAAACTGCCCGTGATCCGGGCCATCGAACATTTCGCCGTCGACCAGCGCGGAAAGGCGCTCGCCGCGCGAGCACGCTTGCGATTGCGTATTGACCGACCCCATGATGCTCCCCATCTTGCACACCCCGTCGTGACTTCACGACTCTATCCGTAACTAGACCCCGACCCGCGTCGCTCCGCCTGTCGCGCTTACCAGCGCTTTCCTTCGGGCGTATCGAGCAGCGGACGCAATTTGGCAGCGATTGCTTCGCGCGCGCGGAAGATCCGCGACCGAACCGTCCCGATCGGACAGCCCATCATTTCCGCGATCTCTTCGTAGCTCAGGCCCTCGATCTCGCGCAGCGTGATTGCCTGGCGCAGTTCTTCGGGCAGCAGAGCCATTGCAGCGTTGACCGTTTCGGCAATCTGCTTGCTCATCAACATCGACTCAGGCGTGTTGATATCCCTTAGTTGGTCTGCGTCGGAGAAAGTTTCCGCTTCCTCCGCATCGGCCTCGGTCGAGGTCGGCGCCCGGCGGCCTTGCGTCGCAAGGTAGTTCTTCGCCGTGTTGACGGCAATACGGTACAACCACGTATAGAACGCCGATTCGCCGCGGAATTGCGGCAGCGCACGATACGCCTTGATGAACGCGTCCTGGGCCACGTCCTCGACCTCGGCGGGATCCCGCACGAGGCGCGAGATCAGCCGAATGATCTTGCGGTGGTATTTGGAGACCAGGAGTTCGAACGCCGCCTTGTCGCCCTTCTGTACGCGCTCGACCAGAGCCTGATCGATTTCTTTTTCACTCACCTGACAAATCCGTTAACTAGGGATGCAACGCGGAGCGTTATTGTAGCGTTCCGGCGCCGGCCGCTGGTTACGGTCGGTAACTGCCGCCGTCATGCCCGCCCCGCCGCCCCGGCCGTTCTCGCCAGCACCGATAGCGCGCTGAACGACGCGGCGTCGAGCGCGTCGGCCGGAATCAGCAGCGGCCGCGCGCGCCGGGCGCCCTGCCCGACCGACAGCACCAGCAGCAGGCTGCTCCAGTGCGCATGGCCCGTCACGCGGCCGCGAGCCAGCAATCGCCCGGTGCGGCCAAACGCCGCAATCTCCCCGAACGCATCGATTTGCAGCTCGGCCGGCAACCGGCGGGCGCAAGCCCGCGCCGCGCATACGGCCAGCAGGGCCGCCGTCGCGGCCGACACGCCTGCGCCGGCGGCAGCGCCCGCGCGCGGCGCCCAGAACAGGTACGCCGACGCGGCAGCCGACGCGACGAACGCGGCCAGCACGAGATACGACACGGCCGAGGCCCGCAACGCAAAGCGCTGCGGACGCCCGGCCGGAGCATCGAATGGACTCGTCAAGCGATTCGACGTCAGACGCGCTTGAACACCAGCGTGCCGTTGGTCCCGCCGAAGCCGAAGTTGTTCTTCACGGCCACGTCGATCTTCATGTCACGTGCGGTGTTCGCGCAGTAATCGAGATCGCACTCGGGGTCCTGGTTGAAGATGTTGATGGTCGGCGGCGACACGTTGTTGTGCAGCGCCAGCACCGTGAACACCGATTCGAGGCCGCCCGCGCCACCCAGCAGGTGGCCCGTCATCGACTTCGTCGAGTTGACCACCATCTTGTACGCGTGCTCGCCGAAGGCCGCCTTCACCGCGTCGGACTCGTTCTTGTCGCCCAGCGGCGTCGACGTGCCATGCGCGTTCAGGTACTGGACCTCGTCGGGGTTCACGCCGGCGTCGCGCAGTGCGGCGACCATGCAGCGGCGCGGGCCGTCCATGTTCGGCGCGGTCATGTGGTACGCGTCACCCGTCATGCCGAAGCCCGAGACTTCCGCGTAGATCTTCGCGCCGCGCGCCTTCGCCGCCTCGTATTCCTCGAGCACCATCACGCCGGAACCCTCGCCCAGCACGAAGCCGTCGCGGTCCTTGTCCCACGGACGCGACGCGGTAGCCGGATCGTCGTTGCGGGTCGACAGCGCGCGCGCTGCCGCGAAACCGCCGATGCCGAGCGGCGACACCGTCGATTCGGCGCCGCCCGCGACCATCACGTCGGCGTCGCCGGCCTGGATCAGGCGCGCGGCGAGGCCGATGCTGTGCAGGCCGGTCGTGCAGGCCGTGACGGCGGCGAGGTTCGGGCCCTTCAGGCCGAACATGATGCTCAGGTGGCCCGAGATCATGTTGATGATCGAACCCGGCACGAAGAACGGCGAAATCCGGCGCGCACCGCGATCGACGTAGGTCTGGTGCGTATCCTCGATCATCGGCAGGCCGCCGATGCCGGAACCGACCAGCACGCCGATGCGTTCCGCGTTGGCTTCGGTCACTTCCAGCCCGCTGTCCCGCATGGCCTGGACGCCGGCGGCGATGCCGTAATGGATGAACGTGTCCATGTTCCGGGCTTCCTTCGCCGGGATGTATTCCTCGGCGCTGAAACCCTTCACTTCGCCCGCGAAATGGCACGCGAGGTTCGACGCATCGAACTTCGTGACGGTGGCGATACCGGACTTGCCGGCGACGAGATTGGCCCAGCCGTCGGCAACATTATTGCCAACAGGCGAAATCAGCCCCAGGCCTGTAACGACAACACGACGGCGGCTCACGGTAACCTCTTTTCCATTATTGGATGACAAAAACAAAAGCCACAGTGGCCACAGGAACCAGCCCTGCGAGCCCTGTGGCTGTTAGTCCGTCCGGCGCGAAGCCGGCAGGATGGCGCGTCAATCGCGAAGATCGCGGCGACGTGGCGGACAAGCGCGAAAGGCGCTTACGCCTTGACGTTTGCGCGAGCGTAGTCGATCGCTTGCTGAACGGTCGTGATCTTCTCTGCTTCTTCGTCCGGGATTTCCATGCCGAACTCGTCTTCCAGAGCCATCACCAGTTCGACCGTGTCGAGCGAATCGGCGCCCAGGTCGTTCACGAACGAAGCTTCGTTCTTGATCTCGGCTTCCGCGACGCCCAGTTGCTCAGCGACGATCTTCTTGACACGTTGTTCGATGTTGTCCATTACCCCTCCGAGGGAAAGTTCAGATTTACAAGTGCGCGCATTTTATCAGGTTTGCTGACGGCAAAACGCGCGTTGGCTTGATGGTCGATCAAGCGCCGATCCGCCTGAAAAACGGGATACGGCGCGGATGGTAAACGAAAACCGTTACGACATGTACATGCCGCCGTTCACGTGCAGCGTCGTGCCGGTGATGTAACCGGCCTGCGGCGATGCGAGGAACGCGACGGCATGGGCGATGTCCTCCGGGCTGCCGAGGCGGCCGAGCGGAATCTGGGTCTTGAGCGCGGCCTGCTGTTCTTCCGGCAGCGTCTTCGTCATGTCGGTGTCGATGAAGCCCGGCGCCACGCAGTTCACGGTGATGCCGCGGCTGCCGATCTCGCGCGCGAGCGCCCGCGTCATGCCCGCGACGCCGGCCTTCGCGGCCGCGTAGTTGACCTGACCCGGATTGCCGGCCGAGCCGACCACCGACGTGATGTTGATGATGCGGCCGCCGCGCGCCTTCATCATCGGGCGCAGCACCGCGCGCGACAGGCGGAACACCGACTTCAGGTTGGTGTCGATCACCGCGTCCCAGTCCTCGTCCTTCATCCGCATCGCGAGCTGGTCTTGCGTGATGCCCGCGTTGTTGACGAGCACGTTCAGCGCGCCGAATTCCTTCACGGTCGCATCGATCAGCGCCTCGGCGGCGGCCGCGTCGTTGACGTTCAGCACCGCGCCGCGGCCCGTGACGCCCGCTTCCGCGAACGCCGCGGTGATCGCGGCGGCGCCCGATTCGCTCGTCGCCGTACCGATCACCGTCGCGCCCAGGCGCGCGAGTTCGAGCGCGATCGAACGGCCGATGCCGCGCGACGCGCCGGTCACGATCGCAACCTGTTTATCGAGAGTCTTGTCCATGAATCGAATATCCGTTGCTTGGGAAAAAGCGCCGCGTCAGGCGGTCGCGAGCTTGAGCGCTTCGTCGAGCGAAGCCGGATCGAACACCGAGGCGCCCACCAGGTTGCCGTCGATGCGCTTCGTCAGGCCGGCGAGCACCTTGCCCGGACCACATTCGATCACGTGCGTGACGCCCGTGCTCGCGATGTGTTGCACGCACTCGACCCAGCGCACCGGGCCCGCGGCCTGGCGCACCAGCGCGTCCTTGATCGCCGCCGGATCGCTGACCACCGCGACGTCGATGTTGTTGACGACCGGAATCTGCGGCGCCTTCACGTCGACGTTCGCGAGATAGTCGCGCAGTTGATCCGACGCCGGCTTGAGCAGCGACGAATGGAACGGCGCCGACACCGGCAGCGGCAGTGCGCGCTTCGCGCCCTTCGCCTTCGCGATCTCGCACGCCTTGTCGACCGCGCCCTTGCTGCCTGCGATCACGACCTGCGCGGGTGCATTGAAGTTCACCGCTTCGACGACGCCCGCTTCCGCGGCTTCGGCACACACCGCGCGCACCGTGTCGTCGTCGAGGCCCAGGATCGCGGCCATGCCGCCCTGACCGACCGGCACGGCCGTCTGCATCGCCTGCGCACGGAAGCGCACGAGCGGCACCGCGTCCTTGAACGCGAGCGCGCCGGCCGCGACGAGCGCCGTGTATTCGCCGAGGCTGTGGCCGGCGACGATCGACGGCGCCGGGCCGCCTGCCTGCTGCCACGCGCGGTAGCACGCGTACGCGGCGGTCAGCATCACGGGCTGCGTGTTGGTGGTCAGGTTCAGCTCTTCGGCCGGACCTTCGGCGATCAGCTTGCCGAGATCCTGATTGAGCACATCGGACGCTTCCTGGAGCGTCTCGCGCACGACGGCCAGATCGGCGAATGCATTGAGCATGCCGATCGCTTGCGAGCCCTGCCCCGGAAAAACGAATGCAAATTTCATATCGTCCCCAATTGAATCGATTCGGACGGCGCGCATGAACGGCGCGCCGACGGGATCCGCGCGCGGCTTGTCGCGCGCCGCGGATCAGAAGCGGAAGACCGACGCGCCCCAGGTGAAGCCGCCGCCGACGCCTTCGATCAGCACGTGCTGGCCGCGCTGGATGCGGCCGTCGCGCACCGCGGCGTCGAGCGCCAGCGGAATCGACGCGGCCGACGTGTTGCCGTGCTGGTCGACCGTCACGACCATGCGCTCCTGCGGCAGGCCGAGCTTGCGGCAGGTGCTGGTCATGATGCGGATATTGGCCTGATGCGGAATCAGCCAGTCGATTTGCTCGGGCGCGAGATTCGCCTTCGCGAGCGCTTCGATCGCGACCTTTTCGAGCACGTTGACCGCGAGCTTGAACACGGCCTGCCCGTCCATGTGCAGGAACGCGCTACCGTCGATCACGCCGCGATTGACGTTGCCCGGCGTGCACAGGATGTTCGAGTAGCTGCCGTCCGCGTGCAGCGCACTGCCGAGCACGCCCGGCTCTTCCGATGCGGACAGGATCACCGCGCCCGCGCCGTCGCCGAACAGCACGCAGGTCGTGCGGTCCTTGAAGTCGAGAATGCGCGAGAACGTCTCCGCGCCGACGATCAGCGCGGTGCGGTGCTGGCCGCTGCGGATGAAGCTGTCGGCGGTGGCCATCGCATACGCGAAGCCCGAGCATACGGCCTGCACGTCGAATGCCGCGCCGCCGCTCTTGATGCCGAGCTTGTTCTGCAGCAGGCACGCAGTGCTCGGGAACACGAAATCGGGGGTCGAAGTCGCGACGATGATCAGGTCGATCGACTGCGGATCGACGCCGGCCGCTTCGATCGCACGACGCGACGCCTCGAGCGCGAGATCGCTCGTCGTGACGTCGGGTGCGGCGAAATGGCGCGCATGGATGCCCGTGCGCGCCACGATCCATTCGTCGCTGGTCTCGATGCCTTCCTTCGCAAGACGATCGGTCAACTGCTGGTTCGTGACGCGGTCGGGCGGCAGGTAGCTGCCCGTGCCGAGCACGCGGGAATAGAGAGTCGATTGGGCCATTTATGCTTTAGAGGATTGCGCGGCGGAAGGTTCGGCGTGATGGCCTGCGGCCGGGCTTGCCTGGCCCGCGCCGCCCGCGTCGTGTCCGCCGTCGCCGAGCGACACTGAATTATCCGCCATCGCGCGCGCGAGGCGCTCCAGCACCCCGTTTTTGACGGCATCATACCCGCGTTTGATCGCCCACTCAAACGCGTACGCGTCGGCCGAACCGTGGCTCTTGATCACGAGGCTCTTCAGCCCCAGCAGCGCCGCGCCGTTGTACTGGCGGTGGTCGACGCGCTTCTTGAAGCGCATCAGCACCGGCAGCGCGAGCAGCGCCATCAGCTTCGACATCAGCGAACGGCCGAACTCCTCGCGGATGATGTCCGACAGCATCTGCGCGAGGCCTTCGGACGTCTTCAGCGCGACGTTGCCGACGAAGCCGTCGCACACGATGACGTCGACGGTGCCCTTGTAGATGTCGTTGCCTTCCACGTTGCCGCGGAAATTGAGCGTGCTGGCGCGCAGCAACTCGCCTGCGCGCTTGATCGTCTCGTTGCCCTTGATGACCTCTTCGCCGATGTTCAGCAGGCCGATGGTCGGGCGCTCCTTGCCTTCGAGCGCGGCCACGAGCGCGTGCCCCATCTCCGCGAACTGCAGCAGGTGCTGCGGCTCGCAGTCGACGTTCGCGCCGAGGTCCAGCATCATCGTGTAGCCGCTCGGGTTCGGCAGCGCGAACGCGATCGCGGGCCGCTCGATGCCGGGCAGCGTCTTGAGGACGTAACGGGAAACGGCCATCAGCGCGCCGGTATTGCCGGCGGAGATGCAGGCCTGCGCCGCGCCTTCCTTGACGTGGTTGAGCGCGACGCGCATCGAAGAATCCTTCTTCTTGCGCAGCGCCACTTCGACAGGGTCGTCCATCGCCACGACTTCGGTGGCGGGCACGATGGTCAACGCGGGATCGTCGAGGGCTTTCAGCTTCTTCAGCTGAGCGCGAATCGCGCTTTCGATGCCGACGAGCATCAGGTGCGCATCAGGATGCGCGCGGACGAACTTGACTGCCGCGGGAACGGTCACGGACGGGCCGTGGTCGCCTCCCATGCAATCGATTGTGAGCTTTACGGTCATGGAATGCGACGAATTTCAGGCACAAAAAAGCGGCAGTTGAATGCCGCCTTTTTGTTGAGCCAGGAAAGTGTCAAGCGAACCAGTTGTCACGCGAACGGCGAGCGTAGCGCGCAACGCGTGACTTGACGCTTAGTCGTTCTTCGTCTTGACGACTTTCTTGCCGCGATAGTAGCCGTTCGGGCTGACGTGGTGACGCAGATGCACTTCACCCGTGCTCGGCTCGACTGCCAGCGGCGCTGCCGTCAGGAAATCGTGCGAACGATGCATGCCGCGCTTCGACGGCGACTTCTTGTTTTGCTGGACT